>DATGDB010000104.1:0-20993 GCA_035311205.1 Gaiellaceae bacterium | reverse complement strand
CGCCGTGCAACCGAGTCGATCACGTGCTGCGTGTCGTTGACGGAGAGCGAGATGGCGACGCCGGGATTCGCGTCCTGGAACTGGCAGAGCAGAAGCGGCAGGACCGTCGCACCGGGCCCGGTGGAGCAGCCGATCTCGAGCCGGCCCGTGAGCTCGCCGTCACCGTCGCCCGCCACGTCCTCGAGCAGCTGCTCCTCGACGGCGAGGAGCCGCTGCGCGTTCCGGTAGAGGCGCTGGCCGGCCTCGGTCGGCTCCACTCGCCGCCCGGAGCGGTCGAGGAGCCGTTGGCCGAGCCGCTTCTCCAGCGACCGGATCTGCAGGCTCACTGCCGGTTGAGTGACGCCCAGTTGCTCCGCTGCCTGTGAGAAGCTTCGCCGGTCGACGACGGCGCAGAATGCGGCCAACTGACGCGTGTCCATAAGCAATCATTATGCAGAAGACGGCGATTCCGCAGCCCTGGTTTCACCTAGGGGCGGGCCGAGAAAGATTCCTTCGACAAAAGCGGCAAGAGGAGGGACCATGAGGAGAGCAGTTCCTGCGGTGGCGGCCATGGCTGGGCTGGTGGCCGTCTTTCTCGCGAGCGCCGCACTCGCGCAGCACGGGGCGACGGCCGTGAAGACGACCAAGCAGCCGTTCCTCGTCGGGACGGCGCCTGGAGTGGTCGTCGACCCGATCCTCTCGACGGGCGACGTCGTCCCGAACGGCCAGACGCCCGCGTACCAGATGTCTGGGATCCCTGACGGGCTCGGCGCGTACGCGAACAAGAGCCACGGCCACGGGGCCGCGAAGGGGCGAGGGAAGCTCCCGCGCACCTTCACCGTGGTGATGAACCACGAGCTCGGCCGATCCTTCCCGAACAACCCAGTGGGGGTCGACGCGCGGATCTCGAGGCTCCGGATCGACCGGACGACGCGCAGCGTGGACGAGGCCAAGTACCTGTTCACGGGGCTCGAGGGCTACGAGCGGTTCTGCTCGGCGACGCTGCGCATCGTCGGCGACAAGCCTTGGTACTTCACGGGTGAAGAAGCGATCCCGATGCCGAACCAGCCGCCGGGGCCCGCCCATGACGGCAGCTCGATCGCCATGAACGCCGAGACCGGCGCGTTCACGGACACGGCGCACTTCGGCCATCTCCAGCACGAGAACGTCGTCCCGCTGAGGCTCTCGAAGTGGGTCTTCCTGACGACGGACGACGACTTCCGCGTTGGTCAACCCGCGTACCTGTACGCGTACATCGCCGCGTCGTTCAAAAAGGCGATCGCCGGCACTCAGGGCAGCCTGTACGTCTGGAAAGCGGACAATGCGGCGGAGACGGGGAATGCGACGGCGACGAAGGGCGAGTCCATTCCGGGCCACTTCGTGCCGATCACACAGGCGGAGAACGCGAACGACAACACGCTGAAGGTCGCAGCTACGGCCAAAAGCGCCTTCAAGTTCGACCGTCTCGAGGACGCTGCTGCTCTGCCCGGTAAGGACAGCCGGGTGTTCATCGCCGACACAGGCAAGGCGCCGGCAACGCTCCGCGGCCGCGTCTACCAGCTCGACATCGACCGGGCTCATCCGACAAGGGCGACGCTGAAGATGATCATCAACGGCGATCCGCCGGACAACGACGACATCTACAACCCGGACAACATGGCTGCGTCCGATCGCGTGCTGATGATCCAGGAGGACCGCGAGGCGGTCTTCCGCGTACCGTCGGCGGGCGGCGGCTACGGCCGCGTCATGGAGTACCGCTTCTCGGACGGCCAACTGCGGTCGGTGGCGCGCGTCAACACACCTCCGGGCAATCCGCCGAACCCGGAGAACTGCACCGGCTGTCTGCCGGGCACCTGGGAGTCGTCCGGGATCATCGACGCCGGGCGTGTCCTCGGGCGCAACTGGTGGCTCCTGGACGTCCAGGCACACAACAGCACTGCGCCTCAGCCGGGACCGTCGCTGGCTCCGAGCTCGAGCACAGGCGAAAACGGGCAGCTGCTGGCCGTGCTCGTCCCTGACAGTCAGGGAAGCGGCCACGGCAACAAGGACAAAGACCACAAGGACAAGGGCAAGGACAACGGCCACGGCAAGAAGCGCGGCCACTGAGCCTTACCTGATCGAAGCACGAGGGCCGGCGAAAGCCGGCCCTCACTCCTTGACGAGGACTACCATCCACACGTGCTCGAGATGCGGCCGCCGCAGGAGCAGTCCCTCTCCGAGAGCTTCATCCGCCGGGCCCGCGACACACCAAAGCGCAGGGGCGTGGACGTGGTGCTCCGCGTGCTCGACATCGTCCTGTCTGTGCTCTTCCTGGTCGTCGCCGCGATTCCGTTCGCGCTGATCAGCATGGCGATCCTCGCGACGAGCGGGGCCCCGCTCCTCTACCGCGGCGAGCGGGTGGGGCGCGGCGGGCGCTTCTACACGATGCTCAAGTTCCGGACGCTGCGCGCGGGCGCCGAGGAGCGGCTCGGGCCATACCTCGGCGAGGAGCTCGTTCGCCGAACCCGCGACGAGCAGACGACCGTGGGCCGCTGGCTGCGGGCGACGCAGCTCGACGAGCTGCCGCAGCTATGGAACGTGCTCCGCGGTCAGATGAGCCTCGTCGGGCCACGCCCGATCCGGCCGATCTTCTTCGAACAGCTCGCCTCCGACCTTCCCGCCTACTGGCAGCGGCTCGTCGTCCGTCCGGGGCTTACCGGCTTCGCCCAGGTGAGGCGGGGCTACGAGACCTCGATGGCCGAGAAGCTCGCGCACGACCTCGAGTGGATCGCCGATCGCTCGGTCGGGCTCTACCTGCGTACGCTCGCCACGACCGGCTGGCGCGTGCTCGGTCAGTCGCTGCACGGGGCGGTCCGACCCACGAAAGTAGGACCCACGAAAGTAGAGTAGGGACGGTGCCTCGTCCGGTGATGCCGTCGAGCTTCTGGGTCGCGAGCATCGCACCAGAGGCCGGTCTTGGCCGCGTCCAAGGCTGCTTGCCGCCTTGGCAAGGCCAAGGGTGGGCTCTGGTGTCACATGATCGCGGGCCAGAAGCCGACATGTATCGCCGGGCGGAGCACTAGTAGTGTGCGGCATTGCCGGAATCGCGTCGCGGAGCGGCGCGGTCGATCCTGAGCGCCTGCGTGCGATGAGCGCGACGCTCGTCCATCGAGGACCGGACTCCGACGGCGTTCTCCTCGACGGCCCGGTGGGGTTGGCCGCCCGCCGGCTCTCGATCATCGACCTCGAGACCGGCGACCAGCCGATCGCCAACGAGGACGGCACCGTCCACGTCGTCCAGAACGGGGAGATCTACAACTACCGCGAGCTCCGAGCCGGCCTCGAGCGCGCCGGCCATCGTTTCCGGACGCACTCGGACACCGAAGTGCTCGTCCACCTCTACGAGGAGCACGGCGAGGCGTTCGCCGAGCGGCTGCGGGGCATGTTCGCCGTCGCCTTGTGGGACGCCGGGCAGCAACGCCTCGTCCTTGCCCGCGATCCCTTCGGGATCAAGCCGCTCTACTACCGCATCGATTCCGACAGCCTGGCCTTCGCCTCGGAGCTCCGCGCGCTCCCGCGCGGAGAGATCGACCACGATGCGCTCGAGGCCTTTCTGGCCTTCAACTCCATCCCGGCGCCCTACTCGATCTTCCGGGAGGTGCGGAAACTCCCGCCCGGCTCGCTCCTGGTCTGGGAGAACGGCAAAGCACGGATCGCCCGCTTCTCGCGGCCTGCGCCGGTTCACGCCGACGATCTCCGCCGCGACGACACGTCGGAGCTCGTGGAGGAACTGCGCGCGCGGCTGCGCGACTCGGTTCGAGCGCATCTGATCGCAGATGTCCCGGTCGGAGTGCTGCTCTCGGGCGGTGTCGACTCGGCCGTGCTGGCCGCACTGGCCGCCCAGGAGAGCTCGGAGCCGGTCCACACCTTCTCGATCGGTTTCCAGGAGCGCTCTTTCGACGAGCTGGAGAACGCCCGGTCGGTCGCGACAATGTACGGAACACGGCACGAGGAGCTCGTCCTCCGGCCCGACGCCGCGCTCCTCCTCCCCGCGCTGGCCGACGCCTTCGACGAGCCGTTCGCGGACTCTTCGGCGCTCCCGACGTATCTCGTCTCGGAGCTCGCGGCCTCGCACGTCAAGGTCGCGCTCTCGGGTGAAGGCGGCGACGAGCTCTTCGGCGGCTACTACACGTACGCCGCCGATCTCCTCGCCCTGCGCTTCGGCCGGGTCGCCTCTGGGGTCAGACCCCTCGTGGAGCTGCTGCCGAGCTCCGGCCGGAAGGCGAGCTTCGACTACAAGGCGAAACGCTTCGTGCGAGGCGCAAAGCTGCCGCCGCTCGAGCGACACCACGCGTGGAAGGAGATCTTCTCGCCGGACGCGCGCGCGGAGCTCTTGGGGTCAGACTCCTTGAGTGGATCACGCCTAGATCCCGTGGATCTCCTACGCAAGCGGTTCGCTGAGACCGAGGGGGCAGAGCTCCTGGCCCGCCTCCAGGACGTCGATCTCGGCCTGTACCTCGTCGACGACCTGCTCGTGAAGACCGACCGCGCGTCGATGGCGCACTCGCTGGAGGCGCGCGTGCCCTATCTAGATCCCGTCGTCGCCGGCCTCGCCCAGGCGCTCCGGACGAAGCTCAAGGTCAGAGGGCTGCGGAAGAAGCGGCTCCTGCGCAAGGCCGCCGCGCCGCTTCTGCCCCGCCGCATCGTGTACGGGCGGAAGCGAGGCTTTTCCATCCCGGCGGCCGCTTGGCTGCGTGGCGACCTGGAGCCGTTCGCCCGCGACGTCCTCTCCGCCGAGACCCTGCGACGGCAGGGCTACTTCCAGCCCGAGGTCGTCGAGCGGGTGCTCGACCGCCACGTGGCCGGCGAGGAGGACCTCTCGCGGCAGCTTTGGGGGCTCCTGGCCTTCACGCTCTGGCACGAGCGGCACGTCGAGCGGCGGCCCGGCGCGCTTCGCGAGCCCCGCCTGGAGGCTCTCGCCAGCTGAGCGATCTGCCGGAGTTCGAGCTCGGGTACCCCGGCACGGACCTGCGGCGGCGACTCGTCGAGGCGGTGCTCTCCGGGGCGAAGACGTCTACGGCCGGCCTTGCGGAGAGCGAGGAGCCGTCAGCGAGGGCCCGCGACCGGTTCGTCCTCGAAGACGAGAAGGGCCGGCCCCGGGCGATCGTCGAGATCACCGAGATCCGCGTCGTCCCGGCTTCCGAGATCGATCTCGGCTTCGCCCGGGACGAGGGTGAGGGCTTCGAGTCGGTCGAGGACTGGCGCGAGGCGCACGAGCGGTTCTTCGAGCAGCCGATCGAGGCAGACACGCTGATCGAGGCGATCCGATTCCGACTAGTGGAGCGGCTCTGAGAGTCTGGATCGACATCACGGCGCCGGCCCACGTTCTGGTGTTCCGTCCTCTCATCAGGATCCTCGAAGATCGCGGCGCCGAGGTGGAGGTGACCGCCAGGAGCTACGCACAGACGCTGGAGCTGCTCGAGCTGCATGAGATCGACGCAGAGGTCTTCGGCCGCCACGGCGGTCGCTCACGCGTCGGGAAGGCCCGCGCGCTCACCTCCCGGCTGGGCGACCTCCGGCGCTGGGCCAAGGGACGACGGTTCGACAACGCGCTCGCGCATGGGTCCCACGAGCTCACGATCACTGCCCGACGCCTCGGGGTCCCGAGCACCACGACCTTCGACTACGAGTTCGCGTGGCTCCAGCACCAGCTCGGGCTGCGGGCGGCGACACATGTCGTCGTCCCGGACGCGATCCCGCCTGAGCGGCTCGCGCGCTACGGCGTTCGCCCGCCGAAGCTCCGGCAGTACGGGGGGCTGAAGGAGGAGTACTACCTCGCGGATTTCGAGCCTGACCCCTCGGTTGCCTCGAGCCTGGGCCTGAGCCCCGACAAGACGCACGTGGTCGTCCGCACTCCGCCGGACGTTTCCCTCTACCACCGGCGCTCGAACCCGCTCTTTCCGCAGGTGCTCGAGCACGTCGGTCGGTTGGAAGGCGTGGACGCCGTCGTCCTGCCGCGGACGAAGGAGCAGGGCGACTACGTTCGCTCTCTCGGACTGCCGGCCGTGATCGTCCCGGAGCATGCGGTCGACGCCCAGAGCCTGATCGCCCTGGCCGACCTGGTCGTGTCCGCCGGCGGGACGATGAATCGAGAGGCGGCCGCGCTGGGTGTCCCCGTGTACACGACGTTCGGCGGCCAGCTGGGCGGCGTCGACGAGGAGCTGATCCGCCAGGGCCGGCTCGTGCCGATCACCGATCCCCGAGCCCTGGAGATCAGGAAGCGTGATTCAGGCGAGGAGACCCGCATTCGGCGCGACCCCGCGGAGCTCCTCGATCTGCTGCTCGCCGCCTGAACATGCTGGTCGTTCGGCCCGAGACGCCGGCCGATTTCGGCGAGATTGCTGCGGTCGTAGAAGCAGCGTTCGGGGAGAGCGCTTCGGCTTTCGCCCGGCTTCACAACTTGATCTCTATCCGCCGCATCCGAAGATCCCTGAACGAAGCGTTCATGGCCGTGCCGCTGAGCACGTACGACGCCGCTATTCGCGGACGGGTCCTGTGGCCGCCCGCGCTCAGCTAACGAGGTGCCGCAGCGTTCCGGCCCGCACGTGGCCAGTCGGGCCATCGTCCCCGTGCCTGGCACCGGGACAGCGCCCCTGCGAGCCATGTCTCGTGCCTCTCGCGCGGCTAGCCAAGCGGTCGTCTGTCTCATCCAGAGGCGGCCCTCCGGGACGAGGCTTCGGCTTCGCATCGGACGGGAGGACGCGTCTCGCGGAGCCGCGTCCCCTGTGAACCGTACGGCCTAAAAGTCCGTGACGCGTTCCGGCTCGGGTGCCCGTGCCTGACTTCGGACGGGCGCCTTCACCATCGTCGTGAGCCGCGACACGGCTTCCAGCGTCTCGCCGTCCCGCACCAGCCGCTCCAGCACCGCCAGTTCCTCGTCGAGCCACGAGGCCGTGATCGGCACGCGGCGCGCGCGCTTGATCTTCGGATGGCCGGTCTCGGCCACCTCCTCGTCTGCACCCCACAGCTCCTCGTGGAGCTTCTCCCCGGCCCGGACGCCGACGAACTCGATCGGGATGTCCCGATCGGGCTCCCGGCCCGACAGTCGAATCATGTCCCGGGCGAGGTCGAGGATCGCGACCGGATCGCCCATGTCGAGCACGAAGATCTCGCCGCGGCCGCCGATCGCGCCGGCCCGGACGACGAGCGATGAAGCCTCGGGAATCGTCATGAAGTAGCGCGTCATCTCCGGGTGCGTGATCGTCACCGGCCCGCCGGTCGCGATCTGGCGCCGGAAGATCGTGATCACGCTGCCCGCGGACCCGAGCACGTTCCCGAAGCGAACGGCCATGAACCGGGTCGGAATGTCCCCCCGGCTTCCGTACGCCTCGACGATCCACTCGCACAGCGCCTTGCACTGGCCGTAGACGGCCTTCGGGTTGAGCGCCTTGTCCGTCGAGACGAGGACGAAGCGATTCACGCCGAACTCGACTGCCGCGTCGGCGACGATCTTCGTACCGAGGACGTTGTTCCGGATGGACTCGAGGGGGTTCGCCTCCATCAGCGGGACGTGCTTGTAGGCCGCGGCGTGGAAGACGACACTCGGCTGGTAGCGCTCGAAGACCTGGCGGATCTTCTGCCGGTTCGAGACGTCGGCGAGCACCGGGATGCTGGCGGTGAAGTCGCGCTCGTCGACCAGCTCCCGCTCGATCTCGAAGAGCGGCGTCTCGCCTTGGTCGAGCAGGATGAGGCGGCGCGGTCGCGCCCTCGCGATCTGGCGGCAGAGCTCCGCGCCGATCGAGCCGCCGGCGCCCGTCACCAGCACCGTCTGGCCCGCGAGATACGACGAGATCGCCTCGAGGTCGACCTCGACCGGCTCGCGTCCGAGGACGTCCTCGACCTGAACCGGCCGAATCTGGGCCGCGAGGTTGTCCTCGTCCGCGATCAGCTCGTAAAGCCCCGGCAGCGTCTTGACGGGAATGCCGATCCGCCGCGCGACCTCGACGACCTTCTGGCGCTCCTCACCCGAAGCGGACGGGATCGCGATCAGCAGCTCGTCCGGCCTGTTGTCCCGGAGGATGTGCGGCAGCTCCTCGGTCGTTCCGAGGACCCGCACGCCGTGCACGCGCAGGTTCTTCTTACGCGGATCGTCGTCGACGAGACCGATCGGCGTGTAGCCCAGCTGGCGCGAGCGCTGCATCTCCCGGATCACCAGCTGGCCGGCGTCACCGGCTCCGACGACGATGACTTCCTTGCCCCGCGCGACGAGCCTCGATGCCGCCGGCCGCTCGAAGATCGTCCGGGCCGCGAGGCGCGACCCCGCGACGAGCCCGAGCAGGAGCACGAAGTCCATCAGCACGACGCCTCGCGGCAGCCGCCGCTCGAAGGGATCCCCGAAGTAGACGGCCAGGGCGGCGACGACCGAGGCGACCAGGACACCGAGTGCGGCGCGCCACATGTCCTTCGTGGACACGTAGCGCCACCAGCGGTTGTAGAAGCCGAAGGCGATGAAGACAGCAAGCTTGATCGCCACGACGATGATCGTCGTCTCGGCGAGTCCCTTCTCGAAGGTCGGCGGGACGTTGAAGTCGAAGCGCAGCTGGAACGCGAGCAGCCAGGCGGCGGCGATGAGCACGGCATCGGCGCCCACCTGCCACAGCCGGTGCCGATTGACCGGAACGCTCATCCGACGCCGACTCCTACGGCAGAGCGAACCGCTTCGACCACGCGCTCCTGCACCTCGACAGGAATACCCGGCCAGAGTGGGACCGAAAAGTTCTCTCCCCCCGCGCGCTCGGTCTCGGGCAGTGACCCGGGCCCCCAGCCGAGGAAGCGAAGGGCCGGCTGCAGGTGGAGCGGCGTCGTGTAGTAGACGGCCGAGGCGATCTCGGCCTCGTTGAGCGCCTCGCGGATGCGGTCGCGCTCCGGCGAGCGGCAGACGAACAGGTGGTAGACGTGGCCGGGCTCGTCTTCGGGAATCTGGACCAGCTCGCCGAGCCCGAGGTCGGCGTAGCGCGCCGCAGCTTCCCGGCGGTCGCGCGTCCAGCCGTCGAGATGGCCGAGGAAGACGCGGAGGAAAGCGGCCTGGAGCTCGTCGAGCCGGGAGTTGTAGCCGACGAACTGGAAGTCGGTCTTGTCGCGTGAGCCGTGGAAGGCGAGCATCCGGATCTTCTCGGCGAGGACTTCGTCGTTGGCGGCCACAAGCCCTCCATCGCCCAGGCAGAAGAGGTTCTTGGTCGGGTAGAAGCTGAACGTCGAGACCGGCGAGCCAGCAATGCCGGGCGAACCGAACGCCTGCGCCGCATCCTCGATCAGCGGCGGGCCGATCTCCGCGAGCTCGGCGACGGCTGCCGGCCGGCCGAACAGATGAACGGGCATGATGGCGCGCGTTCGTGCGGTTACCCGGCCCGCGACGTCCTCCACGTCCAGGTTCAGCGTGCGCGGGTCGATGTCCGCGAAAACGGGTGTCGCGCCGCGCCGGGCGATCGACTCCGCGGTCGCGTAGAAGGTGAACGCCGGGCAGATGACCTCGTCGCCCGGGCCGATTCCCAGCGCGTCGAGGACGAGGACGATGGCGTCCGTCCCGTTGGCGACGCCGACCGTCCGCATCACGCCCAGGTAGGCAGCCGCCTCCTCCTCGAAGGCCTGCACATTCGGGCCGCGGATGAAGCTCGACGAGTCGAGGACGGCGTCGAACCGCTCCCGCAGCTCGTCTCTCAGTGGGCCGTACTGCGCCTGAACGTCAACGAGCGGGATCTTCGGCACGGCGGCTCAGTCTAGTGGTCCGGCGATGACGGACTATCGCGGCCACGACGAGGGCGAGGATCGCGCCGATGACGACGTAGTCGGCGTAGCGGAACGCGTGGTGGAACTCCTCCCACTTCGATCCGAGACCCCAACCGATCGCGGCGAGACCGAAGCACCAGACGGCCGATCCAGGGATCGTCAGCAGCGTGTAGCGCCCGAACGGCATCCGCACGACGCCGGCCGGAATCGAGATGAACGAGCGGACCACCGGCGTCACCCGGCTGATCAGCACGGCGAGATCGCCGAAGCGTTCGAACCAGTTCTCGGCGCGGTGGATGTTCTCGGGCGTCAGATGCAGGAAGCGTCCGCGTCGTTCGAGGAACGGCCGCCCGCCGTAGAAGCCGATGCCCCAGCCGGCCATCGACCCGAGGAGGTACCCGAGCGTGCCGGCCGTCGCCATCGCCACGTAGGCCCAGAAGTGGGAATCGATCTTCTCTCCGAAGAGCACGACGTCCTGACCGGCGAAGGCGCCTGCCGCAACCGCGCCGGCATAGACCATGACGAGCTCGCTGGCCGCCGGAAAGACGGCGTCGATGAACATCAGCAAGAAGACCGCGTAGACGCCGTGGTCGCCGACAAGCGTCGTCAGAGCGTCCGTGATGGCACTCAGCACAGCGAAGAGTGTAGGAGGGTTACCGGGAGCGCCTGACGCGGAAGGAGCGCGCGAGCTCGGTCCGTCCGGCGCTCGAGACGGCCGTCACCTTGGCGACGTAGGTGCCCCAGAAGACCGCGCGGCGATTCGCGTAGCGCCCGTCCCACACCGCCGTGCCCTTCCCGGCAGGCAGCCGCGCGGTGCGCACGGTCCGGACGAGCTGGCCGGTCTTCGACGAGATCGCCACGGTGACCTGAGCCGGCCGCGTGAGCTGGAAGCCGATCACGAGGCGGCCGCCGCCCTTCTTGCGGACCCGGACGATTCCCGGCCGGGTCGTGACGTACCCCAGCGTGTTGTTGAGGCTGAAGCTGCGCTCGGCGGTCGAGCTCTTGCCCTCGTCGTCCACGGCGGTGACCGAAAAGCGCCAGCGCCCCTCGGGCTCGGGAGCGCCGCTCAACTTGCCGGTCCAGTCGAACTTGTAGAGGCCGGGTCGCCGCTGGCCGGCGTCGATCGTACGGGTGACGCCGCCGGGGCCGGTCAGCGTCATTGTCACCGTCGAGGGACGGACGATCTTGTAGGCGAGCGTCTGCCGGTCGCCGGCGCCGTCGCCGTTCGGTGAGAACGACAGCTCGGGCTGCGGGGCGTAGACGCCGTAGTACATGACGTTCAACGACTCGGCGACCATGCGCTCGCCGCCCGTGTCGGAGGGCCGGCTGAGCAGCTGGCCGTCGAAGGCCATCGTCGAGGAGCCCCCGGCATCGAGCGCGGAGGCCGTCACGGCCCCCAGCCGGATCATCATCTGCGCCAGCTCGAAGTTCGTCATGCCGGCGGAGTACCCCGGCCGCCGGCCGTCGACGACCACCATGATGATCCGCCCATCAGCCCGCTGACCGACCGCCGTGCGCGGGTGTCGGCGGTTCAGGTGGTAGCTGCTGAAGTCCTCCAGCGCATTGAAGATCGGCTTGCCGTTGCGGACGAGCAGCGGCCCGCCTCCGAGTGCCTCCGGCACGTCGCTCCACGAAGGACGCAGGATGAGCCGAGCCGTGACGAGCTGGCCGGGAGTGGCCTCGATCGCCAAACGCTGAGCCTGCGAGCCCTTGGACGCGATCACGGCGCCGCCGGGTGGGATCGGCGTTCCGCCGCGGCGGTTCTCGGTCACGAAGCCGACGAGATCGGCGTTCGGCGTCGCCGCAGGGAAGGGTGAGAGCACGGCCTCGGTCACGCCGCTGGTCGCGGGCGTCGTCGGCCCGTAGGCGGGCGTGTAGAGCGTCGTGCCGTTCGGTCCCGGGGGCCGGTTGACGAGATGGATTGGGCGCCGCGGGCCAGACCCCTGCCAGGTCGCGAGCATCGCCACCTTCTCGACGCGGAGAGCGCCGGTCAGGTCGACCCCGACCATCGAGCGCTTCGGATGCGGTGTGGTCTTCAGCACCCCGTCCTGGATGAGGCCGCTGCTCGGGATGCCGTCCGCCCATGTGAAGAGATCCCCGTTGACACCGGCGACGGTCGAGCTCTGGTCGGCGCGCCGCTGCATTGTCGTCACCCGCTCGCGGCCAAGGACGGAGCCGTTCGACAGCACCGGCTGGACCTTGTAGAGGACGCCGTCGGGCTTCGGGGCAGTGAGGATGTGCAGGCGCATCGGACCGAAGCGCGTGAACTGGAGGCGCTTCTCGTACGTCACGCCGGGCATGAGCGTCTCGATCGCACCTGTCGCCGGCGAAACGAAAATGCCTGCAAGCAGGCAGGAAATGAGGATCTTGCGCAGCACGACCCGCGCGCCAGGCTACCCAAAAGGCTGCGCCTTTACAGGATCCTTGCATGGGTACGCTGCTCCGATGGACCGCGCGATCGAGGTCAGGGGGCTCGTTCGGGAGTTCAAAGGCGGCATCAAGGCCGTCGCAGGCATCGACCTCGATGTCGCGCCGGGCGAGATCTATGGGTTCCTCGGCCCGAACGGAGCCGGGAAATCGACGACCGTCCACATGCTGACCACGCTTCTCCCACCCACGGCCGGCACGGCGCGGGTCGGCGGGTTCGACATCGTCAAGCAGGGCCCCGAAGTGCGGAAGACGATCGGCGCCGCCCTCCAGGAGGCAGCGCTCGATCCACTGCTCACGGGACGCGAGCATCTCAAGCTCCAGCTCGCGCTCCACGGAGTCCCTCGCGACCGGCGCGCGGCGCGGACCGACGAGCTGTTGGAGCGCGTCGGCCTCCGCCTCGCGGCCGACCGCAAGATCGGCGGCTACTCAGGCGGCATGAAGCGGCGCCTCGACCTGGCCCTTGCGCTGGCTCACTATCCGCGGATCCTCTTCCTCGACGAGCCGACGACCGGGCTCGACGTCCAGAGCCGAAGCGCGCTCTGGGACGAGGTCGTGCGGCTGAAACGCGAGGACGGCGTGACCGTCTTTCTGACGACGCAGTACCTGGAGGAGGCGGATGTCCTCGCCGATCGCGTCGGGATCATCGACCACGGACGGATCGTCGCCGAAGGCACCCCGGCAGCTCTGAAGAACGAGATCGGCCGGCCGACGATCGAAGCGCTGCCCGCGGACGGGACCGACACCGGGACGCTCGAGCAGGTCCTGTGCCGCTTCGGCGGGTTACAGCCGTCCACTGCAGGCGTGGCCGTCCGGCTCGACGGCCAGGGAGATCTCGCCGATGTCGTCCGTGCGCTCGACGCAGCCGGTGTGCGCGTCGCGGATCTCCATCTCCACGCACCGACGCTCGACGACGTCTTCCTCGCCAAGACCGGCCGCTTGCTGGAGGGCTCCGAGGAGGCGGAACCGGAGCCCGAATGAGCCTCGCCTCACAGGTCTTCCATCTCGGGCGCCGATCGCTCATCCGAATCCTGCGCCAGCCGGCGAACTGGATCTTCCCGCTCGTCTTTCCGCTCGCCCTGATGGCCGTGAACACCGGCGGCCTCCACGCGGCCACGAATCTCCCGGGCTTCCCGAGCGACTCGTTCGTCGCGTTCTTCCTCGCGTTTCCGTTCATCCAGGGAGCGCTCTTCGCGACGGTCAACGCCGGAGTCGATCTCGCCCGCGACATCCAGACCGGCTTCCTCAACCGGCTGGCACTGACGCCGATGCAGAGCGCCGCGCTGCTGGCGGGGCACCTCGGCGGCGTGATCGCCGTCGGCGCGCTCCAGGCGCTCTGGTACCTCACCGTGGGGCTCGCCATCGGAGTGAGGTTCGAGTCGGGTGCGGCCGGCGCGCTCGTGATCTTCGTGCTCGCCGTCCTGATCGTCTTCGCCTTTGGGACGTTCGGCGCACTCGCCGCACTGCGCACCGGCTCGACCGAGGCCGTGCACAGCCTCTTCCCGCTCTTCTTCGTCTTCCTCTTCATCTCGTCGATGAACCTCCCCCGGAACCTGATCGAGACCGAATGGTTCCGGGTCGCCGCGTCGCTGAACCCGGTCTCCTACCTGATCGAGGCGATCAGGAGCCTCGTGATCGAGGGCTGGAACGCAGAGGCGCTGGCGCTTGGTTTCGGGATCGCCATCGCGCTCTCGATCGTCGGACTGACGCTGTCGTCCCTCGCGCTGCGCGGAAGGATGGCGCGGACGTGAGGGCGATCCTGTCCGTCGCAAACGCCGTGGCCTGGAGGATGCTGCACAACAACTTCTCCACGCCCTCGCTGCTCATCCCAGGGCTCGTCTTTCCGCTGTTCTTCTTCACGGCGTTCGCCGGCGGACTCTCGCGCGTGAACGACGTGCCCGGCTTCCAGTTCCCTGTCGGCTACACGGCGTTCCAGTTCGTATTCGTCCTGCTCCAGTCGGCGGCGTTCGCGGGCGTCTTCACCGGCTTCGGAATCGTCCGGGACTTCGAAAGCGGGTTCATCCGCCGGCTGATGCTGGCGGCGCCCGATCGCCGAGGCATCGTCCTCGGCTACCTGTTCGGCGCGCTCGGGCGCTGGACGGTCACGGCTGCCGTGCTGACCCTCGTCGCGGTCGCCGTGGGGATGCAGGTGGGAGGCAACGGCGTCGATCTCTTCGCGCTCTACGCGCTTGCCGTACTCGTGAACTTCTGCGGTCTGCTGTGGGCATCCGGCGTGGCCATGCGGCTACGGACGGTGCAAGCAGGCCCGCTGATGCAGCTTCCGGTCTTCCTCTGCCTCTTCTTCGCGCCGGTCTTCGTTCCCGTCGCGCTGCTGGCCGACTGGTTGCGCGTGATCGCCCACCTGAACCCGGTCACGCTGCTCCTGGAAACCGGGCGAAGCCTGATCGCCGGCGATGCGACTCATGTGGCGGCCGCGTTCGCGACCGCGTTCGCGCTCGTCGGCCTCTTCTCCGTCTGGGCGCTCAGAGGCCTACGGAAGGCCGAGGCCGCCGGCGGCTAGGGCTTCTCGGACGCGGGCCTGGAAGCCCACCACGAGACGCTCGCTCTGAGGAAGCAGCCGTCCTTCGGGGATGACGCCCGACCCTGCGCCGCGCTGGACGAGCTCGACGAGCCGCGCGTCCTCCCGGCCGACTTGGTCGTCGAACTCGAGGAACTGGGCGATCCACTCCGCCGAGGCGTCGGGCGCGAAGAAGTAGTCCAGGACGCGGCGAGTCCGGTCGGGGGCAAGCGGGAGGATCGGGCCGATCGAGAGGTTCGGCCGGCCGGGGAAGACGTTGATGCCGGTGTTCGGCCAGATGAAGTGGAACTGGCCGACGGGCAGCTCCGCGTCCTCGCGGCTTCGCAGCTGTCCGAACTGGCTCCAGTGGCGGTCGCCGACGACGAGCTCGTACTTGTCCGCCGAGACGTCGACCACGCTGGAGAAGCCGGGATGGGCAACGGGGCAGTGGTAGCACTCGAGGAAGTTCTCGCAAGCGATCTTCCAGTTGGCGCCGATCTCCCAGTTCGTTCGGTGATGGAAGGGGAGCGCATCGACGTCGAGCCCCCCGGCCGCGAGCCGTTCCGGGATGTCTCCGAGCAGCTCCGACAGCGCCGGCGCGTCGTCGTCGAGATTGACGAAGCGGAACGGCCCCCACGCTTCCATCCGGATGGGCACGAGCGAGAGCTCTTGCGTTCCGTCGAGCTCCTCGGCCCGCGGGGCCGAGCGGAGTGCCCCGTCGAGATCGTAGGTCCAGGCGTGGTAGCCGCACTGCAGCGTCTTTCGGTCGCCCGCCTCCTCGACGACGACCGAGCCGCGGTGACGGCAGACGTTGACGAACGCCCGCTCTTCGCCGTCGGCGCCTTTCACGAGGACGACGGGCACCTGTCCCGCCCAACCAGGCTCGACGTTGCCCTGACCGAAGCAACCGACGTAGTGCCAGGCGCTCCGGAAGATCGATTCCTCCTCACGCGCGAGCACCGCCGGATCGCGGTACCAGTCCCAGGGGATCGTCCTCAGGCTCGACGTCGTCACCTCAGTCATGTTGCCCTGTCCGCCGAGGCGGCTCTTGGAGAAGGTCGCCAGGCTAGGCATCCTGGCTGCGCGCCGAGAGAGCGTCGCGCAACTTCATGCAGTCGCTGAAGTTCGTGAGACTTTCAGCGAAACACTCTGACGTCGCGGTACAGCGTGTCGCGCTGCACCGGGGTCTTGCCCAGCGCTCGAATCGCGCGTACGAAGTCGTCCGTCGTCGCACGGTGTGTCGTCCCCGCCGCCGACACGACGTTCTCCTCGATCATCACCGAGCCCAGGTCGTCGGCGCCGAACTCGAGGGCCACCTGGCCGATCTTCATCCCCTGCGTCACCCACGACGACTGGATGTGGTCGACGTTGTCCAGGTAGACCCGGCTGACCGCCTGCGTCAAGAGGTAGTCGAACGAGGTCGGCATCGAGTCGGCTGACACCTTCGCTGCGAGGCGGTTCCCATCCGACTGGAACGTCCAGGAGATGAACGCGCGAAAGCCGTGTGTCTCGTCCTGCAGGTCGCGGATTCGGCGCATGTGCTCGACACGGTCGGCCAGGGTCTCGACGTGCCCGTACATCATCGTCGCCGTCGTGGAAATGCCGAGCCGCTGCGCGTGGCGCATGACCCCTAGCCATTCGCCGCTAGTCGTTTTCTTCGGCGCGATGATCCTGCGCACCCGATCGACCAGGATCTCGGCGCCTCCACCCGGCAGCGAGTCCATCCCGGCGTCGCGCAACCGAGTCAGGGTCTGCGGGATCGAAAGCTTCGAGCGCCGGGCGATGTGCTGGACCTCCGGCGGCGAAAGCACGTGGAGGTGAACCTTGTAGCGCGACTTGATCGAGCTGAAGAGGTCCTCGTAGTACTCGATCCCGAGATCCGGATGGTGGCCGCCCTGCATGAGGACGCCGGTGCCGCCGATTGAGAGCGTCTCCTCGATCTTCTTGAAGATCACCGGCTTCGGGAGCAGGTAGCCCTCGTTCTTGTCCCCAGGCCGCCTGTAGAACGCGCAGAAGTCGCAGTCCGTGTAGCAGACGTTCGTGTAGTTGACGTTCCGGTCGACGATGAACGTGATCCGAGACACGTCCGTGCGGCGCGCGCGCACCTCCTCCGCAGCGCGACCGACCTGGACGAGGTCTCGCGACTCGAGGAGCTCCAATGCGTCCGCATCCGTGATGCGCTCACCGTCGAGCGCGCGATCCAGAATGGATCGCACTCTTGGTCCGGTGCCAGACTTCAGTCTGGCTCCGGCGTGCTCAGATTCGACGCTCATACGCGTACCTGAGACTTCCGACGTGTCGACCGGTCATTCCAGACGGCCGCACGGGCACAGCCCGTACGGCCTGAAGGAGACATCGCAAGCGACGTCTCACGCTGGCACCCCCTCCCCGACGAAGCGAAGCTCGGGCACGGCGCCGAGCTCGCCGGCCTCGACCGCGAGCTCGAGGAATGCGACGAGGCCCTCACGCTCCCGATCTCCGAATCTGTAGCGAAGCTTCTCGAAGTACCGCGCCAGGAAGCCGGGTGGATAGCCGTAACGCCCGCTCGCCTCGTAGGCGAGCCGGTCCGGCTCGGCCCGCGCGAGCCGGACTGAGCGGACGAGCGCCTCCTCCAGCTCCTCGATGCCTTCGGCTGGCGGTCTGCGGCAGGCCCAGACTGCAAAGACCATCGGCAGTCCGGTGCGCTCCCGCCACAGCCGGCCCAGGTCGTGGTGCGGTGTCGGGTCCTCGAAGGCGCTCCGCAGAGCGGCGTCCCCGATCAGGAGCTTCGCGTCCGCCTGGTGACCCTGCGGAACGTGCTCGGCCTCCGGGATCAGGACGCGAACGAGCACGACAGACGTGGCGCTCTCCGGCGTGACCGCGACGGTCCGCACCTGCTCGAGCGGCAACTTCGAGACGAGCTGGATCGAGTCCACGGCGCCGTCCGACGAGACGCAGAGCCGCGGCAGGAGCAGGAGCTGGTCCGCGTCCTTTGCCCAGGCGATGGACGAGATGGGGGCGACGTCGATCGCCGCCTCGAGCAGCTGCCGGTTCAGCTGCGTGGGGACTCCTGAGACCTCGATGACGTCGGCGTCGAGCCGGTGGAAGACCGGCGCCATGTTCACGTACGCGATCCGCCCGAGCCTGATCATGACTCGCTCCAACGCCGTACTTCGTTGTAGAGCGTGTCGCGCTGGACCGGAATCCGCCCGGCGGCCCGCACATAGCGGACGAGCTCGCCGATCTTCTGCTCGGTCTCGGTCTTGGCGCCGGCCGCGTGGAAGATCTCCTCGCGGACGACCGTGCCCTGCACGTCGTTGGCGCCGAAGTGCAGCGCGACCTGCGCCAGCGGCATGCCCATCATGATCCAGTAGGCCTTGACATTCGGGATGTTGTCGAGCATCAGCCTCGACACGGCGATCATCTTCAGGTCGTCCGAGCCGTGCGTGTGCGTCCAGCCGCGCCGCTCGAAGACGGTGTTCTCGGGGTGGAAGGCGAGCGGGATGAAGGCGAGGAAGCCGCCCGTCTCGTCCTGGAGCTCGCGCAGCCGAAGCAGATGGTCGATCCGCTCTTCGTAGGTCTCGACGTGGCCGTAGAGGATCGTGCAGTGCGTCGGGATCCCGAGCGCATGCGCCGTGCGATGCGTGTGGAACCAGAAGTCCGGATGCTCCTTCCCCGGCGCGACGAGCCGGCGGACGCGGTCGGCGAAGACCTCCGCGCCGCCGCCGGGCAGCGAGCCGAGCCCAGCGTCCTGAAGCTCGCGGAGCACCTGCTCGTGCGAAAGCCCGGAGAGCGTCGTCATGTGATGGATCTCGCTCGCCGTGAAGCACTTCAGGTGGACGTCCGGCATCGCCTGCTTCAGCGAGCGGATGATGTCGACGTAGTACTCGAAGTCCACGTGCGGCGATTCGCCGCCGACCATATGGATCTCCGTGAACCCGGTGAGCTCCCGCTGCCGCAGCGCGTCCTCGACCAGCTCCTCGCCCGTGTAGGTGTAAGCGTCCTTCTGCTTCTGGGTGACGGCGAATGCGCAGAACTTGCACTTCACGCGGCAGACGTTCGTCTGGTTCAGATAGAGGTTCTGGACGAAGTAGACGTCGTCGGTACCGCCGCGAAGGCGGCGCGCCGTGTCAGCCAGCTCGCCGAGGGTGAGGACGTCGTCGGACTCCATCAGCGCCAGGCCGTCCTCGAGGTCGAGCCGCTCGCCGGCCTCGACCTTCTCGGCGACGAGTTCCAGGCTGCTGACTGCGACGGCCATCAGACCTAATTCCTCCGCTTCACGACGATGTGGGTCAGTGCTTCCAGCTCTGGACGGTACCGGCCGTCGTCGAGATGTGAGCGCGCTTCTGCCGCGTAGCTCAGTGCCACCTCGCGCGCCAGCTCGAGGGCGCCGGTTGCCGCAACCCTGACGAGCGCGCCGTCCAGCGGCCCTCCGGCCAGCGCAGCGCGCACGAACTCGTCTTCCCTTGCGGCAAGAAGGAGCGGAAGTGTCGGCGTCCCCTCGCGGAGGTCGTTGCCCGCCACTTTCCCCGTCTCGATCGTCGAGCCCGTGCAGTCGAGGATGTCGTCGGCGATCTGGAACGCCATTCCGAGGGCGACTCCGAAGCGGCCGAGACGCGCGTCGCGGCTACCGAGCAGGCACGCGGCGCGAAAGAGGTCGGCCGTCTTCAGCGAGCAGCGGCGGAGGTAGTCCTCGACGGTCGTGTCGGGCCGGTGGGCCTGAGCGTGCTGGAGCGCCTCGCCGCGCACGAGCGACAGGGCGGAGCTCGCGAGCAGCTGAACGCCTTCTGTGTCACCCGAGGCCGCCAGCTCGGAGAAGGCGCGGGCGAAAAGGTAGTCGCCCGTGGCCCGCGCGCCGATGGAGCCGTGTGTCCGCCACGCGGTGGCCTGGCCGCGCCGCAGCGCGGCGCGGTCGATGAGGTCGTCGTGGACGAGGCTCGCCATGTGGACGAGCTCCACTGCGACACCGGCTGCCAGCGGCGGCTCGCCCGTTGCGGTGAGGAAGACGAGCAGCGGCCGCAGGCGCTTCCCGCCGGCGTCAAGCGCCCCGGCGCCGGCCTCGGCGACGAGGCCCGGGTGGCTGGCGACCGCGACTCGGAGCCCGTCCTCGAGCTCGGCGAGGTAGGGGTCGAGCCCGGGAGCGGCCTGAACTGCAGCGAGTGCCGTCACGCCGCCTCCCCAACGAGCAAGACGACGATTCCGCCTCCGAGCGGGCGGTGAGCGACAGGCTCGAAACCGGCCTCGCGCACTTGCCGGCTCAGCTCTTCCGGTCCGGGGAAGCGCTTCACGCTGGCCGGAAGATAGGTGTACGCCGCTCCCCCCGGCAGCACCTTTCCCGCGAGTGGGATCAGGCCGTCGAACCAGATCCGGTAGAAAGCGGAGAGGAGGCCTTTGGGCCGCACGATCTCGAGGATCCCCAGCCGGCCCCCGGGGCGGAGGACGCGGCGGAGCTCTCGCAGCGCCAGGCCGAGATCGTCCGCGTTACGCACGCCGAAGCCCACGGTGGCCGCGGCGAAGGTGCCGTCCTCGAAAGGCAGCTGCAGCAGGTCGCCGTTCACCCACTCGATGTCCGACGACTTGCGGCGCGCCCGCTCCAGCATCCGCTCCGAGAAGTCCAAACCGGTGACCCTGCCTCCCTCCCGCTGCGCCGCCAGCGCGAGGTCGCCGGTCCCGCAGCAGGCGTCGAGCACGCGGTCTCCGGGCCGCACGACCGCCTGGGCCGTCATTCTGCGCCAGCGCCGGTCGAGGCCGGCCGTCATCGCGCGGTTCATGAAGTCGTAGACCGGCGCGATCCGGTCGAACATCGACCGAACTCCCTCGGCGGGCAGGCGGCCGGACTCCACGCTCACTCGCCCCACTCCTTGACAAGCGTCGTGTCGAGCCCGAGTTGAGCCAGGGCGCGGCCGGCGACGAAGTCGACGAGGTCGTCGACCGTTTCAGCCCCGTGGTAGAAGCCTGGAGCAGCGAAGAGGATCACCGCGCCGGCCTGGCGGAGCCGAAGCAGGTTCTCGAGGTGGATGGTCGAGAGCGGCGTCTCGCGCGGAACGAGCACGAGCTTCCGCCCTTCCTTCAGCGCAACACCCGCCGCGCGGTGGACGAGGTTCGCCTCACCGCCTGTAGCGATCGTCCCCGCCGTCGCCATCGAGCAGGGACAGACGACGTAGCCGTCGATCCGCGCCGAGCCGCTCGCGTGCGGCGCTCCGTAGTCGTGCGGGTCGTAGATCGTCGCCGCGTCGCCGGCAGGCTCGACGAAGCGCGCGAGCACCTCGTCTCGCGGCAGCCGCGCGTCACCGTAGAGCTCGGTGGCGAGCACCTGCACGCCCGC
>DATGDB010000103.1:0-9379 GCA_035311205.1 Gaiellaceae bacterium | reverse complement strand
TCTCGACCTCGTGACGACCGTCTGCGACCGGATCGAGGGGAAATCGCTCTGCGCGCTCGGCGACTTCGCGGTCTGGTGCGTCGGGAGCTACGCGGAGAAGTTCCGCGACGAGTTCCAGCAGCACGTCGACGAGGGTCGGTGTCCCTACGGCGGGACGTCGTCGGTCGACGGCGTGCTGGCGCCCAGCGACCAGCACACGCATAGCGCGATGGCGGAGGTTCCCGCGTGAAACAGCGCTTGCGGTGTTTCCTTCAGGCCGTGCGGGCTATGCCCGTGCGGCCGTCTGAAATGACCGGTCGACACATCGTGGACTGGACGGTGCGGCCGTGAGTCAGGCTGAGCTCGTCACCGTCACGATCGACGGGATCGAGGTGCAGGTTCCGAAGGGGCTCGGGCTCGTGGAGACGGCCGCGGCGGCCGGCATCGAAATCCCCGTCTTCTGCTACGAGCCGCGTCTCGGGGCGCCGATCGGCGCCTGTCGGATGTGCCTCGTCGAGGTCGAGGGCGTGGGGAAGCTTCAGGCCGGCTGCACGATGACCGCAACGGACGGGCTCGTCGTCCGGACCGCGGCCGTGTCCGAACGGGCCGCCGACGGACAGGAGGCGACGCTCGAGTTCATCCTCGTCAACCACCCGCTCGACTGTCCGGTCTGTGACAAGGGGGGCGAGTGCCCGCTCCAGGACCTCACGTTCCGCTGGGGGCCGGGGAACACGCGGATGCGGTTCCCGAAGCGCACCGTCGACAAGCCGATCCCGGTCAGCCCGCTGATCGCGCTCGATCGCGAGCGGTGCATTCTTTGTTACCGCTGCACGCGCTTCTCGGAGGGGGTCGCGGAGGACGGGCAGCTGATCGCGAAGAACCGCGGCGCGCTCTCGGTGATCGCCACCTTCGAGGACGAGCCGTACCGGGGCAAGTTCAGCGGCAACGTGATCGAGCTGTGCCCCGTCGGCGCCCTGACATCGACGACGTATCGGTTCGACGCGCGTCCGTGGGAGATCCAGAACGTGCCGAGCGTGTGCGGGATGTGCCCCGTGGGCTGCAACATCAGCGCGACGACGCGCGAGGGGCGGGTGAAGCGGATCCTCTCTCGCAACCATCCAGAGGTCGACGGCGGCTGGCTGTGCGACAAAGGACGCTTCGCCTACGGCCACCTCCACGCGCAGGACCGGATCGTCGATCCGCTCAAGCGTGACCGGCCCCGCTATCGGGAGCTCGGTTGGGACGAGGCGCTCGACGAGGCCGAGCGGATGCTGCGGGACGCCGGCGGACGCATCGTCACGGCCCTTTCCGGATCGGAGACGGTCGAGGTGGCGTATGCACTCGGGAAGCTCATGCGCCAGGGGTTGGCGGCGCACTGGGCCGTCTTGCCCGAAGAGGTCAGCCACTCGCTCGACGCGGTTCGGGCGCCGCTCTCGTCGATCGGCCAGGCGGACGTGGTGCTGATCCTCGGCGACGAGCCGGTCGCGGAGCGTGCGCCGATCGTCGATCTCTGGGTCAGGCTCGCGCGCCGGAAAGGCGCCGAGATCCTCTACAGCCTCGACGAGGAGCGGGTTCGCTCAGCCGAGCGCGCCGTGCTGATCTGGTCGGGCGATTGCGACGAGGACACGGACGTGACCGCGCTGGCCCAGTCGCTCGGCTGCCCCGGGTTCCATCTCCCCCGGACGGCGAACGGCCGGGGCGTCGCCGACGCGTGGGCGGCGGCTGCGGACGCGGAGGCGGAGAACCCGGAGCCGATCGGGCTCCTTGTCGTCTCCGGCGACGAGGCGTTAGCCGACCCGAACGTGCGGGCCATGGCCGAGCAGGCCGAGTCGGTGCTGGCCATCGCGATGTTCCGGCGGCTGGCGACTCCGTTGGCCGACCTGGTGCTCCCGGGGACGAGCTACCTGGAGCGCGACGGCACGTACGTCAACCTCGAGGGTCGCCTGCAGCGGCTGCGCCGCGCGGCAATCCCTCCGGCCCCCGACGAGCTGGCATGGCTGGCGCGGCTGGCCGAGCGCTTCGGGGTCGTCCTTTCGCCCTACCCGTCCCTCGTCTTCGATGAGGTCTCGGAGATCGCCTATGGTGGCCGTCCGTACGGCGAGGTCGGCGAGGAGGCCGAGCTCCCATCACCTGTCCCTGCCGGCCAGGTCCAGGGGCCTGGCCCCCAGACACGGCATGAGGGGGCAGATGACGCGAAGTTGCGCCTCGTCACCTACCGGCCGCTCTTCTCCGGCCCCGCAGTCGAGCGCGTGCCGGAGCTGCAGTTCCAGCGGCCCGAGCCGGAGGTCGAGGTCTCCGCCGCCGATGCTGAGCGGCTCGGGATCCTTGCCGGCAACGAGGTCACCGTCCGCTCGAACGGCACGTCCGTTCAGCTGCGCGCCCGCCTGGCCGAGGACCTCTCTGAGGGCACGGCTCGAGTCGCGGAAGGTCACGCCGAGGGTCTCGAGCAGCGCGTGGAGATCGTCCCGTGAACGAGCCCTGGTGGATCGACGCCATCAAGGCGTTCGTCATCATCAACCTGCTGCTCCTCACCTTCGCGTACATGACGCTCATCGAGCGCAAGGTGATCGGGCGCATGCAGCTCCGGTACGGCCCGAACCGAGCCGGCCCGCGCGGGATTCTGCAGCCGATCGCCGACCTCGTGAAGCTGATCCGGAAGGAAGCCTTCTACCCGAGCAGCGCGATCGACCGCCTCTACATCGCCGCTCCCGCGCTCTCGGCCGCCACGGCGCTCACCGCGTTCGCCGTCATTCCCTTCGGAGCCGGCTGGCACATCGGCAGCTATTACATCAGCGGCCAGGTCGCCAACGTCTCGATCGGCCTGATCCTCGTCTTCGCGCTGGGGTCACTCGGGATCTACGGATTCATCATCGGCGGCTGGTCGTCCGACTCGAAGTACTCGCTGCTCGGTTCTATGCGGACCTGCGCACAGCTGGTCTCGTACGAGGTGTCCCTGGCGCTCTCGGTCCTCGGCGTGATCCTGATGGCCCGCTCCCTGTCCCTCGTGGACATCGTCCATGCCCAGGAGAACGATTGGTGGTACGCCGTCCCGCAGATCGTCGGCCTCCTGGTCTTCTTCGTCGCCGGCGTAGCCGAGACGAACCGTGCGCCGTTCGACCTCCCCGAGGCCGAGACCGAGCTCGTCGCCGGCTACCTCACGGAGTACAGCGGCATGCGGTTCGGGCTCTTCTCGATGGCCGAGTACATCAACATGATCGTGCTCTCCGCCGTCTGCGTAACGCTGTTCTTCGGCGGCTGGCTGGGGCCGATCGATGAGCTCGGCCCGCTCTGGTTCATCCTCAAGCTCCTGATCGTCATCTTCATCTTCATCTGGCTGCGGGCGACGGTTCCTCGCCTCCGCTACGACCAGCTCATGGCGTTCGGCTGGAAGATCCTCCTGCCGGTCGCGACGATCAATGCCGTCGTGACCGCCGCCCTTGTGGTCGCGATATGAGCTTGCTCACGTCTCCGGGGCGGCGCTGGCAAGGGAGGCAAGCCCGCGGCGCGCAAACGCTACGCGTCCTAGAGTCACGACAAGCGCCGCGGGCGCGGCATCCTGCCGCCAGGGTCGTCAGCCTTCGGCGGAGCGCGGCTCCGCCGCGCGGGAGCCGAAGGCGGCCGGTGGCGTGAGCCCGCAGCCGTTCGACACCTTCAAGGGCTTCGGCGTAACGCTGAAGCAGATCTTCAAGAAGCCGATCACGCAGCAGTACCCGGAGTACAAGCGCCCGGTGTACCCGCGCTTCCGCGGCCGACACCGCCTCTGGCGGTACGAGAACGGGCTCGAGAAGTGCGTGGGCTGCTCGCTCTGCGCAGCGGCCTGCCCTGCCGACTGCATCCGCGTCGTCGCCGAAGAGAACACGGCCACGCACCGCGTCTCGCCCGGCGAGCGCCACGCGCGGATCTACGAGATCAACCTCAGCCGCTGCATCTTCTGCGGCTACTGCGAGCTCGCCTGCCCGTTCGACGCGATCACGCTCGAGGCCGAGTACGAGCTCTCGGAGTACTCGCGCGACGACCTGATCTACACGAAGGACATGCTCCTGGCCGAGCCCGTGAAGCGCATGCCGGTTGCCGACCGCGACCTCTTCGACACGCCTATTCCCGCCTATAGGGCAAAGGCCTGAGGCGTGGGCAACGTCCTCGTGTGGATCGTCTGGGTCGTCGCCGCGTTCGGCTGCCTCGGCTCGGCAATCGCCGTCATCAGCTTCTCCAACCCGTTCTACTCCGCCCTGGCGCTGATCGGGAACCTGGCGTCGCTCGCCGTCCTCTACCTGCTCCTCTCCGCGGAGTTCGTCGCCGCCGCACAGGTGCTCGTCTACGCCGGCGCCGTGATGGTCATGTTCCTGTTCGTCATCGCCTACCTGGGGAGCCGGACCGACGTGCCGTTCGGCGCGACGAGCTGGCAGGCGATCGCGGCCGTCGTCGCGGCCGGTGTGATCCTCGTGGACGTCGTCGTCGCGATCGGGCTGACCGCGGGCGGACGGCTCGACGAGCAGGCAGACGTCGAGGCGTCCTTCGGAAGCCCGAGGGAGATCGGCACGGTCTTCCTGACCGACCACCTCCTGGCCTTCGAGATCACCTCGATAGTGCTCCTCGCCGCCGCCGTCGGCGGCGTCGTCCTCGGCAGCGGGCGTGAGACTCGATGAACTCGTTCACGTCACTGGGGCGATGCTGGGTAAGGAGGCAAGCCCTCGCCGCGCAAACGCTACGCGTCCTAGAATCACGCCAAGCGGCGAGGGCGCAGCATCCTGCCCCCAGCGTCGTCAGCCTTCGGCGGAGCCCGGCTCCGCCGGGCGGGATCCGAAGGCGGCAAGTGGCGTGAAGGGCCCGGACGTCTCCTGGTACCTGGCGGTCTCGGGCCTCCTGTTCGCGATCGGAGCGCTCGGGGTGCTCGTCCGCCGTAGCCCGCTGATCGTCCTTCTGTCGCTGGAGATCATGCTCAACTCGGCGAACCTCGCCCTGATCGGCTTCGCCCGGCATCTGGGCGACTCATCCGGGCAGGTCTTCGCGCTCGCGGTGATGGCGGTCGCGGCGTCCGAGGTCGTCGTCGGCCTCGGCCTCATCGTCGCCCTGAACCGTGCGCGCGTCGCGCTCGACGTCGACTCGCTGAGCACCCTCCGCGGATGATCGCGTCCGCCTGGCTCTGCCTCCTCTCGCCACTCGGCGCCGCCGCACTGATCACGCTGGCCGGCACGCGGATCACGAGACGTGTGGCGGGCTACCTGGCGACGCTCTCGGTGCTCGTCTCTTTCGTCGGCGCCCTGATCGCGTTCTTCCTGCTGCTCGACGAGACGGCCGACGAGCGGTCACACACCTCGACGCTCTGGACCTGGCTCACCGCCGGCGACTTCCGCGTCGGGCTCTCGATCCTGGTCGACCCGCTCTCGATCTTCATGATGCTCGTCGTCTCGGGGGTCGGCTTCCTGATCGTCGCCTACTCGATTGGGTACATGGACGGAGAGGACGAGGAGCGCCGCTACTTCGCGTACATGGCGCTGTTCGTCTTCTCGATGCTGCTGCTCGTCCAGAGCGGCGACCTGCTGATTCTGCTCGCCGGGTGGGGACTGGTCGGACTCTGTTCGTACCTCCTGATCGGCTACTACCACGAGCGCCCGCAGGCGATCGCGGCTGCCAAGAAGGCGTTCATCATGAACGCGTTCGGCGACGCCACCATGGCGCTTGCCCTGTTCCTGATCATTCAGCGAGTCGGCTCGCTCGAGTACGGCGCTGTCTTCTCGGCGATCGATGGCGTCAGCGGCTGGGCCATGACGCTGATCGCGCTTGGTCTGCTCGGCGGCGCCGTAGCCAAGTCGGCGCAGATCCCGCTCCAGACCTGGCTTCCGGACGCCATGGAGGGCCCGACTCCGGTCAGCGCGCTGATCCACGCCGCCACGATGGTGACCGCGGGCGTCTACATGCTCGTCCGGCTGAGCCCGATCTTCGAGCAGGCGCCGCGGGTCCAGGACCTCGCCGCCGGCCTCGGTGCGATCACGCTGCTCGTTGCGGGCCTGATCGCCCTCGTCCAGACTGACATCAAGCGGGTCATCGCGTACTCGACGATGTCCCAGATCGGGTACATGTTCGTCGGCGCGGGGCTGACCACTTACCCCAACGCGATGTTCCACCTGATGACGCACGCCTTCTTCAAGGCGCTGCTCTTCCTTGGGGCGGGCATCGTCATCCACGCCCTCGTCGGCGAGCAGGACATGCGGAAGATGGGCGGCCTGGCTCGGATGCTCCCGAGGACGTACACGGCGATGATCGTCGGCGCCCTCGCGCTCGCAGCCATTCCGCCCTTTGCCGGCTTCTTCTCCAAGGACCCACTGCTGGCTGCGACGCTCGACGCCGGGGCCTACGGGAAGCTGCTCTGGGCGGTTGGTCTCGTGGGAACGTTCCTCACCGGCCTCTACGCCTTTCGCATGGTCTTCATCGTCTTCGGCGGTGAGCCCTCGCCGTTCGCGCGCGAGCATCTCCACCGGCCGGGTCACACGATGCCCGCGCTGTGGATGGCCTGGACCGTCGGAGCGCTCTCAGTCCTCTCCGTCGTCGGCGGGTGGATCCAGTTCTCGCCCTTCTGGACACCGCTGTCGGACTTCCTCGACCCCGTCGCGGAGCCCGGCATCGAGGCGAGCGGGCTTCAGGATCTGCTGACGAGCGTCCTTGCCGTCGCCCTCGGGCTCGCCGGTATCGGGGTCGCCTGGTGGATCTACTCCGCGCGGCGCGCCGAGGCGCCGAGGTGGGCGTTCGGCCAGCAGCTCCTCGAGCACAAGTTCTACTTCGACGAGGCGTACGACTACGCGTTCTACCGGCCGGCGAACTACGTCGCCCTCGCCGCTATCCAGTTCGTCGAGGGCCCGCTGATCAGCGGCTCGATCTCGGCTCTCTCCCGGGGGACGCGGGACGTGAGTACACGGGTGACGGAGGCCCAGACCGGGCTCCTCCGCACCTATGTGCTGGCAATCGGCGGCGGTGTTGCCATCCTCGCCCTCGTCTTCCTGGCGGTGAAGGCATGACGGACTGGCTCGCGACGATCCTGATCCTGCTGCCTTTCGCCGCGGCGCTCGTCGTCTGGCTGCTCCCGCTCAACGATCGCGCCGCGGGCTCGCTCGCACTCCTGGCGGCGCTGGCCGAGGTCGGCTTCTGGATCAACGCCGTCACCCGTTTCGACTTCGACCGTGGACTCCAGTTCGAGCAGCAAGAGACCTGGTTCGGCGATCTCGGCGTCTCCTACCACGTCGGGCTCTACGGCTTCTCGCTCTGGCTGGTCGGGATGACGGTGGTCGTCATGGCCGCGGCGATCGCCTACGCGTTCTGGACCGGGCGGGTCGCCGCGCGCGCCTACTTCGGCCTGATGCTGTTCCTCACCGGAGCGATCGTCGGCGTGTTCTCGGCGCAGGACCTGCTGCTCTTCTACGTCTTCTTCGAGGCGATGCTGATTCCGCTGTACGTCCTCGTCGGCGTCTGGGGCGGGGCCGGACGGCTCACTGCAACGCTCAAGTTCGTCATCTACACCATGGCCGGCTCGCTGCTCATGCTGGCCGCGATCGTGGCCTACGGCATCACCGAGGGGACGTTCGATCTCGTGGACGGGCCGACGTCGTCCAACGAATGGTTCTTCCTCGGCTTCGTGGCCGCGTTCGCCGTCAAGGCGCCGCTGTTTCCGTTCCACGGCTGGCTGCCGGACGCCTATCGCGAGTCGTCGGCAGAGGTCTCCGCCGTCCTGTCCGGCGTCGTCTCGAAGGCGGCCGCTTACGGGTTCCTCGCCATCGCGATCGCGAAGTTCCCGGAGCCCGCGCACGATCTTCGCCCCTTGATCCTCGCGCTCGCCGCTGTGGGCCTCGTGTACGGCTCCCTGGTTGCATTTCGGGCGCCCGATGTCCGCGGCGTGATCGCGTACTCGAGCCTCGCGCAGATGAGCCTGATCACGATCGGGCTCTTCGCGATGAACGATCTCGGGCGCTCCGGAGCCGTTCTGCAGATGGTGAACCACGGGCTCCTCTCCGCGGCGCTCTTTCTCGTGGCCGGCGCGATCGAGCGGCGGGCGGCGACCGGCGACTTCGCGCGGCTCGGCGGTATGGCGCGGGGCCGACCCGCCCTCGCCACGGTACTGATGGCCTTGGGCGTCATCGCGCTCGCCGTTCCCGGCTCGACGGCGTTCGCGGGCGAGTTCCTGATCCTCGCCGGGATCTTCAACACGGGTTGGGGCTGGGCGCTCGTCGGAGCCAGCGGGATCGTGCTGGCGGCGATGTACATGCTGCGCCTGATCTCCGCGGTGCTGCATGAGAACGTCGGAGCCGCCGTGCCGGACGAGGCGCTCGACCTCCGGCCCGCCGAGCTCGCGGTCGTCGTCCCACTCCTCGGGCTCCTGGTGGCGCTGTCGGTCTGGCCGGCGGGGATCACGGAGCACCTCTCGTTTTGATGCCGAAACCGTCGGTCGACTGGTTCGCCCTTTCGCCCTCGCTGATCCTGCTCGGGGTCGGTGGCGTCTGCCTGCTGGCCGCGGTCCTCATTCCGCCGGGTACACGGAGGCCGCTTTCGGCCGGCATTGCGGCTGCGGGATTCGCCGGAGCCGGTGTCGCCGCCGCATTCCTCTACTCCGAGAGCCCCGACGCGACGCTCGAGGTCGCCGGCACGATCGTGCGCGACCGCTACGGCGCTTTCGCACAGGTCATCGTCGCCGGTGCGGGCCTCCTCGCTGTCGGCATCTCTTACGGCCAGCGGACGCGCGGCAGCCACATGAGCGAGTACTACGCGCTGCTGGCCGCGGCGGGCGGCGGCATGGCGTTCCTGGTGCAGGCAAACGACCTGATGACGCTGTTCCTCGGGCTGGAGTGGTTCTCGGTCTGCCTCTACATCCTCTGTGCGATCGAGATCGACGTCGTGAGCTCCCTGGAAGCGGGCCTCAAGTACCTCATCGTCGGCAGCTTCGGCTCTGCCGTCCTGCTCTTCGGCTCGGTGCTCGTCTACGGCTCGACGGGTGAGTTGCAGTTCGGGGCAATCGCGAGCGCGATCCAGGAGCAGGGGCTCTCCGACGACGGCCTCATGCTCGCCGGGCTCGCGATGATGCTCGCGGGGTTCTCCTTCAAGGCGTCGGCAGCGCCCTTCCACATGTGGACGCCGGACGTCTACGAGGGCGCCCCGACGCCTGTCACCGCGTTCATGTCGGCCGCGACGAAGACCGTCGCCCTCGTGCTCGCCCTCCGCGTGCTGGTCACGGCCTTCCCGGGCCAGGAGGATCTCTGGACGATCGCAGTCGCGGTCATCGCGTGCATCTCGCTGGCCGTCGGGAACCTCGCTGCGATCGTGCAGCGGAATCTCAAGCGGATGCTCGCCTACTCGTCCGTCTCGCATGCCGGCTTCATGCTCATCGCGGTCGCCGCGGACAACGAGCTCGGGGGGC
>DATGDB010000102.1:0-5133 GCA_035311205.1 Gaiellaceae bacterium | reverse complement strand
TGGCCACCGTGTCCGTTTCCGCCGACGCGTGGAGCGCCGTCGAGGTCGATGGGCGGCCGCGCTACTACTTCGACTGGGCGGAGACGCGGGAGAAGCAAGAGCGGTTCGATCCCTCGTTCACCCCCGCCGTCTCGATCGTTGTCGGCCTCGACGTCGCGCTCGGACTGCTGCTCGACGAAGGCCTTGACCAAGCCTTCGAACGCCATGCCCGGCTGGGCCGGGCCTGCCGCGCAGGAGTCAAGGCGATGGGCCTCGAGCTCTTCTCCCCGGACGACGACCGCTCGGCGGTGGTCACAGCGATCCGGGCGCCCGAGGGCATCGACTCCGGCGAGCTCGTGCAGACCCTGCGCGACCGGCATGGAATCGTCCTCGCGCCCGGCCAGGGAGTGCTGAAGGGGAAGATCTTCCGAATCGGCCACATCGGCTATTACGACGTCTTCGACATCACGACGGCGCTCGCGGGTATCGAGCTCGTCCTGCCGGAGCTCGGTGCCGACATCGAGCGCGGCCTGGGGGTCACTGCAGCGCTCGAAGCGTTCGAACACACCCGGGTGTGAGCGCGAAGCCGCGTGTCCTCGTCCGCGAGCCGATCGCGGAGGCCGGCATCGATCTGTTGCGGGAGCGCTTCGACGTCGACGTGGACGGCGCGACGCCCCTCGAGGAGAGCATCGGCGAGTACGACGCGATCGTCATCCGCTCGGGCACCCAGCTGACGGCCGAGCTCATCGAGCGAGCCGAGCGGCTGAAGGTGATCGGCCGGGCTGGGGTGGGAGTGGACAACGTGGACGTCGATGCCGCGACTCGGCGCGGGATCGTCGTCGCGAACGCGCCCGAGTCGACGGTCGTCTCGGCCGCCGAGCACGCGATCGGCCTACTCGTCGCGCTCGCGCGCCACATCCCGCAGGCGCACGCGGCGCTCAAGCAAGGGCGCTGGGAACGGTCCTCGCACGGCGGCATCGAGCTGGAAGGGAAGACGCTCGGCGTGCTCGGGTTCGGCCGCATTGGCCAGCAAGTGGCCAGACGGGCCATCGGACTGGGGATGCGGGTCGTCGCCTACGACCCGTTCGTGGTGCGTGACCGGTTCCGCGAGCTCGGCGCCGAGCGGGCCGAACGCCCCGAGGACCTGCTCGCGGAGGCGGAGTTCCTCTCCCTCCATCTGCCGCTGACGCCGGAGACCACCGAGACGATCGACGCGACAGCGATCGCGCGCATGCCGGACGGCGCCCGGCTCGTCAACGCGGCCCGCGGCGAGCTCGTGGATGAGGCCGCACTCCTTGACGCCCTGCGCTCCGGGAAGCTCGCCGGAGCCGCCCTGGACGTGTTTGCTGCCGAGCCTTACTCTGGGCCGCTGCTCGAGCTCGACAACGTCGTCGTCACGCCGCACCTCGCCGCCTCGACGGAGGAGGCCCAGGATCGCGCCGGCGTCATCGTTGCGCAGCAGGTCGCCGCCGCTCTGGGCGGGGAGCTCGTCACGAACGCGGTGAACATCCCGGCGATTCGGCAGGAGGACCTAGAGGTACTGGGCGCCTACATCCCCCTCGCCGCGCAGCTCGGCCGCCTGGCCATCGAGCTTGCGGGCGGGCGTGCCGAGCGCATCGAGCTGACCTACTACGGGAACCTGTCCGACTACGACACGCGTCTCCTCACCGCGGCCGCGCTGAACGGCGCCTTCCAGGGGCGCTTCGACCAGCCGGTGAACTACGTGAACGCTCCGCTGCTCGTCGAGGAGCGTGGCATCGAGGTCGTGGAGCAGCGGCGGCGTGCCTCGCGCGACTTCACGAACCTCGTTCGGGTGGGCGTGACGGCCGACGGCGACGAGGTCCACGTCGCCGGCACGACGATCGGCCGTGAAAACCGCATCTGGCTCGTGAGTGCATTGGGGTTCGAGCTGGAGATGGAGCTCGCGCCGCTCCTCGTCTTCTTCCGCTACGACGACGTGCCGGGCGTCATTGGGCGGGTCGGGACACTCTTCGGCGAGGCGGGCGTCAACATTGCCAACATGGCCGTGTCCCGAACGCGGCGCGGCGGCAAGGCCCTCATGGCGCTCTCGATCGACAGCGAGGCGCCGCAGGCGCTCGTCGAGCGCATCAGGACGGGAGGCTTCGACGACGCCCGGTTCATCTCGCTGGGGTAGAGGTGAGGGCTGGGTCGCGGTCCAGCTCGTCCTCTTTGCACTGATCGTCGCCTCCTGGTTCGTCGGCCAGGGCGTGACTGTCCTTGGACTGATCCCGGCGGCGGTCGGCTTGGTGCTCGCCGTCTGGGCGGGCCGGTCACTCGGGCGCTCGATGACCGCGCTGCCGGTTCCCAAGGACGAGGGCCGGCTCGTGCAGGAGGGTCCCTACAAGTTCCTACGGCACCCGATCTACGTTGGGGCAGTGCTCTTCTTCGGAGGGCTTTCGCTCGTCTTCTCGGTCTACGGCCTCGTGCTCACGGCCGTCCTCGCCCTTTTCTGGGTCGCGAAAGCGCAGAAAGAAGAGCGTCATCTACTCGAGCGCTTCCCCGAGTACGCCGACTACCGGCGCCGCACGCTCATCTGAGGCCGTTACGCTTCAGGGCGTGAAGCGCACCTGGCCGGAGGCGGTCGAACGAGTGGCCGTCTTCCTCCGTGACGGCGGCGTGGAGGCGCGGATCGAGGAGTTCGACGCGGGAACCCCGACCGCAGAGGACGCGGCGAAGGCCGTGGGCTCCAAACTCGGCCAAATCGTCAAGTCCCTCGTGTTCGAATGCGAGGGCAGGCCGCTCCTCGTGATGGTTCCCGGCGACCGGCGAGCGGACGCGCGCAAGGTGGCTCGTGCGGCCGGATGCCGGCGCGCTAAGGTCGCCGGCCCTGATCAGGTCCGCGATGCAACGGGCTTCGCGCCGGGCGCCGTCGCGCCGTTTCCGCTGCGGAAGATCAACCGCGTTTTCGTCGACCGTCACATCCTGGTCCACGAGCGCGTCTGGATCGGCGCCGGCTCACCGAAGCACATGGCGACGCTGACGCCGGGTGATCTCGTGCGCCTGGCGAAGGCCGAGCCGATGGACGCCGTCTCGGACGAGACTTAACATCAGCTGAAAAGGAGGAGCATGCGCGAGACCGAGAAGATCTGGATGAACGGCGAGTTGGTCGACTGGGCCGACGCGAAGATCCATGTCGGCGCCCATGGATTGCACTACGGGACCGGCGTCTTCGAAGGGATTCGCTGCTACGAAACTCCTCGCGGCTCGGCGGTCTTCCGCCTCACCGACCACCTGAAGCGGCTCGACGACTCCGCACGTCTCCTCTACATGGACCTCCCGTACTCGGTCGAGGAGCTCCGCGGGGCCTCCCTGGATTTGATCGTACGCAACGGCCTCCCGGAGTGCTACCTCCGGCCGATCGCGTTCTTCGGGTACGGCGAGCTTGGAGTGGCCACAGCAGGAAATCCCGTCGACGTGGTGATCATGAGCTGGCCGTGGGGCGCCTACCTCGGTGACGAAGGAATGAAGAACGGCATCCGTGCGAAGGTCTCGAGCTGGAAGCGCGTCGGCGCAAACACGATTCCGCACGCCTCCAAGGCGACAGGGATCTACCTGAACTCGATGCTCGCGGTCGTCGAGGCGAACCGCGCCGGCTACGACGAGGCGATCCTCCTCACCGATGACGGCTTCGTCGCGGACGGGTCGGGCGAGAACGTCTTCGTCGTCAAGGACGGAGCGATCTCCACGCCGCCGCTCTCGACGTCGATCCTTCCCGGGATCACGAGGGCGACGCTGATCGAGATTGCACAGGACCTCGGGTACACCGTCGCGGAGCGCAACCTGATCCGCACCGACCTCTACCTCGCCGACGAGGTGTTCATGACCGGCACGGCGGCCGAAGTGACACCCATCCGGTCCGTAGACGACCAGGAGATCGGCCCGCCGGGCGAGGTCACTCTGACACTGCAGAAGGCGTACCTGGACACGGTCCGCGGCGGCAGCGAGCGCTGGTCGCATTGGCTCGAGTACCTGCCGGCTCCGGCGCCGGCGCCCGAGCCGGCGCAGGCGTGAAGGCCGCCGCGACGCGGCGGATCCCGCTAGCTCGGCCCTATCTCGACGCCAGGGAGGAGGAGCTCGTCGTCGAGGTCCTGCGGTCAGGGCGCCTGTCGCTCGGACCGACGATCGACCGCTTCGAAGAGCTGATCGCCGAGCGGGTCGGCGCGCCGTACGCAGCCGCGGTGTCCAGCGCGACCGCCGGCCTTCATCTCCTCGCACGAACAGCTGGCATCGGGCCGGGCAACGAGGTGATCACCTCTCCGCTCTCCTTCGCCGCGTCCGCCAACTGCTTTCTCTACGAGGGGGCGACTCCGGTCTTCGCCGACGTCGAACCTGCGACGTGGAATCTCGACCCCGCCGCCGTCGAGGCCGCGATCACCGAGCGGACGAAGGGTCTCGTCGCCGTCGACATGTTCGGCTACCCGTGCGAGCTCGAGCCCCTGATGGAGCTCTGCGAACGCCGTGGGATCGCGTTGATCCAGGACTCCGCGGAGGCGCTCGGGGCCGAGTACAACGGCGCACCGGTCGGCTCGCACGGCCCGCCGTGTGTGTTCGGCTTCTACCCGAACAAGCAGCTCGCGACGGGCGAGGGTGGCGTCGTCACGACGCACTCGCAGGAGCAGTCGGAGCTCCTGCGGAGCCTTCGCAACCAGGGCCGCTCGTACCAGGGCGGCGGCTGGTTCAACCATGTGCGGCTCGGGTTCAACTACCGCTGGACCGACCTCCAGGCCGCCGTCGGCATCGCGCAGCTGGAGAAGCTCGACCGCATGCTGGAGCTGCGTTCCGCGGCTGCGGCTCGCTATGCGGAGTTGCTGGCGGCGGTGGACGGCGTAGGCCTCATGCCGGCGGACGACGCCCACCATCGACGTTCCTGGTTCGTCTACGTCGTGGCAGTCGCGCCGGAAATCGATCGCGCGCGCGTGATGGTCGAGCTGCGTGAGCGCGGGGTGGACGTCGCGGAATACGTCCCCTGCGTCCACCTGCTCAGCTACATGCGCGAGACCTACGGCTTCGCCGAAGGGCTCTGCCCCGTCGCCGAGGAGATTGCGAGCCGCACGCTCGCGCTTCCGTTTTTCCCGGCCATCGAGCCGGAGGATCAGCAGTACGTCGTCGACGCGCTGCGCGCCGCTTTGTCCT
>DATGDB010000101.1:0-9377 GCA_035311205.1 Gaiellaceae bacterium | reverse complement strand
GCGATCTCCGCGGTCCCTCGGTCTTCGTCGAACCCCGCCACCGTCGCGCCTCCGCGCTTCGCCGCCAGGCCGATCGAGGCTCCGATCAGCCCAGTGCCGACGACCGCGAGCTGCACTACCCGATCTGCTTGCCCATCAGGGCGACGAGCTCCCCGACCTTGCGCGCGAACTCGGCGAACTCACCGGTCGGCAGCTGCTGCGGCCCGTCGCAGAGCGCCTCCTCGGGCCTTGGATGCGCCTCGACGATGATCCCGTCCGCCCCGACGGCGGTTGCGGCCATCGCGAGCGGCAGCACCAATGCCCGCCGCCCCGCCGCGTGGGACGGGTCGACGATCACCGGCAGATGCGTCTCCTCCTTCAGCACGGCCACGGACCCGAGATCGAGCGTGTACCGGAGCGAGCGCTCGAAGGTCTTGATCCCGCGCTCGCAGAGGATGATCCGCTCGTTCCCCTCCTTGGCGACGTACTCGGCCGCCATCAAGAGCTCCTCGACGGACGCCGACGGCCCCCGCTTCAGCAGCACCGGCTTGTCGATCCTGCCGACCTCGGCGAGCAGGAGGAAGTTCTGCATGTTGCGGGCGCCGATCTGGATGACGTCCGCGACCTCCACGACCTCCTCGACATGCCGCGGATCGAGAAGCTCCGTGACGATCGGCAGGCCGGTCTCCTCGCTGGCCTCGCGCAGCACCTCGAGCGCGTCGAGCCCGAGCCCTTGAAACGTATAGGGCGAGGTGCGCGGCTTGAAGGCGCCGCCGCGGAGCATCGTCGCGCCGGCGTCGGCCACGGCCCGCGCCGTCTCGAGCGTCTGTTCCCGGTACTCCACCGTGCACGGGCCCGCGATCAGACCGAAGAACGAGTCCCCGATCTTCCGTCCACGAACGTCGATGACGGTGGGGTCTGGCGCCAGCTCCCGGCCCACGAGCTTGTAGGGCTTCAGGATCGGCAAAACGCGCTCGACTCCGGGGTAGGCCTCGAGCGGAAGCCCGGCCAGCGCCTCTCGTTCCCCGATCGCGCCGATCACGGTCGCCTCGCGCCCGCGTGAGACCCGAGCGTCGGCGCCGACCTCTTGCAGCCTGGCGACGACGTGCTCGGTCTGATCGGCCGTTGCGGCGCCGACCATGACGATCAGCAGCTCGGGCGAGGCGTTGTTGGTGGCCATCGAGCCAAGTGTAGGCTGCGCCCCGCTATCGACCCGAGCACCGACCCGATCATCCGCCAACTTCGCGAGCAGGTCTCGGACAACGACCGGGCGCTCGTGGAGGCGATCAACGTCCGGCTCCGGCTCGTGAAGCAGCTGAAGAGCTACAAGGAATCCCGCGGCCTGGACTTCGTCGACCCCGAACGCGAGGAGTGGATGTTGCGGGACGTGACACGCGCCAACCGCGGGCCGCTCTCCGGCCAGGGGCTGGAGGAGATCTACACGGCCATCCTCGACCTGACCAAGCGGGAGGTCTCTTGACCGAAGCGGTTCCCGCACGTACCCTCACGGCAATGACTCCCGTCCGCACCTGGGGCTGGGCCTGGCGCCACGAGCGGGGCGGGAGCCTGCGCCTGGACTGACGTAGGCAAAGACCCGTTCCGCTCGAAGACCTTCCGCTGGAGGGTCTTTTTCGTTCCCGGCGGAGCCAGACTGAAGTCTGGCACCGCACTAAATCAGTGAACGTTCAAACAGTCATCTCAACCGATCTGATCACCCCGCTCGGGGCCTACCTGAGGCTGCGCGACGGCGTTCGCGCGAGCTTCCTGCTCGAGTCGGTAGAGCGCGGGCGTCTCGGCCGCCACTCCTTCGTTGGCTCCGGAGCGCGGTTCGTCGACTTCGCGGAAGCCGAAACCTGCGGCGAGCCCGTCGTCGGCTATCTCGGCTACGACCACGCCGCAACGCTCGAGCCGACGGTGCAACTGCCGGACGACGGCCCCACGCTGCCCGAGAGCCGCTTCGTCGTCGCCGACACGCTTATCCGCTTCGATCACGTGCTTGGCCTCGCCGAGGTCTTGAACGGCAACCCGGACGAGATCGCCGCGGGGCTCCAAGCGCCGCTCCACGATTCTCCAAACGGCCCCGGAGGCAAGGGCGGGCCGACGCGGCGATCTCCCGGGCGCTTCGAGTACGAGCGCCGCGTCGAACAGGCGAAGCGCCACATCCGCGCCGGAGACGCCTTCCAGGTCGTCCTCTCGCAGCGCGCGCAGCGGCCGACTCCTGCGACCGCGATCGACCTCTACCGCTCGCTCAGGCGCGTCAACCCCTCGCCGTACCTCTTCCTGCTCGAGCTCGACGACCTGGCGCTCGTCGGCTCCTCACCCGAGACGCTCGTCAAGGCCGAGAACGGGATTGCGGAGCTCAATCCGATCGCCGGCACTACCCATCCGGGCGAGGGCGACGCGGAACGGCTCCTCGCGTCCGAAAAAGACCGCGCCGAGCACGTAATGCTCGTCGACCTCGGGCGCAACGACCTGTCGCGGGTCTGCAAGCCGGGCACGGTGCGCGTCCAGCGCTTCCTCGAACCGGAGCGTTACTCCCATGTGACGCACCTCGTCTCTGAGGTGACAGGGGAGCTCAACGGCGACGTCTCGCACTTCGACCTGCTACGTGCGTGCTTCCCGGCCGGCACGGTCAGCGGAGCGCCCAAGGTCCGCGCGATGCAGATCATCTCCGACCTGGAGGGCTACCGGCGCGGCCCGTACGCCGGCGCCGTCGGCTACTGCCTGCCGGACGGGCCGCTGGACACCTGCATCGCGATCCGGACGATCCTGCTTCACGAGGGGGTCGCGTACCTCCAGGCCGGCGCCGGGATCGTCGCCGACTCTTCGCCCAGCGCCGAGCACGACGAGTGCCTGCGGAAGCTGGCCGCGCTCGAGCGCGCGCTCGAGCTCGCGGAGGCCCGCTCGGTTTCCTCGGGCGCCGCTGGCGGTGCGGGGCCGGAGGGCACAGTGCGAAAGAGCACGGCCCCGGAAGGCCCTGTGCCGTCAGCGGGGTCAGTCGGCGGCGAAGCCGGGCTTCGCCCGGCGGAAGCCGGCGACGGCGAGGGAAGCGAGGCACGCGGATGATCTTGCTGATCGACAACTACGACTCGTTCACCTACAACCTCGCGCACCTGTTCGGCGAGCTCGGCGCCGAGGTGGTCGTCCACCGGAACGACGCGATCGATGCCGATGAGGCCGAGCGGCTGGCTCCTTCGCATCTGGTGGTCTCTCCCGGGCCTGGACGGCCGGCGAATGCCGGCGCCTCGTCCGAGATCATCCGCAGGCTCGCGCCGCGTACTCCCACGCTCGGGGTCTGCCTTGGCCACCAGGCGATCGTCGAGGTCTTCGGCGGCGAGGTCGGGCAGGCGCGGACGCTCGTCCACGGAAAGGCGAGCGTCATCAGCCACGACGGCCGCGGCATCTTCCGCGACCTGCCGGACGACTTCCTTGCCGGCCGCTACCACTCCCTGGCTGCGACGACCCTCCCCGACGAGCTGGAGGTCTCGGCGACCTGTGGTGACGGCGAGGTGATGGCGGTTCGCCATCGCGAGCTCCCGGTCGACGGTGTCCAGTTCCACCCTGAATCGGTGCTCACTCCTATCGGTCCCGAACTTGCAGGCAACTTCCTGGGAGATCGAAGTTGAGAAACGCATCGACCGGTCATTTCAGACGGATGCCGGGCGGAGCCCGGCATCCTGAAGGCGGCATCGCAAGCGACGCCTCAGTCGGCCCTGACCTCGGCCGGAACTTTCTGGAAGCGCACTGATGCAGTCGACGCTTGCGCAACTCCTGGACGGCCACGATCTAACACGCGACGAGGCGCGCGAGGCAATGAACACGATCATGAGCGGCGAGGCGACGCCGGCGCAGATCGGTGGCTTCCTCGTTGCGCTGCGGTTGAAGGGCGAGACCGCGGACGAGATCGCCGGCTGCGCCGAGGCCATGCGCGAGCACGTTCTCGCCGTGAAGCCGCAGCGCGAGGATCTCGTCGACACCGCCGGGACCGGCGGCGACGGCGGACGGACGTTCAACATCTCCACCGCGGCGGCCCTGGTGGCCGCTGCGGCGGGAGCCGGCGTCGCGAAGCACGGGAACCGGGCCGTCTCCTCGGCCTCGGGCTCTGCCGACGTGCTCGAGGCGCTGGGCTTCCAGCTCGAGCTGCCGCCGGAACGCATCGCGTTGTCCATCGACGAGCTCGGCTTCGGCTTCCTCTTCGCGCCCACGCACCATCCGGCGATGAAACACGCGGCGCCCGTGCGCAAGGAGCTCGCCGCGCGGACTGTCTTCAACGTCCTCGGGCCGCTGACCAACCCCGCGGGCGCCCGCGCGCAGGTCGTGGGCGTCTACTCGCCGGATCTCGTGCGGACGCTGGCCGAGGTTCTGGCCACGCTCGGCGCGCGCCGCGCCTTCGTCGTCCACGGGGCAGGCGGCATCGACGAGCTCTCGCCCGCCGGCTCGAACCTCGTTTGCGAGGTGGTCGACGGCGGCGTCCGAGAGCGGGAGATCGACCCGCTCGAGCTCGGAATCGCGCGGTGTGCCCCCGAGGAGCTGCGCGGCGGATCGCCGGAGGAGAACGCACAGGCGATCCGCGACGTGTTCGCCGGCGGAAACGGCGGCCGACGGGACGCGATCCTGCTGAACGCAGCGGGAGCAATCGCAGCCGGCGGTCATGCCGCGGATCTCCTGGAGGGCCTGGAGATCGCGCGCAAGACGGTCGAGTCCGGCGCGGCCGCCGAGCGACTGGAGGCGCTGATTGCGTTTCGCTGACGCACTTCGACGCCCCGGCCTGGGCGCGATTGCGGAGGTCAAGCGGCGCTCGCCTTCGGCGGGCGACCTGCGTCCGGATGCGGACCCCGCGGACCTGGCCACCGGCTTCGACCGGGCAGGCGCCTCGGCGGTCTCGATCCTCGTAGACGAGCGGTTCGGCGGCGGCTGGGACGATCTCCGCGCCGCGCGCGCCGCCACGGCCGTGCCGCTCCTGGCCAAGGGCTTCTTCACGGAACGGAGGCATCTCGAAGAGGCGCGGGCCAGCGGCGCCGACGCTGTGCTCGTACTCCTGCGTGATCTGGATGACCGAGCCACCCTCGAGCTCCTGCGCGCAGCGCAAGAGCTCGAATTAGACGCCCTGGTCGAGGCCCACGATACGGACGAGCTCGACCGGGCCGTCGCGCTCGGGGCCGACGTAATCGGGATCAATGCGCGTGACCTCTCCAGCTTCCAGATCGACCGCAGAGCCCAGCTCGATCTCGTGGCGAAGGCGCCGCGCGATCGGCTCGTCGTCGCGGAGAGCGGGATCTCCTCGCGCGCCCAGGGCGCCGCGGCCGAGCTCGCGGGCGCCGACGCGATCCTGGTCGGCTCTGCTCTCATGCGCGCAACGGACCCGACGGCCAAGCTGGCGGAGCTGATCTCCCGGCCCCTCGTCAAGGTCTGCGGGCTCACGCGCGAGGAAGACCTCGCGGTCGCCGCCGACGCTGGAGCCGACTTCGCGGGCTTCATCCTGGTCGACGAGAGCCCGCGAGGAACCGATGAGGTCCTCCCCGTGCCGGACACGATGCTGTCCGTCTCGGTTCACGTCGGCGAGTACGAGGATCGAGGCGCTGACCTCGTCCAGCTCTACGAGCGAGAAGACGGCCGTGTCCGGGGTCGCGACGCGGTGCTGCTCCGCAACGGCGAGCAGGTCGCCCGCGTCCTCGATCTTCCCTGGGAGGGGGACGATTCCGAGCACCTGCAGCGTGCCCAGGCCGCCGAGGACCGTGTCGTCCTCGCGGGCCGGCTAGGCCCGGAGAACGTCCGGCCCGCAATCGACGCCGTGCACCCCTGGGCCGTCGACGCGGCCTCGAAGCTCGAGCGTGAACCGGGGATCAAGGATCACGCGCGCGTGCGCGCGTTCGTCGAGGCTGCTAGGTGAGACGTCGCTTGCGATGTCTCATTCAGGCCGTGCGGCTAAGGCATCGCTTGCGATGCCGTTTAGAGGGCATGCTGGCTTTGCCAGCGTGCCCGTCCCCTTTGCCCGTGCGGCCGTCTGAAATGACCGGTCGACACGCTCGAATCCGGCAGGTTCGGCCGTGACGGTCGGGCTGTACGGCACCTACGGTGGGCGCTATGTCCCCGAAACGCTGATCCCGGCGCTGGACGAGCTCCAGAGCGGCTGGAACGAGGCCCGCGAGGACCCCTCCTTCGCAGCCGACCTCGACCACCTCCTCCGCACCTTCGCGGGGCGACCGACTCCGCTCACCCTCGTCGAACGCTTCGCCCCCGGGAAGCGCGTCTACTTGAAGCGCGAGGACCTCCTCCACACCGGCGCCCACAAGCTCAACAACACGCTCGGCCAGGCGCTCCTCGCCGAGCGCCTCGGCAAGCACCGAATCGTCGCCGAGACGGGCGCCGGCCAGCACGGGGTCGCGACCGCGACGGTGTGCGCCCGCTTCGGCCTCGAGTGCGTCGTCTACATGGGCGCCGAGGACATGGAGCGCCAGCGCCCGAACGTCGAGCGGATGTACCTCCTAGGCGCCGAAGTTCGGCCGGTGGAGTTCGGCACGAAGACGCTGAAGGAGGCGACGAGCGAGGCGATCCGCGACTGGATCACGAACGTCGAGACCACGCACTACCTCATAGGCTCGTGCGTCGGCCCTCATCCGTATCCCGAGATCGTCGGGCAGCTCCAGTCGATCATCGGCCGCGAGGCGCGGGAGCAGATCCTCGAGGCAGAGGAACGGCTGCCCGACGTCGCGATCGCGTGCGTCGGCGGCGGCTCGAACGCGATCGGGCTCTTCGCCGGCTTTGTGGACGACCCCGAGGTTCGGCTGGTCGGCGTCGAGGCCGACGAAGCTGCCAGCCTCGGTGACGGGCGACCCGGGGTACTCCACGGAGCCCGATCTTCGCTGCTCGCCGACGAGGACGGGCAGATCCTCGACGCGCACTCGATGGCGGCCGGACTCGACTATCCGGGCGTCGGCCCCGAGCATGCGTTCCTCCGCGACTCCGGCCGCGCCGAGTACGTCAAGGCGACGGACGACGAGGCGCTCGCCGCCCTCCGGCGACTGACCCAGATGGAAGGGATCCTGCCGGCGCTCGAGCCGTCCCACGCGCTGGCCCGGGTCGCCGGCCTCGACGCGGAGCTCATCCTCGTCTGCCTGTCCGGCAGAGGCGACAAGGACCTCGCGAGTGTTTGAAGTCGCCTCGCGCGAATTGACGTTCCCGGCCGAGGGCGTTCGGCGGAGCGGTCTGCTCTTCCGGCTCCCGACGGTCGACGACATCGAGACCGTTGCGCCGGCCTTCGGCGACGAGGCGCTGGCCGGGGAGGCGAACATGCCGGCGTTCAGCGCCGACCAGCTGCGCGAGCAGCTCGACCAGCTTCCAACGATGCTCGAGCAGGGCTTGCTCCTCCCGCTCGTGATCGTCGACAGCGCCACCGGCGAGATCCAGGGCGGGTGCGTGATGCACCACTTCGACTGGGAGAGGGCCCAGATCGAGATCGGCTACTGGCTCTTCAGCGACGCGCGTGGCCGAGGGACGGCGACGAAGGCGGCACGCTTCCTCGCCGAATACGGCTTCTCGCTCGGAGCGATACGCATCGAGGCCCGCGTGTTCGTCGGCAACACGGCCTCGGAGCGCGTCCTCGAGCGCGCCGGCTTCACGCGCGAGGGCATCCTCCGGTCGATGCCGCGGCGCTCCGGCGGACGCGCCGACATGACCGTCTTCTCCCTCCTCCCGGGCGAATGAAGACGCTTGTCATCTACCTCATGGCGGGCCGGCAGACGCCGGAGCTGGTGGAGGCAGCGGCAGAGGGCGGCGCCGACATCGTCGAGCTGGGGTTTCCGTTCTCCGATCCACTCGCCGACGGGCCGGTGATCCGGCGGGCCGGAGAGCGTGCGCTCGCGGAAGGAATGCGCACTGCGGCGTGTCTCGAGTGTCTCGCACGCGCACGCGAGCGGGTCGATGTGCCGCTCGTGCCGATGACCTACGCCGCCCTGCTCGAGGCGTACGGCTACGAGCGCTTCGAGACCGAGGCCCGCGCAGCCGGAGCGACCAGCATGATCGTCGCCGACCTCCCGGTCGACGAGCGGCCTGAGCTCCGGCGCATCCAGCTCGTCGCGCCGACCTCGGCCGACGAGCGCATCGCCCTCGCTGCGGAGCGCACCGACGGCTGGCTCTACCTCGTCTCCCTGACGGGAACGACGGGCGCCCGCGACCGCCTCTCCCCCGCAGTCGGGGGGCTTGTGGAACGCGCGAGGCGCGTCACCGACGTTCCGCTCTACGTCGGCTTCGGGATCTCGACGCCTGAGCACGCACGCGACGCGGCCGAGCTCGCGGACGGGATCGTCGTGGGCTCTCGGGCGATCGAGGTCGCCGAGGAGGGCGGCCCTGCCGCGCTGCGCGACTTCGTCCGCTCTCTCCGCTCCACAATAGGAGAGCCGGCAAGGGCGTTGGGATAATCGACGAGCGATGAGGATCTTCTCCGGCATCCAACCAACGGGCGCGAAACACCTCGGGAACTACATCGGCGCGATCCGGCAGTACGTCGCGACCCAGGAGCAGGGCGACGCCTTCTTCTGCATCGTCGACCTCCACTCGATCACGACGGCATACGAACCGGAGGAGCTCCGCGAGTCGACGCTGTCCCTCGCGGCCCTGCTCTTCGCCAGCGGGCTCGATCCCGAGCGCTCGACGGTCTTCGTTCAGAGCCACGTGAAGGCGCACGCCGAGGCCGCTTGGCTGCTTGGCTCGGTCACGAGCTTCGGCGAGCTGCGCCGGATGACGCAGTTCAAGGAGAAATCGGAGCAGCAGGAGTTCGTGTCGGCGGGGCTCTTCACCTACCCGGCGCTGCAGGTCGGCGACATCGTCCTGTACGAGACCGACATCGTCCCGATCGGCGACGACCAGCGGCAGCACCTCGAACTGGCCCGCGACGTTGCCGAGCGGTTCAACGCACGCTACGGCGAGACGCTGAAGGTGCCGCGCGCCGTCTTCGCGGAAGTCGGAGCGCGAATCATGGATCTCCAGCAGCCGGAGAAGAAGATGTCCACCACCGGCGGAACCGCACAGGGCACCGTTCTCGTCCTCGACCCGCCGGACACCATCCGCAGGAAGTGCAAGACCGCCGTGACCGACTCGGGCCGCGACGTCGTGCGCGCCGCCGACAAGCCCGGGATCTCGAACCTGATCGACATCATGTCCGTGGCGACCGGCGAGCCGCCCGAGGCGATCGAATCACGGTACGACGGCGCCGGCTACGGGCAGTTCAAGGAGGACGTCGGCGAGGCCGTCGTCGCGCTCTTCGAGCCGATCCAAGGTCGCTACGAGGAGTTGCGAGCGAATCCCGACGAGCTGCGGCGCCTACTGAGAATCGGCGCCGAGAAGGCGCGCGAAGTCTCGGCGCCTACACTCGCCGCCATGTACGAGCGCATGGGGTTTGT
>DATGDB010000100.1:0-4544 GCA_035311205.1 Gaiellaceae bacterium | reverse complement strand
TCGGGGATCGGCGTTCCAACCCGACGCTAGGGCCGAAAGAGCAAGTAACAAGTTGTTACTTGGGCTCTCGGATCTCCATGTGCGTCACGAGGCCATTGCGGAACGTGTACACGTGCTGAACCAGGCCGTCGGACAACAGCTCGCCGTCGAGATCTCGCACGACCTGGTGGACGTCCACCACGACGCGGCCGTCGGCGTCCGAATCGAAGCCCACCGGCTCCACGTGCGAGTCGATCATCCCGAACTGCCGCGTCCAGTACGCACGGACGGCGTCGTGCCCGAGCTCACGCCCGCCCTCCATCCCGTTCGGCCAGTCCACATCCGGGTGCATCAATGCCAGCGCGCCGTCGACGTCACGCGCGTTGAACGCTTCGTACGCGCGTCGGAGAAGCTGCTCTTCCTGGCTCAAGCCCCGCGTTCGGCGACCTTGACGAGCGCCTTGCCGCGATTCTCGCCGCGCAACATGCCCATGAAGGCGGCCGGCGCGTTCTCGAGCCCATCGGTCACGTCCTCCCGCCACGTGATCTTCCCTTCGGCGACCCACCGCGCCAGCCGAGCCGCCCCCTCGTCGAACCGGTGCGCGTAGTCGGTGACGAGGAAGCCCTCCATCCGGGCGCGATACACGATGAGGAGGCCGGGATGGAACGTCGGCTCCGGCCGCTCGAGGTTGTACTGCGAGATCTGGCCGCAGATGACGACTCGCGCCCCCACGTTCAACAGGCGATGGATGGCGCCGGACACGTCTCCACCGACGTTGTCGAAATAGACATCGACGCCGTGAGGACACGCCTCCTTCAGGCCCGACCAAAAGTCTTCGTCCTTGTAGTCGCTCGCGACGTCGTAGCCGTAGAGCGTGCAGTCGGTGCACTTGTCGGGCCCGCCGGCGATTCCCACCGTGCGACAGCCCATGAGCTTCGCGATCTGACCGACGACCTGTCCGACGGCGCCGGCGGCACCGGAAACGACGACCGTGTCCCCTGGACGTGGCCGACCCACGTCCAGCAATCCGAAGTACGCCGTGAGCCCAGTCTGCCCGACGACGTGCAATGCGAGTGTCGGCGGGTCGAGCAGCTCCGGAACCCTTCGCAGCGAACCAGCGCGCGCCACCGCGTACTCCTGCCAACCAAGCTGTCCCACGACGAGATCGCCAGGAGCGAACCGCCCGTCGCGGCTCTCGACGACCTCGCCCACCGACTGCGACGTGATGACGTCCCCGAGCTCGAGCTTCTTGGCATACGAACGCGCCTCGCTCATGCGCCCACGCTGATACGGGTCGACGGAGACCCAGAGCGTCCGAACCAGCACCTCGCCGGCGCCGGGCTCGGCAGCCTCGACCTCGTCGATGGCGAAATCCGAGCCCTTCGGGAAGCCGACCGGACGCTCGGCGAGCGTCACGCGCCGGTTCGTCTTCACGAGAACCGCCATGTCCCGCCCTTCTCGAACTCGCGCAGGATCCGCCGACTGACGACCATCCGATGCACCTCGTCCGGTCCGTCGTAGATTCGCGCCGACCGCGCGTTCGCGTACATCTCGGCGAGTGGCGTCTCGTCGGTGAGCCCGCGCGCGCCGTGCACCTGGATCGCCCGGTCGATCACGTCGTGCAGCACTCCCGCGGCGTAGTACTTGATCACCGAAACCTCCACCCGCGCCTCGCCGCCGTCGTCGATCTTGTGCGCCGCATCGAGCGTCATCAGCCGGCACGCGTGGATCTCCGCAGCCGAGTCCGCGATCCAGTTCTGCACCGTCTGCTTGTCGGCGAGCCGCGAGCCGAACGCCTCCCGCTCGAGCGAGTACGAGCACAGCAGCTCGAACGCCCGCTGCATTTGCCCGAGCCAGCGCATGACGTGATGGATGCGTCCCGGCCCGAGCCGCTTCTGGGCGATCCGGAAGCCGTCGCCGGGCTCGCCCAACGTGTTCTCGACCGGAACTCTCACCCCCCGATACCAGACCTCGCAGTGCGTCGACCAGCCGCTTCCGGCATGGCCCATCACCGGAATTGGCCGCGCGATCTCGACCCCGGGGGTGTCCGCCGGAACGACGATCTGCGACGCGCGCCGGTGCGGCTCGGCGTCCGGGTCGGTCACCGCCATGACGATTCCGAAGGCGGCGCCGTCGGCTCCGGACGAGAACCACTTGTGCCCGTCGATCATCCACTCGTCGCCGTCTCGCACAGCCCTCGTCCGCAGCGTTGTCGGATCCGAGCCGGGCACCTCTGGTTCGGTCATCGAGAAGAACGACCGGATCTCCCCCGCGACGAGCGGCCGCAGCCACTGCTCTTTCTGCTCCTCGGTGCCGAAGAGATGCAGGATCTCGGCGTTCCCGGCGTCCGGTGCCTGGCAGCCGAAGACCAGCTGCGCGTAGGTCGAACGGCCGATCTCCTCGTTCAGATGCGCGTACGGAAGGAACCCCTGGCCGGTCCCGCCGGCCTCCGGCGGAACGTGCGGCGCCCAGAGGCCTTCCGCTTTCGCCTTGGCCCGCAGCGACGTGATCAGGTCGGCGTCGTCGGCCTGCAGCCTGCGCTCGTTGGGGTAGACGTGCTCCTCCATGAACGCGCGGTAGCGCGCCCGCAGCTCCTGGATCTCTTCAGAGGGAGCGAGTTCCGTGACCGCCATCGGTTTAGCATCGTATGCGTGCGGCTCGGCTTTTACATGGGGTACGCGCCGCCCGGGACGAACCCGACGGAGCTGGTGGAGCTCGCGCAGCAAGCCGAGCGCCTCGGCTACGACTCGGCCTGGGCCGCGGAAGCGTGGGGAACAGACGCAGTCACGGTGCTCTCCTGGCTCGCGGCGACGACGACAACGCTGAAGGTCGGCTCGGCGATCTTCCAGATGCCGGGGCGGACGCCGGCGAACACAGCCATGACGGCGGCAACGCTCGACCTGATGTCCGGCGGGCGCTTTCTGCTCGGGCTCGGGCTCTCCGGCCCGCAGGTCGTCGAGGGCTGGCACGGCGAGCCCTGGGGAAAGCCGCTCACCAAGACGCGTGAGTACGTCGAGATCGTCCGCAGCATCCTGCGCCGGGAGACGCTCGAGTACCAGGGCGGGCAATACCAGGTGCCGTACGCCGGCCCCGATGCGACGGGGCTCGGGAAGCCCCTCAAGCTGATGGCCCGGCCGTTGCGGGCCGACATTCCGATCTACCTCGCCGCGTTCAAGCCCATGGCGGTCGAGCTCGCCGCCGAGATCGCCGACGGGTGGCTCCCGATCTTCTTCTCGCCCGAGCGCGCCCGCGAGACCTTCCCGGCTCCCTTCGGACGGGACAACGGCTTCGACATCGCGCCGGCCGTCCCCGCGCTCGTGGCCGACGACATGGAGACCGCCCGCGACGCGCTTCGCGGCTACTACGCGCTCTACGTCGGCGGCATGGGGGCGCGCGGCGCGAACTTCTACAACGATCTCGCCGTGAGCTACGGCTACGAAAAGGAGGCGAAGGAGATTCAGGACCTCTTCCTCGACGGCAAGCAGCGCGACGCAGCGGCGGCCGTTCCCGTCGGGCTGATCGACGAGATGGCGCTCGTCGGCCCACCCGACCGGATAAAGGATCGCCTCGCCGCGTGGAAGGAATCCGGCGCGACGACGCTATTGATCTCGACCCGCGACGGTGCCACCTTGCGCGCCGTCGCCGAGGCTGTGTCATGAGGCTCTTCGATCTGACCGGAAAGACCGCGATCGTCACCGGCGGTGGGAAGGGCATCGGCCGCCAGATGGCCGAAGGGCTCGCGGAGGCGGGCGCCAACATCGTGGTCTGCGCCAGGCAAGCGGAGCGCTGTGAGCAGGCAGCGGCCGAGCTCGAGCAGCTTGGCGTGCGAGCGCTCGGGCTCGGGTGCGACGTCCGCGATCCCGAGCAGGTCGCCGCTGTCGTCGGGAGGACCGTCGAGGACTTCGGCGGTGTCGACATCCTCGTCAACAACGCAGGAACGGTCTGGGGCGCAACCCCTGAGGACATGCCGCTGGAGGGCTGGCAGAAGGTCGTCGACGTCAACCTCACGGGCGTCTTCCTCTTCTCGCAGGCGGCTGGGCGCGCGATGATCGACGGCTCCGGCGGCGCGATCGTCAACATCGCGTCCGTCGCGGGCCTCCACGGCTCGCCCGCCGAGATCACGAACACGGTCGTCTACCACGCGACCAAAGGCGGGGTGATCGCGTTTACGCGGGACCTCGCGTGGAAGTGGGCGCGCCACGAGATCCGGGTGAACGCGATCGCCCCGGGCTGGTTCCCGTCGGACATGGCCAACTTCGTCCTCAGCCAGCACGGGGACGAGCTCGTTAACCATGTCCCGCTGGGGCGCTTCGGCGGTCCCGGCGACCTGAAGGGACCGGTCGTCTTCCTCGCCTCGGACGCGTCGGCGTACGTAACGGGCCACACGCTCGTCGTCGATGGAGGCCAATCGGCTTGAACGGCGCCGCCCCCTGGGCGGACGAGCTGGAGGCGAGGCTCGGGCGTCGCGTGAGCTCGATGCGCCTGCTCCCCGGCGGCGCCTCGAAGGAGGCGTGGGCGGTCGAGGCCGACGGGGAGCGCCTACTCGTGCGCCGCGCCGGCGGGGG
>DATGDB010000099.1:0-3764 GCA_035311205.1 Gaiellaceae bacterium | reverse complement strand
GCGGTCTCGGCGAAGGCGGTGAAGCCGCGGAGGTCGCAAAAAAGGCATGAGATGTAGGCGCGGTGGCCGGCCAGGAGCTGCTCGCCGTCCCGGCTCGAGATGAGCTCGGCAACCGGCGGCGAGACGAAGCGCGCGAGCTCTGTGCGTTGCCGCTCGACCGCTTCCATCAAGCGCGCGTTCGCGACCGCGATCCCCGCCTGGTCAGAAAACGTCTGGACGAGCGCGATGTGCTCGTCGCTGTAAGGCTCCGGCTCCCGTCGAACGAGAACGACGACACCGATGAGCTCGTCCTCCACGATGACCGGAACGCCGAGCATCGCCCGGTAGTACTCGGTCGGCCCGCCGTATGAGTACTCCGGATCGTCCCGGATGTCCGGAATGTGGACCGGCATACGCGTGACCGCGGCGCGGCCGGCCGCCGTCGTCCGGTCGAGGGGATGTGGGTTCTGTCTGTCGTATTCGGCACCCTCCGCCTCGCCGTGGTGTGCGACGGTGTGCAGGAGCCCGTCCTCGAGCAGCCAGAGCGCCCCGTAATCGGCTTTGCAGAGCCGCTTGCAGGCCTCGACGACCTCGTCGAGCACCGGCTGGATTCCTGAGGTTCGGGCGACGGCGCGAAGGACGCCGCTGATCGCGCGCTGCTGCTCACGGAGATCCTCGAGCTGACGAGTCTGATCTTCCGCGTCGTGAGCCACGCGATCAGCTTAAGTCGCGGCGCCTTCACATCGAATTCTCAGGGATCTCCCACGACGTCCTCAGATGCCGCCGGTTTCCTGGCTCGCTCACACCGAAGCGAGAGGAGAGATCCACCCGATGCCCGAGCAATTGTCAGCCGCGAGCCCGGAGCCGGACGCTGCGCAGGAGTCGCTGGAGCGCGCGCTCTTCGAGATCAAGCGCGTCATCGCCGGCCAGGACGAGATGCTGGAGCGCGTGTTCGTCTGCCTGCTGGCCGACGGCCATCTGCTGATCGAAGGCGTCCCGGGCCTTGCGAAGACGCTGACGATCAAAACCACGGCGCAGGTCCTCGGCGGCACGTTCAACCGGATCCAGTTCACGCCCGACCTGATGCCCAGCGATCTCGTCGGCACACGGGTGTACCGCCCACATGACGGCGAGTTCGACGTCGACCTGGGGCCGGTCTTCTGCAACTTCCTCCTGGCCGACGAGATCAACCGCGCGCCGGCGAAGGTGCAGTCCGCCCTGCTCGAGGTGATGCAGGAGCGCCAGGTGACGATCGGCAAAGAGACCTTCGACGCGCCGAGCCCGTTCCTCGTCATGGCGACGCAGAACCCGATCGAGTCCGAGGGCACCTATCCGCTGCCGGAAGCACAGGTCGACCGGTTCATGCTCAAGGTCGTCGTCGGCTATCCCGGTCCGGAGGACGAGCTGACCGTCGTCGAGCGCACACTGGCCGGCCTGGCCGAGGTTCGCTCCCTGATCGACCTCGACGAGCTGATCTCCCTTCGCGGGGCGGTCAAGGAGGTCTACGTCGATCCAGCGCTCTCGCGGTACGCCGTGCAGATCGCGGGGGCGACGCGGGATCCGGAGGCGGTCGGCCTGCCCGACCTCAAGGCCTTCGTCGCCTTCGGCGCCAGCCCCCGCGGGCCGATCTCGCTGATGGCCGCGGCCCGTGCGCTGGCGCTCATCCGCGGACGGGACTACGTCCTTCCCCAGGACGTTCGCGAGCTCGCCCGGGACGCGCTGCAGCACCGAATCGTCTTGAGCTACGACGCGCTCGCCGCCGAGGTCGCGCCCGAGTCGATCGTCGACTCGGTGCTCGAGGTCGTGCCGATGCCGGAGCTCGATCTGGTGGAGCGCGCGGCGTGAGCGCCACCGCTCTCCGCCGCGAGCGCACGCCAGAGAGCCCCGGCCCGGGGCCGCTTCCCGACGGGCTCTTGCGCGCGCTCGACCTGAAGATCGGACGGCGGCTCGACGGCCTTCTCGCCGGCGAGCATCGCACCGCCGCGGTCGGCATCGGCACGGAGCTCGCGCAGATCCGCGAGTGGGAGCCTGGAGACGACGTGCGGCGTATCGACTGGAACGCCACGGCGCGTTCCGGCGAGGTCCAGGTGCGAGTCGACGTGGCGGAGCGCGCCTTGACGTCCTGGGTGCTGCTCGATGTCTCGCCGTCGATGAGGTTTGGGACTGCCGACCGGCGCAAGTGGGACGTCGCCGAAGGCGTCGCGGTCGCCGTCGGCCACCTGGCGTCGCGGCGCGGAAACCGGATCGGCGTCGCGACCTTCGGCGGAACGACGTCGCTCATGCTGCGTCCGCGCCAGGGACGCGTCGGGCTGCTCGGAGTGCTGCTGGCCGTCCGCCGAGACCCGGAGACCGAGCGGGTCGGCCGAACGTCGATCGGCTCGGCGCTCACGCAGATCGCCCGCGTGGCGCGGCAGCGTTCGCTCACGATCGTCGTCTCCGACTTCCGCGGCCCGCGGGACTGGCGCACTCCTCTCCTTCGGCTCGCCTCGCGCCACGCCGTCGTCGCCGTCGAGATCCGAGATCCCCGGGAGCAGGAGCTTCCCGACGTCGGCCATGTCTGGCTTGTCGATCCGGAGACCGGCCGCAAGCTCCATGTCGACACCGGACGGCGCCGCCTGCGCGAGCGGTTTGCAGAGACGGCGAACGCCGAGCGGGCGGACCTCGCGCGTGACCTGGCTTCGCTCGGCGTCCCGCACCTCGTCCTCTCCACCGACGGCGACTGGCTTCATTCGTTCGCCGCGTTCATCGGAAGGCGGCGACGGTGAGCTTCGCCAGCCCGTTCGTCCTCTGGGGGCTGCTGCTGATCCCGGTCGCGCTGGTCGCCTACTGGCTCGTGCAGCGGCGGCGGATCAAGTACGCGGCTCGCTTCACGAACCTCGACCTGCTCGCGAACGTCGTCGACGCCTCACCTGGCCGACGGCGGCACATTCCGGCTGCGCTCGCCCTCGCCGCCCTCGCTGCGCTCGTCGTCGCGATGGGGAGGCCGCAGGCGGTCGTCGCCGTGCCGCGGGACGACGCCACGGTCGTCCTGACGATGGACAGCTCGGCGTCGATGACCGCCACAGACGTTGCGCCCACACGGCTCGAGGCCGCGAAGTCGGCCGCGTCGTCCTTCCTAGACCGCCTTCCGGACCGCTTCCGCACCGGCCTCGTGTCGTTCTCGAGCTCGGTGCAGGTCCTCGAGGAGCCGACGGATGACCGGGACGCCCTCCGCACGTCGCTCGAGTCGATCCAGGGCGACGTTGGAACCGCACTCGGGGATGCGCTCGTCACCTCGGTCGACCTGGCTCCGGATCCCAAGGAACAGGAGAAGCTCTCGGGCGGCAAGCCGCTCTTCGCAGTGCTCTTGCTCTCCGACGGGGCGAACTCGACGGGCAGCGAGCCGTTGAACGTGCTCGACGACGTGAAGAAGACGGGTGTTCCCGTCTACGCGATCGCGCTCGGCACCGACTCCGGCACGGCCGAGATCACCAACGACCTCGGCCAGACCGAGACCTACGCCGTCCCTCCCGATCGCGAGACGCTGAAGACGATCGCGAAGGAGACGGGCGGGCGCTACTTCGAGGCCCCCACCGAGGCGGACCTCGAGGCGGTCTACCAGCAGATCGGCTCACAGGTCTCGTACAAGGACGAGAAGCGCGAGCTGACCGCGGCGTTCGCCGGAGCCGGCGCGGTGCTCCTGCTCCTCGGCGGCAGCCTGTCCGCCCTGTGGTTCGGGCGGATCCCGTGAGCTCACAGAAAGGGGGTGAAGAAATGGAGGATGTAAGCACGATCGACCTCCGCAC
>DATGDB010000098.1:0-2634 GCA_035311205.1 Gaiellaceae bacterium | reverse complement strand
GCGAGTTGACGGCGGCCGGGCTCGTCGTCTTCAGCGGCCTCGCGCGGGGAATCGACGGCGAGGCACATCGCGGTGCGCTCGAGTCAGGCGGTCGCACGGTCGCGGTGCTCGGCTGCGGAGTCGACCGCGACTACCCGGCCGTCCATGCTCAGCTCGCGGCCCGTATCGCCGAGGAGGGCCTCATCGTCTCGGAGTACGCGCCCGGAATCGAGCCTGCGCCCTGGAGGTTCCCTGCCCGCAACCGGATCATCGCCGGCCTCTCGGCGGCCACCGTCGTGGTCGAGGCCCGTGAGCGCAGCGGCGCCCTGATCACGGCCGACTTCGCGCTCGAGGCGGGTCGGGAGGTCTTCGCTGTTCCCGGTGAGATCACCTCCGCCCTGTCGGCGGGCACCAACTCGCTCTTGCGCCTGGGCGCGACGCCCCTCACCTCGCCGGCCGACGTGTTCGAGGCACTGGGCGTCGAAGCCGCAGACGCGCGGTCATTGGAGCTCGACGAGACGCCTGCCCGCGTGCTCGAGGCGCTCGCTCGCGAGCCGAGCGGAATCGACCGGCTCATCCGCGAGACGGGCTTCGACGCGGCGGCCGTCGCGACAGCGCTTGCCGAGCTCGAGCTGGTCGGGGCCGTTGCCGAGGCCGACGGCCTCTACAGAGGGGTGAGGTTGCAGGGCTAGGATCGCCGACATCGAGACGAGCTCGTACTGGCTTGCGGAGCCGCGCCCGCCGCTTGCGGCGCCGGCCGACCGGTCGGCGGGACCGGTCGACGTGGCGATCGTCGGAGGCGGCGTGACGGGCTGCGCCTGCGCACTTAGGCTCGCGGAGGCGGGCAGACGCGTCCGCCTGTTCGAGGCCCGCGAGATCGCCGGCGGAGCGAGCGGGCGCAACGGCGGCTTCGCCTTGCGAGGCGGCGCCCCTGCGTACGACGTTGCACGGCGGGAGCTGGGTCCTGAGCAGGCGTCTGCGCTCTGGGTGCTGACCGAGCGCTACCTCGACCGGCTCGCGCAGCTGGCCGGCGACGCCTTCCGCCGGACGGGCAGCCTTCGCCTGGCGGCGGACTCCGCCGAGGCGGCCGAGCTCGAGGCCGAGTACGAGGCGCTACGGGAAGACGGTTTTCCAGTCGAGTGGCGCGACGAGCTCCCGGAGCCCGTGGCAGGGCGCTTCGCGGGCGCGACCTTCCATCCCCCGGATGGGTCGCTTCAGCCTGCCCGCTGGGTCCGTCGCCTTGCAGCGCGAGCGGCCGAGGCGGGAGCCGAGCTACGCGAGCATGAGCGCATCGACTCGCTGGACGAGCTCGAGGCCGACCAGGTCGTGATCGCGACCGACGGCTACACACACGGTCTCGTGCCGGAGCTCGACGCCGCGATCAAGCCGACACGCGGCCAGGTACTTGTGACCGAGCCGCTAGAGCGGCGCCTCTTCCCCTGCCCGCATTACGCCAGGCACGGCTACGACTACTGGCAGCAGACACCGGAGGGTCGGCTCGTCGCCGGCGGGTTCCGAGACAAGGCCACCGACCACGAGTACACCGCCGAGGAGGCCACGACTCCGCTGATCCAGGGCCACCTGGAGCAGTTCGTCACCGAGCTAATCGGCGAGGAGCCGCGGATCGAACGCCGCTGGGCCGGGATCTTCGGCACAACCGTGGACCGGCTGCCGCTCGCCGGACGGGTTCCCGGAAGCGACCAAGTCTGGGTCTCGGCCGGCTACTCCGGCCACGGCAACGTGCTGGGCCTCGCCTGCGGCGAGCTCGTCGCAGGAGCGATTCTCGGCGTCCCTGCGCCGGAGTTCGAGCTGTTCGACCCGGCGCGGCTGCTCGGCGGCTAGCCCTCGCCGGGCGCAGGCACCGACTCGTCGGCCTGGAAGAGCGAGAAGCGGTTGCCTTCGGTGTCCAGGCAACGCGCGAACCAACCAATGGACGGGATCGGCTGCTTGTCGTCCGCGGACCCTCCGAGCTCACGTGCCTTCGCGATCGACGCGTCGATGTCCGAGGTGCCGAAGTAGACGATCGGCCCGGAGCCGGCCGTGTCGGGATCCGGGTAGATCGCCCCGCCGGGCTCGTTTCCTTCCAGCATGTAGTACTCGACCGGCCCTTCCCAGTTCCGGAACTTCCAGCCGAAGAGCGACTTCCAGAACTCTCTTGCTCGAGCCGCATCCTGCGCCGGTAGCTCGAAGTGCACAACCTGCCCGTCCATTCGGCCTCCTCTGGTCGTTGGCGGCAGCCTAGCCCCTGACTACAGCTCGATCGTCGGCAGATCGAGCTCGTCGCGCCGGTCGAGGGCGGCAAGCGCAATTGCGAGGTCCTGGATCGCCAGGCCGGTCGAATCGAAGGTCGTGATCTCGTCCTCCGAGCGCCGCCCTTCGGCGTTGCCGGCGAGCACATCGCCGAGCTCGGTCACCTGGTCGCGCGCAAGCACACCCGCCTCGACTGCGTGGACGAGCTCGCCGTTGTGGCTTGCCTGTTCCCAGTCGTCGCAGAAGACGTGCGACCGGACGAGCTCCTCGGCCGCGATCTCCGCCTTGCCCGGACCGTCCGCGCCCATCAGGCTGACGTGCTGGCCCGGCCGCAGCGAACCCGGCCCGAACAGCACTTCGTGGCCGGGCGTCACCGTCGCGACGAAGTCGGCGCTCAGCGCCTCC
>DATGDB010000097.1:0-2200 GCA_035311205.1 Gaiellaceae bacterium | reverse complement strand
CAGCTCGAGGCGTTTCTCGAGCGCGGCTACACGTTCGAGCGACTGCTCGCCGACTTCGGGACCCGCGACGCCGAACGGAGCCTGGTCATGGAGAAGATCTTCTGATGGCGGGCCGACGCCTTCGCCCGGCCCGTCCCCTCTTCGGCTATCGCGACGTGGGTGAGGACGTACGGTGGTCGCGACGGGCGGTGCAGCGCTCCTGGCTCATCCTCGCGCTCATGGTCGTGCTCTGGTTCGCGTGGACGCTGACGGTGTACTTCATCGAGCCGGGTCTGCGCTGATGCTGGCGCCGTGTACCTGAAGCATCTCTCCTCGCTCGAGTTCCTGACGTACCTTGCGTTTCTAGCCGTCGTCCTAGCTGCGGTCTGGCGTCTGGTCCCCGGGCAGGCGCCGCCGGTCCGAACGGAGCCCTACTCCGACGACGAGCTCGGCGCGCACGACCAGAAGCTCGCGAAGTACTTCGTGGCCGGCGGCGGCTTCCTCGTCCTCGGCAGCCTCCATATGCTCGTCAAGAACCTGCCGTGGACCGCCGAGTGGCTCGCCCGCGCCGGCTATGCGGGCCATCTGGTCCGCGACCTCTCGAACACGCACGTGATGATCGTCGGCGGCGGGACGCTGATCGCGACCGGCCTCTGTTGGTACGCGCTGCCGCGGATCGTCGGCCGCCCCCTCGCCAGCGAGGCGCTCGCCCAGGGCGCCTTCTGGTTCACCGCCGTCGGCCTGCTCGTCTTCTACGTCGCGTTCGTCGGCAACGGGATCGCGATCGGACGGCTCGTGGCTGCCGGCTCGGACTATCGCGCCGCAAAGGCGGACATGGGCGACTGGTACCGCGTGCCGATCGGTATGGGAGCGGGCGTGATGGGCATCGGCTACTGGTGCTTCGCGGCCACCGTCTTCCTCACCGTCTTCCAGGCTCGCCTCGTTCGGGTTCCCAAGCCGAGCGGACATCTGTGGAAGTTCATCGCGACCGGCGCGGCAGGCCTGACCGCCGGGACCGTTCAGGGCGTGATCCAGGTCCAGCCCGCGAATTCGGAGTGGCTCTACCGGGCAGGCCATGCCGGTGAGTGGATCGACCCGATCGCCCACGCGCACGTGAACCTCGTCACCGGCCTGACGATGCTCGTCGCCGGCGTGATGTTCCAGCTCGCGCCGCTCCTCGGGGGGAAGGCGCCCTCGCGACGGGCGGCCAACAGCTGCTTCTATCTCCTGCTCCTCGGATCGCTCGCGTTCTACGCCGTGACGCTCTTCCTCGGCTTCCACGAGGGACGCCTCGTTCACGGAGGGCTGACTCCCGAGCAGGCAGAGGAGGCGACCGCCCTTCATCCGTTCCTCCTCATGGGCGCGGGCACCGCGATGCTGCTGGGCTTCTGGCTCTTGCTCGGCCTCGTCATCCGCTCCTTCCGCGGAACAAGGTCGCCGATGCGCTGGTTTGCGTTCGCGGGCTGCGCGGCCCTCGCCGTCGGCACGCTCCAGGGCCCGGTGCAGGCGTTTCCCGCCGTGAACCGGCTCCTCGAGCGCGGCGGCGACGCGGGCGAGGTGATCGTCAACCTCCACGCCCAGCTCAACATGCTTGGCGGCCTGCTCGTGCTGCTGGCCGGGCTCGCGCTCGGTCTGCTGGGAGCGCTCGGCGGGCGACGCCGTCTCCGTGCGGAGCTCATCGCTCTCATCGGCGTCTCAGCGGGGGTCGCGTCGTATTACGCAGCAGGACTGGCGTTCTCCGGCGTCGAGGCGCACGACGTCGCGGGCGGCGCGTCCTTTCCTGCGGCTGTCGCCCGGCTCGAGCCCTGGAGCGCGCTCGTCCTCTGCTCCGCGGCGGCGGCCGTTGTCGTCGGCTTCGGGGCGTACGCCTCCTCGACCTGGACGATGACCGTGCGGCAGCGAACAGCGACCAGGCAGTCCCTCACATCTGCGCCAGGTGTCTACGCGGGCCGGATCCCCGCGCGTGTCCGCCGGCGGCGTCCGATCGCGCTCGCCGGCTACGAGATGCCGATGGCGCTGCTCGGTTTCCCAGGCGTCGGCTGGCTCTTCGCCGGCTTTCCGCTGACGGCATCGGTCCTGCTGCTAGCCGGGCCTTCCCTTGCCTGGGCGGTGATCCCGATTGCTTTCAGCCCGTACGGGGACGGGCCGCTCCGCAGCGTAGGGTGGAAGTTCGAGCTCGCCTGGCTGCCGGCGAGCGCGCTCGTGTCGGCGGCGTTGCTCT
>DATGDB010000096.1:0-7965 GCA_035311205.1 Gaiellaceae bacterium | reverse complement strand
CGGGATCTTCGTGATCGAGGCGTTCTCGGTGATCCTCCAGGTCATCTCGTTTCGGTACTGGGGCCGACGGATCTTCCTGATGACGCCGATCCACCACCACTTCGAGATGAAGGCGTGGTCGGAGACGAAGATCATGGTGCGCTTCTGGATCCTCGCGGCGATCCTCTGTGCGGGCGCCTTCGCGCTCTACTACCAGTACCTCCGCGGCTTCCGCCCCGACCTCTTCGCATCGTGAAGGCGCTCGTCCTCGGGCTCGCGCGCTCGGGGCAGGCGGCGGCGCTGGCGCTGGCGCGGCGGGGAGAACCCGTCCTCGCCGTCGACCGATCCCCGGACGTCGACGTGGGAAGGCTCGCAGCGGCCGGCGTCGAACTCCGCCTGGGGACAGACGAGGAAGCGTTGTTGGAGGGAATGGACGTCCTGATCAAGAGCCCAGGGGTACCGGCCGACGCGCCGCTCGTCGCGGCCGCGCGGGTCCGTGGCGTCGCTGTCTGGAGCGAGGTCGAGCTCGGTTCGCGCCTGCTCTCGAACCCGATCCTCGGCGTCACCGGGACGAACGGGAAGACGACGACGAGCGAGCTGCTCGGCGTGATGCTCGATGCCCCCGTCGCCGGCAACGTGGGTCGCGCGCTGTGCGACCTCGACGGCGAGGTGGCCGCGGACGAGTGGATCGTCTGCGAGCTCTCGAGCTTCCAGCTCGAGGACATCGAGGAGTTCCGGCCCCGGATCGCCGTGCTCCTGAACCTGGAGCCCGACCACCTGGACCGGCACGGGTCGTTCGAGGCTTACCGGGACGCAAAGCTGCGGATCTTCGAGAACCAGACTGCTGAGGACACGGCGGTCGTCCCGCGTGGGTTTCCGGCTGTGGGCGGCGCGCGGCGTGTCGAGTTCGCCGACGCTGACCGGCTGCCGGCCGAGCCGCGGATCCCAGGCGCACACAACCGCGAGAATGCCGCCGCGGCGACGGCTGCCGCGCGGGCGGCCGGAGCTCCGGACGAGCGCATCGCCGAAGCGCTGCGAGCCTTCCCGGGTGTCCCACACCGGCTCGAGGACGTCGCAGAGATCGGCGGTGTCCGCTTCGTCAACGATTCGAAGGCGACCAACGCGGCGGCGGCACGCCGGGCGATCGCCTCCTACGACGAGCCGCTGCACGTGATCCTCGGAGGGCTCGGCAAGAACGAGAGCTACGCGGAGCTCGCTGCAGACATTCGTGCGCGTGGCGCGCGCGCCTACCTGATCGGCACGGCGGCGGACGAGCTCGCCGAGGCACTCGAGAGCCCGTTCGAGCGATCGGGCGACCTGGCGACCGCCGTCCGCTCTGCGGCGGAGGCTGCGCAACCCGGCGCTGTCGTGCTCCTCTCGCCGGCAGCCGCGAGCTACGACCAGTTCGAGAACTTCGAGGAACGGGGTGATGAGTTCCGCCGCCTCGTCGAGGCGTTGCGATGAGGTCTCTCACGTTCCTGGGGCGTCGCTGGCGAAGGAGGCAAGCCCGCGGCGCGCAGGGCAGTGCAAACCAGCACGGACAAGCGCCGCGGGCGGGGCATCCTGCGGCCAGCGCCGTCAGCCTTCGGCGGAGCCCCGCTCTGCCGGGCGGAAGCCGAAGGAGACCAGGGGCGTGAGAAAGGGGCAGTTCGAGGCGCAGCTCTTGCTCCTCGTGACGCTGGCGCTCGTCGCGTTCGGGCTCGTCATGGTCTACAGCGCGACCTCGGCGCCGGCCGCGCTCGGGAACACCGATCCCTCGTATTACCTGCGGAAGCAAGGGGTGTACGCACTCGTCGGCCTCGCCCTCCTGCTGCTCTTCCGACGGATGAGCTACCGGACGCTCCGCCCTCTCGCTCCGGCGCTCGTCCTCGCCAGCATCGTCCTGCTGCTCGCGGTATTGGCGGTTGGCGACACGATCAACGGCGCGCGCCGCTGGCTGTATTTCGGCCCGATCGTCTTCCAGCCCTCCGAGCTGGCGAAGATCTCGCTTCTGATCTTCGCAGCGGCCTACCTCGCCCGCCGCCCTGCTCCACGGACCCTGGGCGAGCTGCTCAAGCCGCTCGGGATCCTCACCGGCATCGTCTGCACGCTCTTGCTCGCCGAGCCCGACCTCGGCACGGCGATCACGATCGCGATCATGCTGGCCGGAGTCCTCGTCGTCTCCGGTGCTCCTGGCCGTCTACTGGCGAGCGCAGGAGGGCTCGGTGTCGCGCTCATCCTCGCCGCGGCCTGGTTTGAGCCATACCGACGAGCGCGGCTGCTCAGCTTCTTGGATCCATGGAAAGACGCCCAGGGTGCGGGCTTCCAGTCGGTGCAGGCGATGATCGGCCTCGGGTCGGGCGGCATCTTCGGCGCCGGCCTGGGCCAGGGCGTCCAGAAGAACTTTTACCTACCCGAGGCCCATACGGACATGATTTTCGCGATCATCGGCGAGGAGCTCGGTCTCGTCGGTGCCACGGCGCTGATTGCGGCGTACGCGGCGTTCGCGTATGCGGGCTTCCGGGTCGCGCTGTCATGCCGCGACCCGTTCGGCAAGCGTCTCGCCGCGGGTCTGACGACGCTCGTCTGCGGGCAGGCGCTCGTCAACATCGCGGCCGTGATGGGAGCCGCGCCCCTGACGGGGATCACGCTTCCCTTCGTCTCCTACGGCGGCTCGAGCCTGATCGCCAGTCTTGCCGGGGTCGGGATCCTCCTTAACATCGCAGGCGATGACGGCCGACAGCGGACCCGTATGCCTGATCGCGACCGGAGGAACCGCAGGACACGTGCTCCCGTCGCTCGCCGTAGCCGAGGCGCTTCGCGCCCGCGGCGCGACCGTGACGTTCGCCGGGTCCCCAGGGCGGTTTGAGACCAAGCTCGTCCCCGAGGCGGGCTTCGAGCTCGATGCGTTCGAGGTCTCCGGGCTCCCGCGCACGCCGGGGATTGCGCAGATCCGGGCGGCGTGGCATGCAGCCGGCGCCGTTCGAGCCTCGCGGAAGATCCTGAAGCGGCGGCGGCCGGACGTCGTCCTGGGCGGAGGAGGCTACGTCTCGGGCCCAATGGTGCTGGCAGCGGCGTCAGAGAGGATCCCGGCTGCCCTCATGGAGGCAGACGCGCACCTCGGCCTCGCCAACCGGCTCGCCGCTCCCTTCGCACGCCGCGTCTTTCTTTCATTCCCGATCTCGGGCAAGGACGGCTCCAAGTACCGCGTGACCGGTCGGCCGATCCCGGCGGTCTCGCAGGTCACGGTGTCGAGGCAGGAGGCGAAGAGCCGCTTCGGTCTCGCCCAGGAGCCGACGCTGCTCGTGTTCGGCGGAAGCCAGGGGGCCCGCAGCTTGAACGAGCTCGCAGTCGAGAGCTTTGGCACCGCGGGACCGGCTGTCCTGCACCTCTCCGGCGAGCGTGATCACGCGGAGCTGAAGGGGCGCATCTCGAGGCCGGACTACCGGCTCTTCGCCGACGTCGACGACTTCGGCACCGCACTTGCGGCTGCCGACCTGGTGCTCGCCCGGGCCGGCGGCTCCGTTTGGGAAGTGGCGGCTGCCGGTCGGCCGGCCATCCTCGTCCCTTATCCCTTCGCCACTGCCGACCACCAGGCCAAGAACGCCCGCTACTTCGAACAAGCCGGCGGAGCCATCGTCGTGCCGGAAAGGGAGCTCGGCCAGGTGCCCGAGCTGGCCCGCTCGCTGCTCGACGACCCTGAGCGGCTGGACGAGATGTCCGCCGCCATGAACCGCGTCGCCCGGCCGGATGCCGCCGACGAGATCGCCGAGGAGCTGATCGCCCTTGCAGCCGCTCGCCGGTAGGAAGCTCCACTTCGTCGGCATCGGCGGCGCCGGGCTCAGCGGCTACGCGCTCCTCGCGCACGCCTGGGGGGCGGAGGTGTCCGGCTGGGATCGCTTCGAGACGCCCTACCTCGAGCACGTTCGCGCCGCGGGGATCCCCGTGGAGATCGCCGACTCGATCATGTCTGCGTCGGACGGTGCCGAGCAGATCGTCTCCACGGCCTTCGCCGGGCAGGCCGATGGGACGAGCCGGGCGGAGTTCCTGGCCGAGCTCGTCTCGCTTCAGGACGCGATCGTCGTCGCCGGTGCCCACGGGAAGACGACGACGGCGGGGATGATCGCCTTCGCGTTGGATCGAGTGGGGGAGGATCCGTCATTTCTGATCGGCGCCGAGATTCCCCAGCTCGGTGGGAACGCGCGGGCCGGGGCGGGCTGGCTCGTCGTCGAGGGCGACGAGTCGGATCGGACGATCGAGCGCCTGCGACCGAAGATCGCGGTCGTGACGAACGTCGACCTCGACCACCACAGCGAGTTCGGCTCGCTGGCCGAGGTCGAGGAGCTCTTCGAGCGCTGGCTCGCGGATGTTCCACAGGTAGTGCGGGCCGAGGAGCTCGAGCCGTTCGAGGGCGAGCTCGGTCTCCCCGGCGAGCACAACCGCCGGAACGCTGCCGCCGCCCTTGCAGCGCTGGAGCTGGCGGGTGTGTCAGGCAAGCGGGCCTGGCCGGTCCTACGGGAGTTCCACGGCGCGGGCCGGCGGCTCGAGGAGCATGGCGTCGCCGGCGGCGTGCGCGTCGTCGACGACTACGCGCACCATCCGGCCGAGATCGAAGCGACGCTTTCAGCGGTGCGCGAGCAGGCCGACGGGCGCGTGCTCGCGCTCTTCCAGCCGCACCTCTTCTCACGGACGCGGCATCTCACTCGAGAACTCGCTGGAGCACTTGCCGGAGCGGACGTCGTAGCCGTTGCCGACGTCTATCCCGCGCGCGAGGGGCCGATCGAAGGCGTGACGGGCAAGCTCGTGGTCGACGCGCTCGTCGAGCGGCGGCCTGGGATGTCGGTCGCCTGGACGCCGCGAATCGAGGACGGCGCCCGCTTTCTGGCTGGTCGCGCGCGCAGCGGTGACGTCGTCCTGACAATCGGCGCGGGGGACGTCGACCGGGCAGCAGGATTGGTGCTCGAGCAGCTCGGATGAGCCCGCTGGTGGAAGAACGCGTACCGCTGTCACCGTTCACAACGCTTGGGACGGGCGGCCCGGCGCGCTGGTTCGCGCGTCCTGGGACGGAAGACGAGCTCGGCGAGGTCCTCCGGTGGGCGGCCGAGCGTGAGCTGCCTGTCGCAGTTGTAGGCCTGGGCTCGAACCTCCTCGTCGCCGACGAGGGTGTCAACGGGCTGGTCTTGAAGCTCACGGGAGAGCTCGCCTCGGCCACAACCGACGGAGAGCGTCTGGTCGCCGGAGGCGGGGCGCCGCTCGCCGTTTGCCTGCATCGCACGCGCTCGGCGTCGCTGGGCGGGCTCGAGTTCGCCTGCGCGATCCCTGGAACGGTCGGCGGCGGCGTCTGGATGAATGCAGGCGCTTACGGTGGCGACATCGCCGGTGTCCTGGAGCGGGCACTGGTCGTCTCGGCAGACGGCGCGGACTGGCTCACGTCGACCGAGCTAGGGCTCGAGTACCGGCGGTCGGGGCTCGCGCCCGGGCGGGTCGTCGCGCGGGCAGAGTTCCGCCTCACGCCGACGCCGGAGGAGGAGATCCGCGCGACCGTGGCGGAGATGCAGGCAGAGCGGAAGGCAGCACAGCCGACCAACAAGCGGACGTTCGGAAGTGTCTTCAAGAATCCCGAGCACGAGCTGACGGCGGGGCGAATGCTCGAAGCCTGCGGTCTGCGCGGCCATCGAATCGGCGGCGCGCAGATCTCCCCGCGGCATGCCAACTTCATCGAGAACGCCGACGGAGCGCGCTCGGCTGACGCGATCACGTTGATGGCGGAAGCGCGGCGGCGGGCTCTGGACCAATTCGGAGTCGAGCTCGAGCACGAGGTGCAATTCCTCGGCGAGCTGATGCTCCCCGCGCTGTAGGAGCGGTCCACGCTGCGGCGAAGTCCGCGCTGTGGCGAAAGCACGACAGGTCGCTCTTGCCCGGGCGCGGACGCACGCGAATAGTCGCGTCGTAAACGTCCTGCCGTCGGGCCGCTCGCTCGCGATCGGCTTCGGGCTGCTGGCGGCCGCCTTCCTCCTCTACATCGGCGCTCGCGAGACGAGTGTCTTCGCGGTCCGTTCGATCGACGTCGCCACGGAGCCGGCGGGGCACGCCCGCCCGGTGGCGACTGCGCTCAAGCCGCTCGAGGGCAGGAGCCTGCTGAAGCTGGACGAGGCCTCGATCGCGGCGCAGCTCGGGTCGCTTCCTTACGTCCATCTGGTGGGTTACGACCGAGCGTTCCCGTCCCAGCTGCGCGTGCGGGTGACCGTGGAACGGCCGGTCGCTGTCCTCCGTAGAGCGGACGAGAACTGGCTCGTCTCCGAGGAGGGTCGCGTCCTGCGCAAGCTCCAGCGCCGGTTGCGGCGTCCCCTTCCCGTCGTGTGGATCCCCTCGACAGTCGAGCCGGAGATCGGCGCAATCCTTCGCACGCCCGGGGCAGTGTTCGCTGTCGCGGCGCTCGCCGAGATCCGGACGGCCGATCCGACGTTCGCTCGGCGTATCTGGTCTGTCTCCACAGAGGACAACGGTGTGACCCTCGTCCTTCGCGATCGCTTCGAGCTGCGCCTCGGGAGCCCCTCGGAGCTGGCGCTCAAGATCGCGGTCGCCCGCCGCGTGCTGGCGTCGCTCCGTTTCGCCGGCACCGATGCTGCGTACGCCGATCTGTCCGTCCCGGATCGGCCCGTGGTCGGCACGAGCCTCGACTCTCAAGTCGAGCCTTAGCCTTACCCAGAGCAGTCGGCGTTGACAGCCGACGCAACCACCCCTAGGCTGATCCGTGCCGTAGCCGGAGAAGGCGCGAGCTACAGTCGAGGTTGAGGTAGAGGAGCGTTGAGAGTGCGTGACCAGACTGGCAACTACTTGGCGGTAATCAAGGTCGTCGGCGTCGGTGGAGGCGGCTCGAACGCGGTCAACCGGATGGTTGATGCGGGCCTCGGCGGCGTCGAGTTCATTGCTGCGAACACCGACGCACAGGCACTGCTCGTCGTCGACTCCGACGTCAAGGTCCAGATGGGCGCGGATTCGACGAGAGGATTGGGCGCGGGCGCGAACCCGGAAGTCGGTAAGAGCGCGGCGGAGGAGAGCCGGGACGAGATGAAGGACGTCCTCAAGGGCTCGGATATGGTCTTCATCACCGCCGGCGAGGGCGGCGGGACCGGCACGGGTGGCGCTCCCATCGTCGGAGAGATCGCGAAGGGCGATCTCGGCGCCCTTACCGTGGGCGTCGTGACGCGGCCGTTTGGGTTCGAAGGCCGCCGGCGCGCGGAGCAGGCGCACATCGGAATCGAGGAGCTCCGCGAGCAGGTCGACACGCTGATCGTGATCGAGAACGACCGGCTGCTTCAGGTCGTCGAGAAGAAGACGTCCATCGTCGACGCGTTCAGGATGGCCGACGACATCCTGCGCCAGGGCGTCCAGGGCATCACCGACCTGATCACCGTTCCCGGGATCGTCAACCTGGACTTCGCCGACGTGCGCGCGATCATGACCGAGGCGGGCTCGGCGCTCATGGGCATCGGCACGGCGTCGGGCGAGAATCGCGCGGCGGAAGCCGCGCACACCGCGGTTTCGTCGCCGCTCCTCGAATCCTCGATCGAGGGCGCCACCGGAATCCTGCTGAACATCACCGGGCCGCCGGACATGGGCCTCTTCGAGGTCAACGAGGCGGCGGAGGTCGTGACGGGCGCGGCAGACCAGAACGCGAACGTGATTTTCGGCGCCGTGATCGACGAGTCGCTCAAGGACGAGGTGCGAGTGACGGTGATCGCGACCGGGTTTGGGCCGGGTGCGCATCGCCGCCGTCGGCGAGCCGTCACCGAGGAGCCGGTCCCGACGAGAAGGCGCGAAGAGGGCGAAGAGCCGTTCGAGGTCCCATCGGACGTGCTCGAGGTTCCCTCGTTCCTCCGCGACTAAGGCGCCGACTAGGCGGCGCCGACCAAAGAGGCCGTGTCGGCTTTGCCGGCGTGGCCGTCTGAACCGCCGACTAGGCGGCGCCGACCAAAGAGGCCGTGTCGGCTTTGCCGGCGTGGC
>DATGDB010000095.1:0-34084 GCA_035311205.1 Gaiellaceae bacterium | reverse complement strand
CTCTGACTGAATGACGCTTCGCCGTCGGGGTGCGATGGGCGGATGCGAGGCAAGGACGCAGCGTCTCGTTCGTATCCGGAGGATACGGGCGAGACCGAGGACGCGGCCTCGCGCCGTCCAGCGCGGCCCGACGGCTCAAGGCTTCGTTCAGTTAGAGGCTCTTAGCCTTCGCCGCGATAGAAGTGGCCCACGAGCTCGTCGGCCTCGCTGTCGCTCGCCTCGTGCTCGCGAAGGGCTGACCGGAGCTCGTCCTCGCTCAGCTGCTTCCCCGCTTGGCGCTGAAGCTCCTCGTAGTCGACCGGTTGGTCGGCATTCAGCGCTTCTACGAGGTTGAACCGTTCCCGAGCCGCGTCCTCTCCGGTGAAGCCCAGAAGATCAACAACCGTGTTCGCATAGATCATGACCAGCTGCTGCTGGCGGACGTCCGCTTCCATGGGCGGCAGATCTTAAGGCAGTCAGTGACTGTCCGTCGCGGCTACGACCTTGCATTGACGGTCTTCGGCTTGCTGCTCGTTGCGCTGTTCGGACTGGCGGCGGCGGTGACGAAGGCGGGTCGTCTAGCGCCTTGGCCCATGAATCTCTTCATGCCACGCCGACGCTTCGGCCCGTGCTCGACGTGACGCCCGAGCTCCGCGTGTATCTAGACCGGAAGAAGCTCAGGCAGCAGTATTGGTACGAGTGGTTCGCAGAGTTGATCATCGGTGGCCTCTGGGACGACCTCGCCAACACGGATTGAGGCGGAGTGGCAACTGATCCAGGGAAAGCGGTAAGCCAGGCAGCCGACGCGTTCGAGAAACTCGAGCGCTCGACGACCGAAGACAGAAGCAGCTCCTCCTAGAGCATGAGTCGCTTTGGCCGTCGCGTAGCCGAGCTCGGGCATGCCTTCTCCGCGGTCTGGGGCAACAAGCCGCTGCGCCGCGTGGAGATTGCCTACGCGAGCTCGTGTGCGAGCGAGACCGCCTACCTCGTCGCCCTGGGCGTCTTCGCATACGAGACGGGCGGTGCCCTCGCCGTGGGCGTCGTCGGGCTCATCCGCATGGTTCCCGCCGCGCTGCTGACGCCGTTCTCCGCCTTGCTCGGCGACCGGTACAGCCGTGAGCGCGTTCTCTTGTTGGTTGCGCTTGCGAGCGCTGTTGCACTCGCCTGCTCGGCGGTCGTCTTCTATCTCGGCCCCGACGAAGCGCTGATCTACACGCTGGCGGCTTTCCACGCGGCCGTCTCCACGTTGGTCCGGCCGGTGCTCGGGGCGCTCGTCCCATCGCTTGCGACGACGCCGCGCGAGCTGGTCGCGGCAAACGGGGTTTCGATGGCTCTCGAGAGCGTGGGCATGCTCGTCGGGCCGGTGATCGCCGGCGTGCTCGTTGCGACGGAGAGCCCCGGTGTCGCGTTTGCCTTCGGCGCGGCGGCGTACCTGCTCGCCATGTTCCTGCTCGCACAGGTTCACGTCGGGAGGAGAATCGCGGCTGCCGAATCGGCGGATACGGAGGGGGCGGCTCGGGCGCTCATCGCCGGAGTGCGGGTGGTTGCAACCGAGCCGAGCCCGCGGCTCATCGTCGGGCTCGTCGGTGCGCAGACCCTCGTCCGCGGTGCGCTCAACGTGCTGATCGTCGTCCTCACTTTCCGGCTCCTCGATGTAGACAGCGCCTGGGTCGGCTACCTGAGCGCCGCGATCGGAGCGGGCGGTCTGATCGGCGCCGTCGTCTCCCCGGCACTCGCAGGACGGCGTCTGGCAGTCCCCTTCGGCATCGGCCTCATCCTCTGGGGGCTGCCGATTGCGCTGCTCGCGGTGTGGCCGAATGCGGCCGCCGCGCTCATTCTGCTCGCCATCGTCGGGGTCGGAAACAGCATCGAGGACGTCGCGATGTACACAGTGCTGCAGCGCATGGTTCCGAACGAGCTGCTGGCTCGGGTCTTCGGCGTCCTGTTCGCCGTCGCCGTCGTCGGCCTCGGCGTGGGCTCGATTACCGCCCCGGTGCTGGTCGCCGCGTTCGATGTTCGCGGAGCACTCGTCGCCACCGGGGGCTTTCTGGTGGCCGTGACACTGCTCGCGTGGCGCCGCCTGGTCGCCATCGACCGAGTCGCGGTCGCGCCCACCCGCGAGCTCGCGATTCTGAGCACGGTTCCGCTGTTCGAGCCGCTCTCCGTCGCGGCCAAGGAGCACCTTGCCTCACGGCTCGAGGTGCGTTCCGCGCCGGCCGGAACGAGGATCGTCTCGGAGGGCGAGCCCGGCGACGCCTTCTACATCGTCGTCGACGGACACGCGGACGTGACTCGGGGCGGCGAGCATGTGAGAGTCCAAGGGCCCGGTGAGTGGTTCGGCGAGATCGCCCTGCTCCACGACGTGCCGCGGACGGCGACGGTGACGGCCCGCGACGAGATGAAGCTCGCCACGATCCGACGCGGTGACTTCCTCGCCGTCGTCACGGGCCACCCCGCCGTCCGCGCAGCCGGCGAGGAGGTTGTGCGCGAACGGTTGGCCTCGGACGAGACGCTGGAGCCTGTGGCGGAGCCGTGACCGAGCAGCGCGTCGTACCGATGCTGTCGTACGAGGACGTGGGCCGAGCTGCAGACTGGATCGTCGACGGCGTCTTCGTCGAAGTGGGCGACATCGACGCTCACTTCGAGCGTGCCCGCGCCGCCGGCGCCACGATCCTCACCGAGCTCGAGGACAACCTCGGCGTCGGCCAGCGCCAGTACCGTGCGGAGGACATCGAAGGTCATCGCTGGATGTCCGCCCAACCCACCTAATCGCACGCCTCCTTCTCCTCTCGTATTTCGAGCCCGACGACGTCCCAAAGCTGACTCGGGCGATTCGGGCCACGCGCACCCCGCCCGGAACGGAGATCTACGTCGGCAGCTACGGCGTGAACGCACCGGTCAGCCGGCAAGTCCAGGCGCTGAAGCGCGGTCTCTACGCGCCGATGTTCCCGATCAAGCCGACATCGTTCTGGAACCGCCGCCGGGTCGCGGAAGCGGAGGAGCCGCGGCTCGCCGGGAAGCTGCCGTCGCTGACGGCCATGCTGTCACTGCCGGCCCGGGAGCGGCTCGCCTGGGGAAGGGAGCTCGGTCGCCGGTTCCGCGACGAGGTTCGGATCGCCGAGCTCCAAGGTGTGCGGGTCGACGCGTGGCAGCTCGACGAACTGGCTGCGGAGCTCGGCGGCAGCCGTGGACGTCAGTGGCGAGAGTTCACGCGCGGGGCTCTGCACGGCCTGAACTTCGGCCGCGCGGAGTTCGGCGACGGACCCCGAATCGGCTTCGTCTGGGCTTCCCGTCGGGCACTGGAGGTCGCCAGGTTGCGCGTGGACTACGAGCTGCGTGCGTTCTGGCGAGCCCTGCAAAGCGCAACGTTCCGGCTCGTCGGCGAGGAGTATCCGCCGTTCGTCGGCAACCCCGAGGACGTCGCCCAGGCGTACGCCGCGGAGCAACGGCTGCTCGCCCGTGGCGGCACGATTCGTAAGGAGCTCGCCGATCGCTACGTCGTCGGGATGACGCCCGGCTGGCATCTCGCGCCCGGCCTCGGCGGGAACGTGGGCCATCTCCCGCGTAGCGAGGTCAACCGCTGGCGAGCGAAGTACGTCGACGAGCGCGCACGGATCGGCGTCGCAGACTTCGGTGCCTACCACTTCCGGTTCGAGAACAGCTCCGAGCAAGTCATGAAGGACACGTTGTCCGGGCTCGCCCGCGGCCTCAGTCCGAACCAAGGTCTAACCAAGGCGTAGCCCGCGCCTGAAATAGCGAGGCCTACCGTGGGGGGCAGTCAATCAAGGGGGATTCATGCGTACGTTGGCCATTCTCGTTGGGCTTGTCGCGGTTGCTGTCGCGGTGCCCGCCCTCGCGCCGGCCAAGTCGAGTCCAGGCGTGATCAGACAGGGCAAGTGCTCGGGCTCGGCGAACTGGAAGCTGAAGGCGAAGTTCGACGACGGCTTGATCGAGACCGAGTTCGAAGTGGATCAGAACATCGCGGGCCGGCGCTGGAACGTCGTCATCACCCGCGACGGCGCAACGGTCTTCCGCGGTGTGCGGCTTACGCGGCCGCCGAGCGGGTCGTTCAGCGTCCAGCGGCGGATCCGCAACCCCGCAGGCTCTGACCGCATCGTCGCCAAGGCCACGGCCGCCCGCGGCGGTCAGGTCTGCCGAGGCGTTGTGACCGTTTAGGCGAGGGCACGGGCGAGCCGCTCGAGCCCGCGCTCGAGCTGCTCGTCCGTGACCGCCAGCGAAAGCCGCACCCAGCCGGCACCGGTCGCTCCGAAGCCCTCGCCTGGTGCTACGGCCACGCGGTACTCCCCTAGAAGCCGCTCGATCGTGAGGCCCTCAGGCAACCGGACCCAGACGTAGAAGGTCCCCTCGCACACCGGCTCGGGCACGGCCGTTCCCGCCAGAGCATCGACTACCCGGTCCCGCCGGCGCTCGTACGCGCCCCGACGCTCGGCGACCGATCCCTGGGGACCGCGGAGCGCGGCGATTCCCGCCTCCTGGATCGGGACGAAGATCCCGGCTCGGGCGTGGTCCTGAAGCAGCTGCATCCGCTCGACGATCTCCGCGTTTCCGAGCACGAAGCCCAGCCGCCAGCCCGCCATCCCGTAGCTTTTGGACATCGAGAACATCTCGACCCCGACGCTCTTCGCGTTCGGCGCCGCCAGGAAGCTCTCCGGCAAGCGGCCGTCGAACACGAGGTCGCCGTAGGCGAAATCGTGGACCACCGCGGCGCCGGTCTCAGCGGCGAACGCCACTGCCGACTCGAAGACGCCCGCGGGAGCCGCGACGGCGCAGGGGTTCGACGGATAGTTGAGGTACACAGCGGCGACGTCCTCGCGCGGCGCTTCGTCCCAGCGCGGAGACCAACCACGCTCAGGATCGAGTCGCAGCGGCTCGAGCCTCGCGGCGGCGAGTGCGACACCCGACGGGTAGTCCGGGTAGCCGGGATCGGGGAGGAGCACGCGGCTGCCGCGTTCCGCCAGGGCGACGGCGAGCTCCACGAGCGCCGTCTTCGTCCCGGGGAGGACGGCGACCTCCGTTTCGGGATCGAGCTCGACGCCGTAGAGGGCGCGGTAGCGCTCCACGATCGCCTCGCGCAGCTCTGGGAGCCCGCGGAACGGCGGATACCCGTGGGCACGCTGCTCGCGCGCCGTCTCGGCGAGCCGCTCGATGACGTGGGGCGGGGGCCCGACCTCCGGGTTTCCACGGCCGAGGTCGACGAGCGGTTCGCCATCGGCCTGTGCCGCCGCCGCGACTCGGGCGAGGAGCGCCGTGAAGTACTGCTGGGGGAGGCGGTCGAGCCGTTCCGGCCGGGGCCGCACGAGTTGACCTGCGGCTAGACCCGCGGCAGAGCCTGGATCGGGGCGGTTCGCGCGTGCACCGTGACGGCCTTCTTCAGCGTCTTCAGCGCATCGTCCTTCCGGCCCTCGGCCTCGAGCAGATCGGCCAGCTTCGCGTAGACCTCGAGGACGTAGCGGCTCGGGCTCACGGAAAGCAGCGCGGCCGCGTGCTCGTAGACCTCGATTGCCTTGTCGCGGTCGCCGAGCTGTTCGTAGACGTCAGCGACGACCGTGTATCCGCGTCCTGCGTCGACCGGGCTTGCCTCCTCGAGGAGCTCGGCGCTGTCCTGCGCGATCCGCGTCGCCTCCGCGCTTCGCCCGAGCTTGACGAGCGCTCTTGCCTTCTCGAGCTGGAAGAGCGCCTGCTCGACCTTGTTCCCGCTCTCCTCGACGAGCGGGAGCCCCCGATCGAGCAGGCGGAGCGCCTCGAGGGCCTCGCCACGATCGAGCTCGACATGCGCGAGCAGCTGGTGGGCGCGCGCCGCGTACGTCGTGTGTTCGGTCAGCTCCAGCAGCTCGAGCGCCTTGCGCGCGTACCGCGCTGCCAGCCCCGGCTCGTTCTGGAGAGCGTGCAGGCGTGAGAGTGACCAGTAGATTCGCGCACGAAAGACCGGATCGCGGGCGTTGTCGGCCTTCTCGACCGTGCGTTTGAGGACTGTCCCGGCCTCACTGAACTCGCCCTTGTCGATGTACGCGTTCGCCAGGAGGACGCCGAAGCGGACGGCCTCAGGCGAGTTCTTGCGTTCGTTCGCCCGTTCCAGCGACTGTCGGAAGAGGCGGATGGCCGGCTCGACGTCGTCGAGCATCGCGTAGGCGCGGCCGAGGGTGTCGGCGAGAGAGGGCTGGTCGGCCGCCTCCGCTCCGGAGAGCGAGAGTGCCTGCTCGAGATTGTCGACCGCGCGGCGCGGATCGCCGCGCTCGAAGGCGATCTGCCCGACCCCTGCGAGGGCGCGAGCGCGCTCGGCGTTCGTCGCCGCCGCCTGCAGGGCCTTGGCGTAGAGCTCCTCGGCGGTGTCGATCTCGTTGAACCGCAGCGCAATCTCGGCGTCGAGGAGCGTCCGGTCTTCGGACAAGACGTCCCGGTCGAGCCCCGTCGCGAGCCAGTCCTCACTTACGCCCAGCCTCCGGCCCATCTCCCGCAGGAGCTGCAGCGACGGGATGCGCTCGCCGGCCTCGATTCGGGAGATGTACGCCGGCGAGCAGCCCTCGAAGGACAGCTGCCTCTGGCTCAGACCTGCGCGCTCACGTGCGTCCCGCAGACGCCGGCCGACGGCTGCCGGATCGTCCACGTGTGTTGACTTGCGTCTGGGCACGTTAGTTGAGGCTCGTATACTACGACGTTCCCGGGCCCAGGGACTAGCCGTTAACCGCTTTCCGTCGAAGGGAGTTCCGGTGAACGTACGAGCAGCTCTCGTCGTTGCGGCGCTGATCGCACTTGCGATGGTTCTTGCGCAAGGCCCCGTTTGGCCGTAACCGAGCACTGATTGAGTCGTATGGCAACGCCGGGGCCCATACTCGTGGGCTCCGGCGTTGACACTAAGCGCGCCCCTCTCAGTCCGCTTCCGGATCGTCCTCGGCCGTCGTTTCCTCGGCTTCGGGATCCGGGACGGGCGAGCTCTCGAGCTCCTCGTTTCGATCGTCCTCGCGGGGGTGCTCGGGTACTTTCTCCTCCATGCGGGTGATTCTCCCCGATTCGACTGAGCTCGAGCTCCCGGAGGGCGCAACGGGGCTGGATGCGGCTGCTGCGATCGGGCCGAAGCTGGCCGAGCAGGCCGTTCTCGTTCGCTCGAACGGCCGTGTCCAGGACCTGCGGCTGCCGCTCCAGGACGGTCAGCCGATCCAGATCCTGACCACGCGCGACACGCACGATCCCGACGCTCTCGCAGTGCTTCGGCACTCGACCGCGCACCTGCTCGCGGAGGCCGTCAGGCGCCTCTATCCAGGCGTGAAGATCGCCATCGGCCCGCCGATCGAGAACGGCTTCTACTACGACTTCGAGTTCCCCGAGCCGATCGGCGAGGAGGCGCTCGAGCGCATCGAGGAAGAGATGCGCAGGGAGCTCCGGGAAGGGCGAGCGTGGCAGCGCGAGGAGGTTGGCCGCGACGAGGCGCGGAAGCGCTTCGAGCAGGACCAGGAGGACTACAAGGTCGAGCTCGTCGACACGGCCGAGGAGCCGATCTCCTTCTACACCCAGGGTGACTTCACCGACCTCTGCCGGGGCCCGCACCTCCAGAACTCGTCACCGATCAAGGCCGTCAAGCTCACCGGTCTCGCGGGCGCCTACTGGCGCGGTGACGAGAAGAACAAGCAGCTGACGAGGATCTACGGCACGGCCTTCTACACCGAGGACGACCTGCAGGAGTACCTCGAGCGTTTGGAGGAGGCTCGGCGCCGTGACCATCGCCGGCTCGGCCGGCAGCTCGACCTCTTCCACCTCCAGGAGGCGTCGCCCGGCTCACCGTTCTGGCACCCGAGGGGGATGGTCATCTGGAACGCGCTCGAGGATCTCCGCCGCCGCGAGAACGCCAAGCGGGGCTACCTCGAGGTGAAGACGCCGCTCTTGTACGACATCGACACGTACGTCACCTCGGGGCACTACGAGAACTACCGGGACAACATGTTCTTCGTCCAGCAGCACGAGCACGAGAGCCCGCTCGCGCTGAAGCCGATGAACTGTCCCGGCCACATGCTCCTCTTCGGGAGCCAGCTGCGCTCGTACCGCGATCTTCCGATCCGCTACGCGGAATCGTCCACGCTCCACCGGGATGAGCGCGGCGGCACGCTCCACGGGCTGCTCCGTGTGAAGCACATCACGCAGGACGATGCGCACGTCTTCGTCACCGAGGAGCAGATCCAGGACGAAATCGACGCGATGATCGAGTTCGCGCGCGACCTGTACGCGCTCTTCGACCTGGCGCCGCGGGCAGAGCTCTCGACTCGCCCCGACCACAGGCTCGGCACAGAGGAGCAGTGGGACCACGCCGAGGGCGCGCTCGAGCAGGCGCTGCGCCGGCACGAGATGGAGTACGTCATCAGCCCGGGCGAGGGGACCTTCTACGGCCCGAAGATCGACCTCCACATGACCGACGCGCTCGGGCGGAGCTGGCAGATGGGGACGATCCAGCTCGATTACCAGATGCCGATGCGCTTCGGGCTGACGTACATGGGCGCCGACAACCACGAGCACAACCCCGTCGTCATCCACCGCGCGCTCTTGGGGTCGCTGGAGCGGTTCATCGGGATCCTCACCGAGCACTACGGCGGCGCGTTCCCGTTCTGGCTCGCGCCGGTGCAGATCCGGGTGCTGCCGGTTGGGGAGAGCCACCGAGACGCGGCGCGCTCGCTCGCTGAGAAGCTCTCCGACTTCCGCGTCGAGGTCGACGACCGCGACGAGACCGTGGGGAAGCGAATCCGAGATGCCGAGGTCGACAAGGTCCCGTACGTGATCGTCTACGGCGACCGCGAGTCGGAAGCGTCCCTCGCCGTCCGCGAGCGCGGCGGCGAGCAGTCGACGAAGAGCCTCGACGAACTCGTTCGGGAACTGACTGCTAACGTGTGAAGCCTGCAAGCAGGGGCGGCAACCGTTCCTCACCTCCGCGGCTATGGTCGTGCGTGGGTTCAAGCGAGCGGAGGACGGAAAAACCGCTGCTTGCAGCGGTTTTGTCATTTCACAAGGAGGACAAGAAGAGCTTGGTGACGAGTCTTTGAGGCCGCGGCGGTTCGTCCGTCCGGAGCCCGCACCCGAACCTCAGACGAGGGTGAACGAGCGAATTCGTGTGCCGGAAGTGCGGCTGATCGACGAAGACGGCGCGCAGGTGGGCATCAAGTCCACGCCTGACGCGCTCGACTACGCGTACGGAAAGAACCTCGATCTGGTGGAGGTGGCGCCGCAGGCCCGGCCGCCGGTCGCCCGGGTCATGGACTACGGGAAGTACCGGTACCAGGAGGAGCAGAAGGCCAAGCTCGCGCGCAAGCACCAGTCCCAGGTTCAAGTCAAGGAGATCAAGCTCAGGCCGAAGATCGCGACGCAGGATTACGAGACCAAGAAGGGCCATGTGATGCGCTTCCTCAACCAGCGCGCCAAGGTCAAGGTCACGATCATGTTCCGGGGGCGTGAGACCGCCCATCCGGAGCGGGGGCGGGACCTGCTGATGCGGCTGGCCGAGGACGTCAAGGAGATCGGTGTGGTCGAATCCCCACCCCTCCTGGACGGGCGGAACATGGTCATGGTGCTCGGGCCGAGCAAGAACGCAGGAGTTACGAGAGATGCCAAAGCAGAAAACATCCAGAGCCGCGAAGAAGCGGTTCAAGATCACCGGGACGGGCAGGATCTTGCGCCGGCGCGCGATGAAGAGTCACCTGCTCGAGAAGAAGTCCGCGAAGCGCAAGCGTAGGTTCCGCCGGCAGGCGGACTTGTCCGCGACCGACGTGCGCGAGGTGCGCAGACTGCTCGGAAGGGGCGGGTCCTAGTGCCGCGCGTCAAGCGGTCCGTGCACGCGCGCAAGAAGCGCGCCAAGGTCCTAGACCAGGCCAAGGGCTACGTCGGGCGGAAGCACTCGACGTACCGCGCGGCCAAGGAGCAGGTCGAGCACTCGCTGGTCTACGCGTATCGCGATCGAAAGGCCCGCAAGCGCAATTTCCGTCGCCTCTGGATCATTCGCATCAATGCTGCAGCCCGCGCCAACGGCCTCTCGTACAACCAGTTCGTGGCCGGCTGTCGCAAGGCCGGCATCGAGCTCGACCGCAAGGTGCTCGCCGAGTTGGCCGTGAGCGACCCGGCGGCATTCGGCAAGATCACCGAGCAGGCGAAGGCCGCGCTCGAGAGCTGACTCCCGAGCTCGAGCGGATCTTTCTCCACCAGGCCGACCAGTGCGAGCGCACCGGCTCGCCGCTCTACGCCGAAGTCTGTCGTCGGTTGGCCGCCGAGCCCGTCGTCACGGAGGTCATCGACGACGTCCGCTGGGACCGGCCGCTCCAGCTCCTCGCCGGGCTCCACTACCTGGCGCTGAGCGAGGGGATCGACCCCTGGACCGACCCGGCTGCGGTGATCGAGGAGCGGCGCGACTGGCTCCGCGATTTCATCCGGAACCAGAGCGTTCAGACGAACGAGGTGCAGCGGAGCTGGGTCCTCCTGCCGTGCTTCCTCGAGGTCGCGCGACGCACGGGCGTCGAGACGCTCGACCTGATCGAGGTCGGCCCGAGCGCCGGTCTCAACCTCGTCTGGGATCGCTACGACTACCGCTACGACAACGGCGAGTGGGGGCCGGCCGAGGCAGAGCTCGAGCTCACCGGTGAGGAGCGGAGCTCGGTACCCGCGAGCCTGCTCACGCTGCAGCCGCGCGTGCGATCGCGCCGCGGGATCGACCTCGCGCCGCTCGACGTCACCCGGCGTGAGGACATGCTGCTGCTCAAGTCCTTCGTCTGGGCCGACCAGCGCCACCGGCTCGACCGCCTGGACCACGCGATCGAGACACTCCGCAGAGATCCGCCGGTGCTCGAGCGGGGCGACGTTGTGGAGCGCCTCCCCGACCTCCTCGCCGAGCGGCTGCCGGGTGCGTTGACGGTCGTCTTCCAGACCGCCGTGCGCGGCTACCTGAGCCGCGAGGATTGGAAGCGAGTCCTCGGCGGCCTCGACGAGGCCGGCCGGCGGTTCCCGCTGGCCTTGATCTCCGTCAGCCGGCCCGCGGCCGGAGAGCACAGGTACTGGGGCCTGTGGGTGCGCCTCTGGCCGGGTGGAGAGAAGCGGCTCCTGGCACATGCGGGCTTCCACGGGCAATGGCTGGAGTGGCTGCCGTGATCACCTCGGCCTCGAACCCGCGCCTGAAGCTCGTGCGCCGCTTGGCCTCTCGGAGGCAGCGCGAACGACTGGGCATGTTCGTTTGTGAGGGCGAAGATCTCGTGCAGGCGGCGCTCGCGGCCGGCATCCGGCCCGTGGAGGTGCTCGTCGACGCCGAGCGGCCACCGCACTTGGACGGATTGGATGAGGCGGAGCCGGTCGAGCCCCGCCTCCTCGCCGACGTCTCAGTGCTTGCTCATCCACCTCGCGTCCTCGCGATCTTCCGCCACGCCGATCTTCCGCAGCTCGATCCCGCCGAGCTTCCTCCGGCCGGGGTGTCTCTCTGGCATGTTGTCGATCCGGGCAACGTAGGAACCGTACTACGGACGTCGGACGGACTCGGCCCGGCGTTCGTTGCGCTCTCCCCGGGTTGTGCCGATCCAACCGGCCCAAAGGCCCTCCGAGCCTCCGCGGGCGCCGTGTTCAGAGTCCCGATCGGCCGCTTCGAGGCTGCGCCGCGACCCCGAATCGCGCTTGTCACCCGGGGCGGGACGGCCCTAGCGGAAGCGGAGCTTCCCGAACGAACCACGTTCGTCCTCGGCGCCGAGCGCGAGGGGCTACCGGACGACATCGTCCGCGACTGCGAGGTGCAGGCCACGATCCCGCTCGCTCCCACGGCGGAGTCGCTGAACGTCGCCGTCACGGCGGCGATCGCCCTCTACGAGTGGAGCAGCCGCCACCGCCGACCGCGCCGGTAGAGTCGAGTCGGATGGCGAGCGTGGCCGGCCTGTGGACGTCTCCCGCGAAGGGCAGCGGCCGCATGGACGCGCGCGAGAGCGTCCGGGCGCTCGAGGGACACGGCCTACAGGGGTGTGCGCATGCGCGTCCGGGGACGAAGCGCCAGGTTCTCTTTGCGTCGGCGGAGCACCTCGACGCGCTCGGAGTCGACTACGGGCGCATCCGAGAGAACTTCACGATCGAAGGCGCCGATGTCCACGAGTGGCCAGTCGGCCAGCAGCTGCGCGTCGGGGATGCGTTGTTCGAGATCACGATGGTCTGCGATCCGTGCTCGCGGATGGACGAGATCCGCCCGGGCCTCCAGGCCGAGTTGGACGGAAAGCGCGGGATGCTCGCGCGCGTCGTCGAAAGCGGCGAAGTCACGAACGGCGACGAAGTCCACGTTCTTTAAAACGCCGCGGAACGGGCCTTGCCCGTTCCGCCGCTGCGGCCGCTAGAGAAGGATCGCGGCGAGGCCTTCTCGGCCGCGCGATCGCGAAGCGATCGCCCGGCTCGATAGAGTCGCTGAAAGTCGCGAGACTTTCAGCGAGAGCGGGCGACGAAGACCATGTCTTCGCCGCCGCGGTAGGGGCGGTAGTCGAACCAGCCGTAGCTTCGCTCGACCTCGAAGCCGGACTTCTCCAAAGTCCGCCGCCACTCGGGCTCCGAGATCCACGCGAGGCGCATCGTTCCGGCACCGCTGGGGCCGCGTACCGATAGCGTCAGCGTCTGCGCCTCCTCGTCCCAGTCGGCGCGCTCGAAGATCTCCGGCTCGCGCTCGATCCAGCGGCCGTGCGTTTCTTCGATGTCGTCCTGCCTCGGTGCAAAGACGTCGAAGATCAGCCGCCCGCTTGGTAGGAGCAGTTCATGGGCGGCGCGGAGCGCTGCGACTCGAGCATCCTCGTCCTGGAGATGAAGGTAGGCCCGGAACGGGCAAGTCACCAAGCGCACCTGCTCCGACACCGGCGGCGCGGCGAGGTCGCCGAGCCGTAGGTCGAGCAACCCCGCGACGCCGGCTTCCTCCGCGCTGCGCCGGCAAATCTCGAGCATGCGCGCGGATGAGTCGACGCCGATCACGCTCACGGCGGCCGCCGCCGTCGGCACCGCGATGCGACCGGTGCCGACGCCGAGCTCGACGATCGGCCCGCCCGCGCTCACCGCCTCCGCCACGTAGAACGGGATGTCTTCGGTGACGCTTCTGCTCCACGGGTCGTAGAGCTCGGCAATCGCGTCATATGTTTCTAGCCGGGCTTCCGCGCCACCCATACGAACTCCGCGCTCTGGTCGGTGAACGGCGTCCGGTCGAACCATCCGTACAGGGCCTCGGCCTCGAGACCGGAGACGTCGATCAGCGCCTCCCATTCGGAGCGATTCACCCACCACAGGTGCAGACGACGCGGGTCGACGCCGGGCTCACCGACGAACGCGGTGACGTCGATTCGGGCGTCGGTCGGTTGGTACTCGATGTAAGTCCAGATCGTCTCCGAGCCTGGATGCGGTCGCGCCACGCCGTCAAGGCGCGCCGCGATCATGTGATCGAAGACGAATGCGTTCCACGCGAAGCGGCCGCCGGGTCGGAGGGACGCCGTGATCCGCTCGAACGTTCGTCGCCGGTCGGCCCAGGTCGGAAGGTGCAGGAGTGAGCGGTAAGGGACATAGATCAGCGCTGCGGGCTCGTCTAGCTCGAGTTCCCGCATGTCGCCCTTCCGCAGTTCCACGTCGGCTCCCGCTGCCGCCACAGCTTCCCTCGCCTTTGCGAGCATCGCCGCCGAGAGGTCGATCCCGATCACGCGCCTTCCGAGCGCCTTCGCCACAGGAATCGCGACGCGACCGGTGCCAACCGCGAGCTCGACGACAGGTCCGTCCGCCTCCTTCGCCAGCTCGACATAGTGGGCGACGTCCTCGGTCATCGGGGCCGACCACTCCTCATAGATCTCTGCAAATGGCGCGTAGGGATCCATGACGTCATTCTCCGTTATCGTGTCCTCATGGCGATGAGGCGCTTGGATTCCCCGTTTACCCGGCCCCGGCTCGTGTCCGGGGACCGGCGCTGACGCTCTCGCCGCCGATCCGCCGAGACTCGAACCGGGGCCGTCTTGGACGCTGAGACCTACCGGCAGGATGCGCTCACCGCCGTCGAGCGCGCGGAGAGTGCGACGGAGCTCGACGATGCACGCGTCCGCTATCTGGGCCGGAAGAGCGAGCTGAAGCAGGCGCTGCGCGAGGTCCGCGACCGCGAGACGGGCATGGCGCTGAACGCCGCGCGCGAGGCGATCGAAGAGGCGCTGACGACGCGTCAAGCCGAGCTCGAGCGGGCCGAGCTGGATCGTGCGCTCACCGAGGACGTGGTCGACGTGACTCTGCCCGGCGACGAGCTTCCGCTCGGGAGCCTGCACCCGATCACGCAGGTCCGGCGGATCGTCGAGGACGCATTCCTCGGCCTCGGGTACGAAGTCCGCGACGACCGCGAGGTCGAGACGGTCGAGTACAACTTCGACAAGCTCGCTTTCGCGCCGACGCATCCGAGCCGGTCGCATCGGGACACCTTCTTCTTCGACGACACCCATGTGCTGCGGACGGAGACCTCGCCCTCGCAGATCCACGCCCTCGAAGAACGGGAGCCGCCGATTTACATGGTCTCGCTCGGCCGTGTCTACCGGCGGGACGCGATCACCGCGACGCGCTACCCGATCTTCCACCAGTTCGAGGGGCTTGCCGTCGACAAGGGACTGACCCTCGCCGACCTCAAGGGGACGCTCCTGCACGTCATGCGGGCGCTGTACGGCCCTGAGCGGCGCGTCCGTTTCCGCACCCATTTCTTCCCGTTCACGGAGCCTTCGATCGAGCCCGACGTCTCCTGCGGGATCTGCGGCGGCGTGGGCTGCCGCACGTGCAAGTGGTCGGGCTGGATCGAGATGGGCGGCGCCGGCATGGTCGACCCCCTGGTGTTCGAGAACGTCGGCCTCGACCCCGAGGAGTGGACGGGATTCGCGTTCGGGTGCGGGCTCGAGCGGGCGGCGCAGCTGCGACACGACATCCCCGACATCCGCGTGCTCTGGGAGGGCGACCTCCGAGCACTAAGGCAATTCTGATGAGAGTCCCAATTAGCTGGCTACGGGACTACGTGCCGATCGAGATGCCGCTCGACGACCTGGCCACTCGCCTGTCCGTTTCGTCCGCCGAGGTCGAGGGCATCGAGCGTCGCGGCGTCCCTGACAGCGACGGCAACCTGGGCCGTTTCCTCGTCGGTCGCGTGCTCGAGGCGGTGAAGCATCCCAACGCCGACCGCCTCCAGCTCTGCCGGGTCGACGTGGGGGATGAGGAGCCGCTGCAGATCGTTTGCGGAGCCTGGAACTTCGGGCCGGGGGCGACCGTCGCCGTCGCGCTGGCGGGCGCGCTGCTCCCGGGTGGACTGGAGCTCGAGCGGCGGAAGGTGCGCGGCGAGCTCTCGAACGGGATGATCCTCGCGGAGGACGAGGTCGACCTCGGCCCCGATCACACGGGGATCATGGTGCTCGACGACAGCTGGGAGCCGGGCACGCCGCTCGCCGACGTGCTGCCGATCGTCGACGACGTGCTGCACGTCGAGGCCACAGGCAACCGCCCGGATCTGCTCTCTATCTACGGCCTCGCGCGGGAGGTCGCCGCCATCTACGACCTCGAGCTGGCGCCGCCACCAGGTGTCGAGCCCGAGCAGGTGGGCGACGAGCCCGTCGACGTCGAGGTCGAGGATCCCATCGGCTGCCCGCGGTACATCGGACGTCTCTTCTGTGACGTGCAAATCGGCCCATCGCCCCTCTGGCTGAAGGCTCGGCTCGTCGCAGCGGGGATGCGGCCGATCTCGAACGTCGTCGATGCGACGAACTACGCGATGCTCGCGCTCGGCAATCCACTGCACGCATTCGACTTCGCCACGCTCCGCGGCGGCCGAATCGTGGTCCGGCGCGCGAGCCCGGGCGAGAAGCTGCGGACGCTGGACGGCGTCGTCCGGGACCTGACGCCCGACGATCTGATGATCGCCGACGCCGTGCGATCGGTTGCTCTCGCCGGGATCATGGGTGGCGAGGAGACGGAGATCGGTGAGTCGACGACCGAGGTGTTGCTCGAGGCGGCGAACTTCGAGCCGTTCACGATCTTCCGTTCGTCCGAGCGCCTGCGGCTACGCACCGAAGGCTCGAATCGCTGGGAGAAAGGTGTCGACCCCTACCTGGCCGCGCCGGCCGCGACGCTCGCGACCCAGCTCATCGTCGAGCTTGCCGGAGCGCGCTGGGTCGGGCACACGGACGTCCAGGGCGAGCTCCCGGAGCGAGCGGTCATCCGCTACCGGCCCGAGCACGCCGATCGGCTGATCGGCGTCGAAACACCCGCGGAGGAGCAGTACGAGTTGCTCGACCGTCTGGGCTTCGATGTCGAGGACGGCCGTGTCGTCACGCCGACGTGGCGCGCACGCGACGTCACACGCGAGGTCGACGTGATCGAGGAAGTGGCGCGTTTCCGGCTCGAGGACGTGCCGTTCACGCTGCCCGAGCGAAGCGCGATGTTCGGGAGCCTGACGCGCGGGCAACAGCTGCGCCGCCGCGTGGAGGATGCGCTGGTGGGCCTCGGCTTCGTCGAGACGTACACGCCGTCGCTGCTGCCGGGCGAGGAGACGACATGGAAGCTCGAAGAGCCGATCTCGGTCGAGCTGACGGCGCTGCGCACGCGCCTGCTGCCGAGTCTCGTCGACGCTGCGCGGCGAAACGCGGAAGTCGGCGAGCGCGGGATCGCGCTATTCGAGATCGCTCGCGTCTACCTCGAGGGGGGCGAGCTGCCGGAGGAGCGGCTCCACGTGGCTGGGATCGTCGAGGGCGGCTTCAGCCGCGTGAAGGGTGTGGTCGCGACGCTCTACGCGGCGCTGAAGACCGACATGGAGGTCGAGCGCGCTGAAGACCCGCTCCTTCATCCGGGCAAAGCCGCACGGACCCCGGCCGGCGTGTTCGGCGAGCTGCACCCGAGCGTGCTCGAGGGCACGTGGTCCGCGTTCGAGCTCGATCTCGAGGAGCTCTTCCAAGAGTCGCACGAGCCCGTCATCTACGAGGATGTGATCACGTACCCCCCCGTCAAGCAGGACCTGGCGTTCGCGGTCGACGACGACGTGCCGGCCGGCGCCCTGGTCGCGGCGGCGCGTGAAGCGGTCGGCCCGGAGCTGCACGAGATCGTTCCGTTCGATGTGTACCACGGGGAGCAGGTCGGGCCCGGCCGGAAGTCGATCGCCTTCCGAGTCGAGTTCCGGTCGCCCGAACGCACGCTCACCGACGAGGAGGCCGCCGGCTTGCGCCAGAAGATCGTCGACGCGCTTCGCGAGCGCTTCGGCGCCGAGCTGCGCGCCTAGCTTTAGATCTTTTCTTCGGGCGCGAGTCGCGCGGCCAGCGCGCTCATCACCTTGTTCTGGATGCCCGGCTGGTGCTGGAGCAGGCTCTGGAAGCTGCGTTCTGTGATCACGAGGGTCCGGACCGGCGAGGTTGCGACGACGGTTGCCGTTCGCGGCGTGTGCCTGATGAGCGAGATTTCGCCGAAGAAGTCCCCGGGGCCGAGCTCGTTCACGCGGCGTGATCCCTTCTTCACGTCGGCCGTGCCCTCCACGAGGATGAAGAACTCGCGCCCTGCCTGACCCTGCTTCGTCAGCTCCTTGCCCTCGCGGAGGTCGATCTCGTCGGCGATGCCGGCGACCTCTCCGAGCTCTTTCCGGGAGCACTCCGAAAACAGGGGGACGCCCTTGATCAGGTCGACCTTGGCGTTCTTGCGAAGCATCCCGCCGAGTCTAATTCGCTGCGACTAGCCTCGTCTCGTGGTCGTGACGACGGCGAGTGAGTTTCGGACCGCTGTCCGCGTGTATAGGTTCGACTCGTTTTCACTCGACGCCGACGCGATCGACGCCGCGCGAGCGACAGTGGACGAGGCGGGTCTCATCGTCGTCGGCGAGCCACATGGCATGTACGAGACGCCCGCTGTCGTGTACTCGCTAGCCGTGTCGCTCGGAACGCGTGCCCTCGCCTTCGAGTGGTCCCACGAAGAGATGGACGAGCCGGTTCAGGACTTCGTTCGCGGCGGTTCCTTCGATTTCGAGCGTCTCTGGAGGCTCCCGCCTTCTGCGGAGTTCTTCTGCGGCGACGGCCGCATAACGACCGGGCATTTCGCGCTCCTGCAACGTCTCAGGGCGGAAGGCCGGCTGGAACAGGTCATCGCGTTCGATCGCCTCGACCCGGTTCCGCATCCCGAGGGCTGGCGAATCCGTGACCGGGAAATGGCGGAGCGGCTTGTGGCGGAATGGCAGCCCTCTGCTCCGCTCATGGTCGTCACCGGCGCATTCCACGCAGCCATGCGGGTCCACCTCAAGCGAGAGGGCGAGACCATGGCGGCGCTTTTGGCTCGTGAGCGCAGCGGACTTGTACCGGCCATGCTTCAGTACGACAATTCGGCTCCGATGCCGCAAGCGCCGATCACCTTCCAGTTCCCCGATGGGACACCTGCCTGTGTACCGGGCCTGCAATCCACTGGTCCAACCCGGACGTAGTGGCAGGCATGACTCATCGACTTCGACTGCTTCTGATCACTGCCGTGGCGATCGGAGCCCTCGGCTCCCCGACCGCCGCGCTTGCACAGACCAAACTGATCGCCAACGTCGGCCTGAACGACGCTTTCACGATCTCGCTCACGGACGCAGCGGGCGGGAGCGTGCGCGATATTCCGGCAGGCGTCTATGAGATCGAGGTGCACGACCACTCGGGCATTCACAACTTCCGCCTCAGCGGTCCGGGCGTCGAAATGGCGACCTCGGAGGCGTTTGTCGGCACCGTCACCTGGACCGTGACGCTTCAGGACAAGGCGCGCTACACGTTCCAGTGCGACCCGCATGCCACGCAGATGCGAGGCGGCTTCACGACCGGGGGAGGCCCGCCACCGCCGCCACCGCCACCGCCACCATCGCGCGTGATCAAGCTCACGGCGACCGTGGGCCCAACACCGACGATCTCGCTCCGGACCGCGAGCGGACGGGCAGTCAAGACCCTGCGGCGCGGCCGCTACCGGATCGTGGTGCGCGACCGCTCGGCGCATCACAACTTCCATCTGATCGGCCCAGGAGTCAACAAGCGCACGGCGGTGGCCTTCCGCGGAACGAAGACGTGGACGCTGACTCTCCGTCGCGGCCGCTATCGGTTCATCTGCGACCCACATGCCACACGGATGCGTGGCGGCTTCCGAGTGACATAGGTCGCTCTCGCGATTGCCGGGTCGGCTTCACGAGGCCCGCGGCCACTCAGCCTGCGGCGTGGTCGGCCCGGCGATCAGTCTGAGATCGGCTGGCCGTTAGTCGCGGTCGATAATCGAGAACCGGCCGAACCGTGCCGTCTCGTGACCCTCGCGGCTGCGGCGGGCAAACAGTCGCATCGTCGCGCCAATCCCGCCGGCCAGGACGAAACCAAGGCCGAGCGCTGCGGCGGCGAAGGCAGGGAGATTGCTGTTCAGCTTGGCGCCGACGTCAGTTGCGTCCTTGACCTCGGCCCGGAGCGAATCGACGGCATCCGCCAGGCCCTCGCGCTCGAACTCGAGCTCGCGCCGAACGTCCTCGGTTGAGCGGCTGTTACCGGTTGCCATCGCTCTTCAATGCCTGGGAGGTGAGCTTAGCCTCATCGATCGCCTGTTCCGGGACCGGTGGAGTTCCGCGCTCGAACGAGCGCACCGCGAAGAATCCGAGAATGCCGGCAACGAGGAGCAGCACGACGCCGACGATCAGCAATGCCAGCCAGGTCGGCAGGACCTCTGCAAGCCCGGCGGCGATCGTCGCGAAGATGAAGCCGATCGCGTACAGGAGCACCACGGCGGCGCCCAACGCCAGTCCGATCCCGACCCCGAGAGCGGCGGCCTTCTTCTTGAGCTCCAGCGAGGCGAGCTCGAGCTCCAGCCGCGCGATCGAGCTCGCCTTCTCGGCGACGAGCTTCGCGCTCGCCCCGAGGCCCTGCTGCTCAGTCTCTGGGATGGGCATGGCCTCTCCAGTCGATGAGCTTGGCGAGCGCGATCCCGACGACAAGCGCCCCGCCGACCACGAGGTACGGGTTCGGTCCGCTCCGCTTTTTCTTCGGCTGCGGCGGTGGGAGCGGGCGGGTCTCGGCCAACGGGTCTGCACTTCCCGCCGGCAGGTGGGTGGGAAGCTCACCCTTCGCTCGCGCTTTGATCAGGCTGGGCTTCAGCCTGCGCAGAAACGCGGCGTCCTCGGCGAGCGTCTCGCCAAGTTTCGCCGTGACTCCTCCCTCGGCGGCTGCGCGGTCGGCGAGGGCGCGAAGGCGGTCGGCTGCCCGATCGACGAGCTGATCGCCCTTGTTCATCGTCGGCCGGGTGGCTCCTCGCCCGTGGCGACCCGATACGCGCGCTCTGCGAGCTTGCGGGCTCCGATCACGGCCAGCGAGGACATGGCAATCCAAAGCAGCTTCCGAAGCACGTGGGAAACTTACCGCGCTTCGCCGGGCTGGAAACCTATTCTCCGTTCATGCAGTCCGATGCGCGCCCGTTCGCGAAGTCTCAACGGCAGCGTCTGATCACAAGTCTCGTGTCGCGCCGCCGGATCGGAACCCAGCACGATCTGCTTGCGGCCCTGGCCACCGAGGGGTGTCTGGCGACGCAGGCGACCGTGTCTCGGGACATCCGCGAGCTCGGTCTCCACAAGACCCACGACCAGCTTGGTCGACCGCGTTACGTGGTGGCACGTGACGGGCGCCGTGCGGAGCCTCGCGAGGCCCTCGCCGCAGTGCTCTCGCAGTTCGGCCGGCACGCGACCGCCGCGCAGAACATCGTCGTCGTGCAATCGGAGCTGGGCTCGGCGCCGGCGATCGCGCGTGCGCTCGACCGGATCGATCATCCGCTGGTCGTCGGAACCCTTGCCGGCGACGACACGTGCCTCGTGATCGCCGCGGACAAGGCGGGCGCTGGCTCGCTGGCGCGGGAGCTCAGGGCGATCATCGGCTGATTGGGACGGCGGGGCGGCTCGTTGGCGGGCGTCCCTTAGATCAGGTTCGCCCTGCCTCCTCCCCGCGGCGATCGTAGCGGGGAAACGCGCACGAAACGCGCGCGCCTTTGTGCCGGAAGTGTGACGGCGCCGCCCGCACGCCGTCGCGGACTCCCCTAGGGCCGGAGCTCCTCCGACTGCGTCGGCCCCTTGTACTCCTGCAGCTCGTCGGCCGCCTCCGGCGAGAGATCGAGCGCGACGCGCCCCTCGGCGATCTCCGCCACCCGCTCGGCCGGAACGTACTTCGGCGCTCCCAGCAGGCTGGTCGAGACCGCGAGCCCGTTGAAGATGTCGTCCTCGGGGTCGCCGACGACCTCCTCGACCTTCCCGACCTCCGTTCCATCCGCCGCGACGACCGTCCAGCCGCGCTCGATTACGAGCCACGACACCGGCTCGGCGTTCAAACTGGCCCACCTCGTCCGTACCAGACCGGGCCCTGCGTGGCCACCGCCTTGGTGTCCGAAAGTGCCCAGAGAACCTTGAGGCGGCCCCTGATCTCCGCCTCGTCGAGCCGCTCGAAGCAGCGCCGGGCCATGTCCGGAGAGGCGCCGTACCCGAAGCTCCGGGCGACGCGGAAGCGGATGGCGAGATCACGGTCCGGCCGCGACGGGTTCAACGGAGCGAGCCGGAGCGCGCCCGGCTCGAGGAAGTCACTCGATGCAAGCTCGACCTCGGCGTAGAGGTCGCTCCAGTCGTCGGGCAAGGCAGCAACGGCCGACAACCACGCCTCCTCCAGTGGCGGCCAGGAGGCTCGGGATTCGGCCGCGGGCTCGGGCACCGCCTGCGAGTAGGTGACGACCTCCAGCTTCCCGCGAATCCGTTCGCGATCTATGCGTGCAAGCAAACGCCGCAGGAGGTCGACGCGTCCTTCCCGCCGCGAGGCGACGAAGCGCACCTGACCGCCCCGCCGTCCCGGCCCGAGCGGCGCAAGCAACTCGGCCGCGCGCTGGTACCGGCGGTCATCGTCGACGGTCAGTACCAGCTGTGCATCGGCCCAGTCCGCCGGCAGGCGGGACTCGAGGTCACGGAACTGGTCGGCGACACGCATGAGCCCGAGCATAGACTGGCGCCGATGGCAAAGGTGGAAAAGAAAGGGACGGCCTCGCCCGAGCTCTTGCGGGAGTTCTTCCGCGAGATGCTGCTCATTCGCCGCTTCGAGGAGAAGGTCGAGGAGCGCTTCCGAGCGGGCGAGCTGCCGGGCTTTCTCCATGTCGCGATCGGGCAAGAGGCGGTCGCCGTCGGCGTCTGCCGGGCGCTCGAGGAGGGCGATGTCATCGCCTCCACGCACCGGGCGCACGGCCATGCGCTCGCCAAGGGAACGCATCCCAACGAGATCATGGCCGAGCTCTACGGGAAGCTCGAAGGCTGCTCGCACGGCTACGGCGGCTCGATGCACCTCTACGACATCGAGCGCGGGAACCTCGGGGCGAACGCCGTCGTAGGAGGTGGCCTGCCGGCGATCGTGGGCGCCGCTCTCGCCTTCAAGTTCCGCGACGAGCCCCGAGTCGCGGTTGCCTTCTTCGGCGACGGCGCGACGAATATCGGCACCGTCCACGAGTCCCTCAACCTCGCGCAGCTCTGGCAGGTGCCGGCGGTGTTCGTCTGCGAGGACAATCACTGGGCGGAGTCGACGCCGGCGAGCCAGCACATGCCGATCAAGGACCTCACCGATCGCGCCGTCGCCTACGGCATGGAGGCGATGAAGGTGGACGGGCAGGACGTCGGCAAGGTGTACGAGAAAGCCTCCAAGGCGGTCGAGCACGCCCGGTCCGGACGGGGGCCGGTCTTCCTCCTGGCCGAGACGTACCGCCTCACCGGCCACTACATCGGCGATCCACAGGTCTACCGGCCGAAGGACGAGCTCAAGAAGCTCCGTGAGACGCAGGATCCCGTCGACAAGCTCCGCAGCGCCCTCGACATCCCGGACGACGAGTTCGAAGAGCTCGACCGCGAGGTGACGGAGCTCGTGGAGGGTGCGGTCGAGTTCGCCAAGAACGGCACCGACCCCAAGCCGGAGGACGCGCTGAAAAACGTCTATGCCTGACGCCCCTGACCGCGAACTGCTCCCGGCGGGCGGAGCCCGCCTCCGCAGCGCGCTCGCACCGCTGACGGCACGTCCCACTCCGGGGCCGTGCTATTGCACTGTCCCCTCCGGCGCCGCACCGCCAGCGCCGCGTCAGGAACGCCAGGATGCCTGAGCTCAGCTACCGCGAGGCCGTTCGCGATGCGCTCTCCACCGCCATGCGCGAGGACGAGGACGTTTTCATCATGGGCGAGGACATCGCCGAGATGGGCGGCTCGATGGGCGTCACGCAGGGGATGCTCGACGAGTTCGGCCCCGAGCGGGTCCGCAACACGCCGATCTCCGAAGCGGCAATCGTCGGCGCCGGCATCGGCGCCGCCATGCAGGGCATGCGCCCCGTTGTCGAGATCATGTACGAGGATTTCCTGACCCTCGGCGCCGAGCAGGTCGTCAACCAGGCGGCCAAGCACCGCTACATGTCCGGCGGGCAGCTCAAGGTGCCGCTCACGATCCGGACGCAGGGCGGCGCCGGCTGGTCGCCGGGCGCGCAGCACGCCCAGCAGCTGGAGGCTTGGTTCGTGCACATACCCGGGCTCAAGGTCGTCTTCGCGTCGACGCCGACAGACGTCCGGGGCCTCCTCTACAGCGCGATCCACGACGACAATCCCGTCGTCTTCTTCGAGCACCGCACGCTCTACGGGATCAAAGAGGACGTACCCGACAAGCTCGAGCCAATCCCGCTCGGCGAGGCGAGAGTGCTGAGTGAGGGCGAGGACGTCACGGTCGTCGCAACCGGGCGCCTCGTCCACGAAGCGCTTGCCGCGGCGGAGCAGGCGGAGGAGCAAGGCGTCTCGGTCGAGGTCGTCGACCCGCGCACGCTGCAGCCCCTCGACGAGCGAACGATTATCGAGTCGGTCAAGAAGACGAATCGCTGCGTCGTCGCACATGAGGCAGTGACGCGCATGGGCTTCGGCGCGGAGGTCGCGGCCGTCGTCCAGCACCAGGCGTTCGACTGGCTCGACTCCCCGGTCGAGCGCGTCGGCGCGAAGTTCACGCCGCTGCCGTTCGCGCCCGTGATGGAGGAGTGGGTCGTGCCGCACGCCGACGACGTCCTCAAGGCGATCCTCACGACCGTGGGCCGCGATGGCGACTGAGATCAAGCTCCCGCGGCTCGGCCAGGGGATGGAGTCCGGCACCGTCGTGCGCTGGCTCAAGCAGGAAGGCGACCGCGTCGAGAAGGGCGAGCCGCTGTACGAGGTCGACACGGAGAAAGTCACGCAGGAGGTCGAGGCGGACGCCTCCGGCTTGCTTCTGAAAATCTCCGTCGAGGAGGGTGAGGTGCCGGTCGGCCAGACGGTCGCCGTCATCGGCGAAGAGGGCGAGGACGTGCCCGACGCGGAGCCCGAGGTCGACGAGGAACCGCTGGAGGAAGGCTCAAGGGCGCCGGCCCGCGACGAGGAACGCGAACGAGGCCGCGAGGCCGAGGCTGCAGTCGAGACGGCGCCGGTGGAGGCGCAGCCACAGCCGTCGACAACGGACGGCCGCGTAAAGGCCTCACCGCTCGCGCGGCGCATCGCGAGCGAACGGGGTATCGATCTCGCCGAGCTTCGCGGCACAGGCCCCGAGGGCCGGATCGTCGCCGAGGACGTGGAGCGCGCCGACGCGGCACCAAAGCCGGTCGCCGCCCCAGCCGCCGTGGCCGGCGAGCCCGAGGTCGAGCCGCTGACCTCGATTCGCAAGACCATCGCGCGCCGCCTGACCAAGGCCTGGGAGGCGCCGGTCTTCCAGATCTCGATGTCGGCGGACATGACGAGGGCGCAGGAGCTGCGGGAGCGGCTCGCCGAGCTCACGCGCGAGGGGGAGACGAAGCCGACCATCTCCGACCTCATCACCAAGGCCTCGGCTGCGGCGTTGCTCCGGCACCCCCAAGTCAACGCGCACTACGAGAACGAGACGCTCACTCGTTTCCCGACCGCGAACGTGGGGATGGCCGTCGCCACGGACCGCGGCCTGCTCGTCCCCGTCATCCGCAGCGCCGATCGGTTGACGCTCGCCGAGATCGCTGCCGCCCGCGCCGATCTGGTCGAGCGCTCCCGCAGTGGAAAGCTTCAGCAGACGGACCTCGAAGACGGCACGTTCACGGTGTCCAACCTGGGCATGTATGGAATCGAGCACTTCATCGCGGTGCTCAACCCGCCGCAGGTCGCCATCCTCGCTGTCGGCACGATCGAGGAGAAGCCGGTCGTCGTCGACGGCGACTTCGACGTCAAGCCGATGATGAGCCTGACCCTGACCGCCGATCACCGCGCGCTGGACGGGTCGGTCGCCGCGGAGTTCCTCGGAACCGTGCGCTCGTTCCTGGAAGAGCCCGCGCTGGCGCTCTAAGCTCGATCCGTGCGGGTCTGGTACCTCGTTCGCGACCTCGACGCGGCTCGCGGCTTCTACACCGGCAAGCTCGGATTCACGGAGACGTACCTCGACGAGAGTGGCCGCTGGGCCAAGCTTGAACGCGGGGCCATGCAGATCGCGCTGGCCGAGGGCGAGCCGGAGGAGGCAGGTGTCGCGACGATCGACGTCGACGACGCCAAGGCGGAGGCGGAGCGGCTTCGCTCCCAGGATGTCGAGGTCGGCACCGTCCTGGAGATCCACAACGAGGTACGCCTGCTGGACGTTTTCGATCCGGACGGCAATCGCGTCCAGCTGGTCGAGCAGCTTCGGCGTGATTAGGCGTGGCAATCGGCAGGACGTCCGGTTCCTGCGGGACATGCTGCGGCACGCCTACTACTGGCGCTCGGGCGGCGAGATCGAGGACGCGACGCTCTGGCGCTACGTCGCCGGGTGGGGAAGACGGGGAGACTCCGCGGTCATCGCGCTCGAGGGCGGATTTCCGATCGGAGCGGCGTGGTTCCGACTCTTTCCGCGCGCCGAACCCGGCTTCGGGTTCGTCGACGAGCGGATACCCGAGGTCTCGATGGCAGTTGTGCCGAGCCGGCGCGGGCGGGGCATCGGCTCCGAGCTGCTGGATGCGCTGGTCGCATGGGCGCGCGAGCAGGGCTACGACGCCCTGAGCCTCAGCGTCGCCGAGGACAGCCCGGCCATGCACGTCTTCGAAAAGCAGGGCTTCCAGAAGGTCGAGCAGACCGACCACTCCTGGACGATGCGCCTGAGTCTGTAACGTCGAGCGGACAAAGCGACCAAGGAGCGAGAGACTCATGGAATGTGACGTTGCCGTCCTCGGCGGGGGCCCGGGCGGCTACACCGCCGCGATCCGCGCCGCGCAGCTCGGTGCGAAGACCGCCTGCATCGAGAAGGAGGCCGAGCTCGGCGGCACCTGCCTGCGCATCGGTTGTATCCCGACGAAGGCCTGGGTGCAGACCGCATTCGCGATCAAGGAGGCCGAGGAGACCTTCGCCAAGCTCGGCGTCCAGGTCGGCGAGCCGAACCTCGACTTCGCGGCTGCAAACGAGTGGAAGGCGGGCGTCGTCAAGCAGATGACCGACGGTGTCGCCTCGCTCTTCAAGGCGAACGGCGTCGAGTGGGTCAAGGGCAAGGGCCGCTTCAAGGACGCGAACACGATCGCGGTCGAGGGCGGCGAGGACGTCACGTTCAAGCAGGCAATCATCGCCACGGGCAGCTTCCCGCTCATTCCGCCGATCGAGGGCATCGATTCGCCACGCTGCGTCGACTCGGAAGGCCTGCTCGCGCAGGAGGGGGTCCCCGGGCGGCTGGTCGTCCTCGGCGGCGGGATCATCGGCTGCGAGTTCGCGTCGATCTTCAAGCGCTTCGGCTCCGAGGTGACGATCGTCGAGATGCTCCCGAAGCTGATCCCGATGGAGGACGACGCTGCCTCGGCCGAGCTGTCGAAGCAGTTCCAGAAGCGCGGCATCACCCTCCACCTCGAGAAGCAGTGCACGAAAGTGGACGACTCGGGCTCGGCGCTCACGGTCCACTTCGGCGACGGCGAGACGGTCGAGGCCGACCTGATGCTCGTCTCCGTCGGCCGCGGGCCGCTGGTCGAGAACCTCGGCCTCGAGGAGATCGGCGTCGAGTTCGACAAGCGCACCGGTATCGCCGCCGACGAGCATCGCCGGACCACGGTCGAGCACATCTACGCAATCGGCGACTGCGCCGGCTACTGGCAGCTCGCGCACACGGCGTTCCGGGAGGGCGAGGTCGCCGCCGAGAACGCCATGGGCCACGAAGCGGTCGTCGACAACCGAGGCGTCCCGCGTCCGATCTACACGGATCCCGAGATCGCAAGCGTCGGCCTGACGGAGGGCGAAGCCCGCGAGCAGTACGGCGACGATGTCGAGGTCGGCATCTTCCCGTGGGTCGCCAACGCCCGCGCGGTCATGCAGAACGAGACCGTCGGCTGGACGAAGTCGATCCACGAAAGCCGCTACGGCGAGCTTCTGGGGATCGTCATGGTCGGACCCCACGTCACCGACCTGATCGAGGCGGGCGTCGTCGCGCTCGACGCCGAGGCCACAGTCGAAACGGTGGCCGACGGAATGGCTGCGCATCCGACGCTCTCCGAGGCCGTCAAGGAAGCCGGTCTCGTGGCGCTAGGCCGCGCGATCCACCTGCCAAACAGGAAGAGAAGAGGCGCCGACTTGGCGGCGCCGACCAGATGAGGCCGTGCCGGCTTTGCCGGCGCGGCCTTAAGGCGACGGCCTAAGCGGCTCGTTTCACCGAGGCAATGCTTGGGAAGAAGCGCAAGATAAGCGCGCTGTTCACCCCTGCTGCGGCGAGAGGCCGTGCGTTCGACCGGCTGTACCGAAGCCACGTGCACGAGGTGTATCGCTACGTCCTCGCCGTCATGCGAAACGAGGCCGACGCCGAAGACGCGACTCAGGCGACGTTCCTGAGCGCCTATCGCGCGTTCCTTCGCGGGGACGAGCCGCGGAAGCCGCGCAATTGGCTGCTGAAGATCGCCCACAGCGAGTGCCGGCAGCGGTTCCGGGCCGCTGCCCGGCGACCGAACGTCGTCGAGTGGGATGGCCGGACGGCAACGGCGCCGCCCGATGAGGCGATCCCGACGGCGGACGAGATCCGCACGGCCCTCGCCGCGCTCAGCTTCAACCAGCGCTCCGCGCTCGTGATGCGAGAGCTCGAGGGCCGGACGTACGCCGAGATCGGAGACATCCTCGACGTCTCCGGCTCCGCCGTCGAGACCCTCCTTTTCCGTGCTCGGCGCGCGCTTCGAGAGCAACTCGAGGGCGCCCTTACCTGCGGCGAGGCGGAGGCGACGCTCATCCGGCGAATGGACGGACCCATTTCAGCGTCCGAGCGGCGCACGCTCCGCGGCCATCTCCGCGAGTGCCCCGAGTGCTCGGCTCTCGAGCGCAAGCAGCGCGCGCGCATGGCGGCGCTCAAGCGCCTCGGCGCCGTGCAGCTTCCTCCGTCGCTTGCCGGCTTCGTTGGCGGAGGCGGTTCGGTCGGCGGAAGGGCGGTTGTCGGGTCGGGTTTGTTCGGGAAGGCTGCGGCCGTCGTCGCGGCGGGCATGGTCGCCGGCGGAGTGGCCACGAGGCGGTGCAGGGCCTCGCGGCAAACCAGCCGGCACGAACGCCGCAGCCGAAGGTTCACCGCACTACGTCTGCTTCCGCCAACACGACTCAGCACACGGCGAGAAGGAAGGCCGCCGCCGCGAAGGCGCAGAAGAGAGCCGCGACGCGCCGGTCCACGCCGCGCGCCCGCCACCCGGCCAAGCCACCGCCGAGCGAGAGCCCGGCGAAGAGCGATGTCGGCCCGGCGCCGGGCAACGGCGGCCCCGACGTTCCGGCGGTCGCCACTCAGCCTCCGGCTGCTGCTACCCCGGAACCGGCTCTCGCCGACACTGCCGGACACGTGCTGGGGCAGGTTCCGGTCCCAAGCGTGCCGACGGTGACCGTCACGCCGCCGCCACTTCCCCTGGAACTGCCGCCCGTTCCGATGCCTCCGGCCTTGCCGCCGCCTCCACCGCTTCCGCCGCTCCCGCGGGTCGGCCAGTAACCTGCCGCCATGACCATCATCAACAGACGAAACGCGATTCTCGGCTGGGGCGTCTGGACGGTCGGCAAAGCGCAGGCGAGGCGGAAGGCCAAGCAGTCCCTCAAAACCGAGGACGGGAGTAGAGGCAAGGCTGCGGCCGCCGCAGCTTCCGCGCTTGCCGCAGCCGGCGGGGCGATCTGGTTCTGGCGCCGCCGGAGCGGTGGCGACGAGACCGAGAAATAGCCCCGCCGCCGCCTTCCGGTGGATCGAGCTAGTTAGGCGCTAGGCCGCGCAGTGCGCACGCGGACGAGCCGGCGGGTCGAGATGCCGGCGAGCAGACTGTCCCCGTCCTTGCGGGCGCGGATGAACATGACCATCGAGCCGCCGCGCACAAGACGCAGGCGGGTGGTCGGCGTCAGCTGCACCGTTACGAGGCCGTCGACGTTCGTCTTGACCTCCTGCGGCTGCTGAATCCAGCCGAGCGGCACGCCGGTCACGAGCACGACTGCGTCGCGGACGATGTAACCGCGAGTGTCAGTCACACGGAAGCGTCCGGTGAAGGACTGCCGCGAGGTCAGAACTCTCGGGGCGAACTCGACGCCCGAGACGAGCAGGCGTTCCGGCAGCTTCACACTCGTGGCGGGAATCGAGTAGCGGCCGTCCGACAGGCGCGTGGCGCCCGCAGGACGTGCGACCGAGCCCGACCCGCGTGAGGTCGCATTCGCTGTGCCGGTGACGTTCTTGGCCGTGACGTGCACCTTCAGGCGATGATCCACGTCCGCGGTTGCGACGCGATACGCCTTGTCGGTGGCGCCGGCGATGCTTGCGCAGTTGTTGCCGTTGCCGTCGCACCGCAGCCACTGGTACGTGAAGCTCATCGGGTTCGTACCCGACCATTCCCCGTCCTTGGCGACGACGAGCTCGCCGTCCTGCGCGGTGCCGACTACGGCAGGTGCTTCGGTATTCGCGGGCACAACATTCGGCTCAGCGTCGGCGAGGCCGACGAGCGTTGCCATGGCCGTGAGTGCCGATGCGGCGCCCGCAGCCAGAACAAGTTGCACCTTTCTCATCAGTGGGTTCCCCCTTACATCGTGTGTCGATGTTTCCTCGCGGTGAGGAATACCCGTGCCGTTTGAACTGAAAGGCCGAACCCGGTAAGGATTCTTTGAATTCGATGAGGAGAGTCGGGATGAGGATCGTGAAGTCCGTCACATCTGTCACATGGATTCCCTCGGAAGCGATCGAAGGAATGCCGAAACTGCCGTTCGAGCTTGGAATCACGCATTACGACGACCCGCCGCCGGATCGGATCCAGGAGGGCGATCTCGAAGCTCTGCGCGCTGCCGACCGTTTCCGCGAGGCGAACGAGTTGCGCGCGTGGATCGAGGTGGATGACGGCAAGATCGTCGACTCGGGCTACTCGGGCGGAGCGCACGTCGGCTCGACGCTCGTCAAGGTGGGGCCGAAGATGCTCAGCTTCGCGGGGGTCAAGTACCCGCTGATCCAGAGCGAGCCGGAGCGCGGGCCTGATTGGGTGAAGTTCGTCCAGAGCGCCGGAGGGCGGATGGGCCTCCCGGCGCCGAGGCGCGTCCGCGGGAAGCCGTTCTTCCAGATCGCGTCGGCCTCGGCCTGGACGACGCTGCAGCTGATCATCTACGCGGACGGGACGACGAAGTACACGCTGGCGGGAGCGAGCCCGTTTCCGCGCCACTGGATCTACGACGACGAGGGCAAGCTCGTCGAGAAGAGCGGCACGGTCGACTTCGAGCGCTGGTGGCGCGAGTCCTTCGGGCCGAACATGCCGTGGGGCGGGGAGGATTCGCCGACGCTTCTCGCGGCGGCCGAGTCGGAGCTCGAACGGGATCTGTCCCGACTGGTGATGCCGCGCTCGAAGGGGCTCGAGCGACGTGAGGTGAAGCAAGGCGAGACGCTGGTCGACCAGGACCAGCCTGGCACGGAGCTCTACCTCGTCCTCGACGGCATGCTGGAAGTCGAGGTGGACGGCGAGATCGTCGCCGAGGTCGGGCCGGGCGCGATCCTCGGCGTGCGCGCCTCGCTCGAGGGCGGGCTTCGGTCTTCGACGCTGCGTGCGGCAACGCGCTGTCGCGTGGTCGTGATCCCGGAGGCGCTGATCGATCAGTCCGAGCTGGCCGCGATCGCGTCGGGGCAGCGCCGGGAGATGAGCTAAACGCCTCAGCGCGTCGCGCTCGTCACCGGCGCGAACACGGGCATCGGGCTCGCGATCGCCGAGCGCCTGGTTGCGGATGGCTACGCGCTGGGTTTCGGGACGCGCAAGCCCGCGGAGGAGACCGTGCGCCGGCTCGCGGAGCGCGGGCGTGTTCAGCAGGTCATCGGCGAGTTGAGCGATCCGGATGTTCCGGGGCGGCTGGTGAGGGAGACCGTCGAGGCCTTCGGGCGGCTCGACGTGCTCGTCAACAACGCAGGTGTCACCCTCTCCAAGCCTGCGCTCGAGCTCACGGCCGACGACTTCGACACGATCTTCGCGGTCGACGTCCGCGGCGCGTTCCTGGCGGCGCAGGCCGCCGCGCGGGCGATGGGCGAGGAGGGCGGCGTGATCGTCAACATCACGTCCGTCCACGAGTACGTCCCGCGGCCTGGCTTCGCGCTGTATGCGCCGGCGAAGGCTGCGCTGGGGATGCTCACGCGCGCGCTGGCGATCGAGCTGGCGCCGCATGTGCGGGTCGTGTCGGTGGCGCCGGGCGCGATCGCCACGGAAAGGAATGTCGAGGCGGATTCGCTGCGTTCCGAGATCCCGCTCCAGCGGGCAGGCTCGCCGCAGGAAGTGGCCGCTCTCGTCGCCTGGGTCGCATCGGACGAGGCTTCGTACGCGACCGGGGCGAGCTTCCTGCTCGACGGCGGCTTGGCGCAGCATGTCTTCGACCACCCGGCGCGCTGAAGTTCCACTCTCGGCACGAAGCGGTCACCCATGTGTGTGGCCCTCTTTGGTTTCGTGAGCCCCAGGGATGACCAACCCCACCCACCCAAGGGGGAGCGGGCGCGAACCTCACCGCGGCCTCGACGACCGCAAGCCCACCGTCCGCCAGATCTACGCGCTCGCCGCCGCGCTTGCCGAGCGCCTCGGCGAGGAGTTTCCCTCAACCGCTGCGCAAGCCTCCGAGCTCATCGAGCGGCTGCGCACAGAGGGTGGGCACCCGGCGCCACGGCTTGAGGACACCCGTCGGCGCGGGCACCCGTAAACCGGCTCGGCTACGAGGTCTTGGCGGCTTGATTGGCAAAGCGACGGGCGACCGCAAACGCGCTCATGACCCGCTCATTGAGCGGATCCCCGAGGCTTACGCCCATCGCATCGAGCCACCTCACAACTTCGACCTGCGACGGCAAGTCTCGCGGGCGCGGCGGCATGCCGCTGTCGATGTCCTCCCAGATGGCCCGCAAGTACGCGGAAACCTCGGTCCGCGTCTCCTCGATCCACCCGTTCTTTCGTTCTTTCCGCGTCGGTGACTGTCCAAGCTCGTCGATCGCATCGGCGAGAGCGGCCTGTAAATCGCCGAGCGACGGGTACAGCGGCGGTCGAGCCATGAAGAGGCGTCAGTGTAGGCGCGAGCCCTTCCAAGCCCTGTACTTCTCCGGCAGGCAGACCGCGCACGGCCGATAGCCGGCTGCGATCGCCGTCTCCTCGTCCGCAAAGAACACGCGATGCCGCACCAGATGGCCCTTGGCGAGCCAGCGCAAAGCTGACGGGCAGTCGAGCCGGCCGTAGATCCGATTTCGCCGGTGGCCGCCGAGCGTTCCGGGAGCCCGCGACATGAGCTCGACCCCGTCGGCCCCAACCAGGCGATACAGCTTCTCGCCCCCCACGCACATACCAACGCAGGCGCGCGCCGTTCTGTGAGTCGCTAAGGCGTCGGCCCGACCGGCAGCCAGCTCGGGTCGAACCCGCCCTCGACCGCCCCGCGCAAGAGCTCCCGCACCTCCGGGACCCGCGCGCGCCGAACACTCCGGAGCACCGTGAGCTGATGCTTCCGCGCCGCGCTCGCGAGCTCTTGGAACTCATAGAACGACGGCTTGCGGCGTCCGCTCGCCGACACGAGGCCCGACTGCCAGCCGTTCGATCTCATCTCGTCACGCGCGAGAAACCAGAGGAGCATCTCGATCCGCGGGTTCCGCCGCGCGATCCCGTACGCCTCGCGCATGTAGAAGGCCTGCGTGCCCCACGCGACCCCGAAGACGTGGTCCGGCGGGCTCGTCTCGTAGGCGTACTCGGTGATCCAGATCGGCTTCCGCCCGTACAGCCGCGTCACCTCGCGGACAAGCTTCCCGATGTTCCCGAGCGTGATCGCTTTCGGGTTCTTTGGCTTCGCGCCGGGCGCCAGCTGCGGGTCGCCGGAGTACGGGTGATGCGCGTAGGCGTCGAAGTGGCGCATGCCGGCCGCCTTCGCGGCCCGCAGGAACCCGATCGGCGCGACCGACGGTCGCTTCGACGCGGGCGCGTTGTTCCCGCGCGCGGTCGTCACGCCGCACGCGACCTGCTCGCCGCGCAGAAGCGTCAGATGGACGCCGTCGTAGACGGCGTTGCAGATCTTCGCGTAGTCCCGCGCGCTCTGGCTCACCCAGCGCCCTCGCGACCGCCGCCACTGCGGCTTGAGGCCAAGCGGGATATTGGGCTCGTTCCACGCAGTCCAGAGCGAGACCCGGGGCAGGACGGCGCCGTCGCTCCGCCGATATGTCCCGCTGTACCGCGTTGCGGCGGCATAGGCGAAGTCCTGCAGCCGCTTGAAGTTCTGCGGGGCCGCGTTCGGCGTCTTGCCGTTCGCCCACCAGGGCGTGGCGTAGATCGTGAAGAGCACCTGGACACCACGGCTCGCCGCGGTCTGCACCGCGCGGTCGTAAGGAGCCCAGTCGTAGGCGGGGTCGCCGGGATTCGTGCCGACTCTCGGTCGCCGGTCGCGCGCAACGCCGAACGGCCCGCCCCAACCCAGCATGATCCGAACGACCTGCGGGCGGAGCGCGCCAAGCGTGTTGCCGAACCGGGCCTGGCCGCCGAGCGCCTCCTGCGTGTCGACGAGCCCGAACTGGAGCCACGTCGATGCGCCCGCAGGCGTGGCGAGCACTCCCGCAGCGACAAGCGCGACGAGCGTCGCACGGCGCATTACTACAAACGTACCGCGATTTTGTTACGGCAACTTGAATCCGGGTAGAGA
>DATGDB010000094.1:0-4736 GCA_035311205.1 Gaiellaceae bacterium | reverse complement strand
CGCCCCCTGGGCGGACGAGCTGGAGGCGAGGCTCGGGCGTCGCGTGAGCTCGATGCGCCTGCTCCCCGGCGGCGCCTCGAAGGAGGCGTGGGCGGTCGAGGCCGACGGGGAGCGCCTACTCGTGCGCCGCGCCGGCGGGGGCGTGATCCACGAGGGAACCCTCTCGCTGGAGAACGAGTTCCAGGTGCTCGAGGCCGCGCTCGAGGCCGGCGTCAAGGTGCCCCGGCCCGTCGCTTACCTGGGCGACCTCGGCGGCCGCGAGGCGTTCGCGATGGAGCTCGTGGAGGGCGAGACCATCGGCCGGCGCATCGTGCGTGATCCACCGCCGGGCCTCGATGTCGATCTCGCTGAGGAGCTCGCCAAGATCCATGCGATCCCGACCGAGCGGCTGCCGTTTCTCGCGTCCGGTGACGTCCTCGAGCGCTTTGAGCACGAGCTCGACTCTGTCGATGAGCCACATCCAGCGATCGAGTACGGCCTTTGGTGGCTGCGCGAGCATCGGCCCGAGCCCATCGCCGACGTCGTCAGCCACGGGGACTTCCGGCTCGGCAACGTTGCGGTGTCGGAGCGCGGGCTGGCCTATGTCCTCGACTGGGAGTTTGCGCACCTGTCCGACCCTCGCGAGGACGTGAGCTGGCCGCTTGTTCGAGCGTGGCGCTTCGGCGGCGACGAGCGCAGGCTGGGCGGCTTCGCCCGCGTCGACCTGTACCTCGAGACCTACAACGCGTTGACCGGGCGCGAGATCACCGAGTCCGACCTCGACTGGTGGGAGGTGCTCGGCAACGTCAAGTGGGGAATCGGTTGCCTGACGCAGTGCCGCCGACATCTCACCGGCGTAGACCGCAGCGTCGAGTACGCGGTGCTGGGCAGGATGGCGGCGGAGATGGAATACGAGCTCCTCGACCTGATCGAACGTGCCTGATCGCCCGACCGCGCCGGAGCTGATCGAGGCCGTGTTCGAGTTCCTCGCCGGCGAGCTCCTGCCGACGCTCGACGACCACCGGATGAAGTTCCGGACCCTCGTCGCGATGAACGCACTTGCGATCGCGCGGCGCGAGCTCGAGGCAAGTAACAACTTGTTACTAAGTCAGGAAGACGTCGCTGAGCTCGCCCGCCGCATCAGGGCCGGCGACGTGCCCGAGGATGCGCTGCCGCTCCTCAAGGAGCACGTCGCCGCGAAGCTCCGCATCTCCAACCCCGCCTACCTCGAGAAATACGAGTGAGCCGCCGGCGGATCTACCTGATGCGCCACGCCCGCGTGGCGTACTTCGAAGACGGCCGCCCGTTGCGCCCCGACCTCGTCCCGCTGACCGACGAGGGACGGGAGCAGGCCCGTACGGCCGCCGCGGCCCTCGGCGGGGTTGAGTTCGACCGCGTGATCACCAGCGGCCTGCCTCGCACGCTGGAAACGGCCCGCATCGTTGCGCCCGACCTCGAGCCAGAGTCCTGGCCGGAGCTCCGCGAGATCGAATCCGGCCGGCTCGGCGACATCCCCGAGGACGAGCTCGAGCGCGCCTTCGTCGAGACCTGGCGCGGCGTCGTCCCGGAAGACACGCGCTTCCTTGCGGGCGAGACGGTCGGCTCGCTGCTCGATCGCGTACTCCCCGCCGTGGACCGCCTGCTCTCCGATCCCGAATGGGACGCCGTCCTCGCGGTGCTCCACGGCGGCGTCAACCGCGCGATCCTCTCCTACGCGCTGACCGGCCGGCGCGCCTTCCTCGGGAACTTCGAGCAGTCGCCGGGCTGCATCAACATCCTCGACGTCGCCGACGCCGACTGGGTCGTTCGGGCGGTCAACACCTTGCCCACCGACCTCGCCCACCGCGGCGGCAGGATGCGAACGATGGAAGAGCTCTGGTCGGAGTTCAGGCCGCCGGCCTGAGCCGAAGCGACTCCAGCCGCTCGCGAATCGCGCGCCGAGCCTCGTCGAAGACGCCGGGATCGCGGAAGAGCTGATACTGCGCATTCCCGGCCTGAGCGAACGCGTCGAGCTGGAAGGCGACCTCCCTCGCAGGCACGCTGGGATCGAGCTCGCCGGCGGCCTGCGCCTGCTCGACAGCATGCTCGAGGTACGAGAGCCAGGAACGGATCATCTTCTGGATCTCGTCGCGGACCGGCCCCGGCCGGTGGTTGAACTCCGCCGAGGTGGCGGCAAAGAAGCAGCCGCCCGGGAAGACCTGCCGCTCCGAGTAGTCGACCATGTGGTCGCAGAGCGCCCAGACCCGCGCAAGTCCTCTCGGCGCCTCGCGCGCCGGCGCGATCACCTCGTCGACGAACATGGAGGCCGCGTGATCGACAGTGGCGACCTGGAGCTCCTCCTTCGATCCGAAGTGGGCGAAGAGGCCGCTCTTGCTCATCCCCGTCGCTTCGGCGAGCCGGCCGATCGACAGCGGCTCGAGTCCTTCCTGGGATGCCAGGGCGGCCGCCGTGGAGAGGATCGCCCTCCGCGTCCTCTCTCCTTTCCGCACGGTCGTTTCGCTCTGATCACCCACGGAAACGGGATTGTAGCGGATGCGCTTGACAAAAACGTACGATCGTTCTATTCTCGGCCACATGAAGCAGGACCACGTCACAGTCTTCGTCCGGGATTACGACGCCAGCAAGCAGTTCTACGAGGAAGTCCTCGCGCCGCTGGGCCTCGTCAAGCTGCTCGACTGGCCGGACAACCGCCGCGTCTACTTCGGCAAGCCGGGTGAGCCGAGCTCGCTCTGGGTCGTCGAGTCCGAGCTCGGCGGACGGCTCGCGGTGACCCTGTCGGCGGAGAATGAAGGCGCCGTGCATTCGTTCCACAACACCGCAATCGCCGCAGGCGCCCGCTCCGTCGAGGAGCCCGCCGGTGGGCGGACGCGAATCCTCGACTTCGACGGCAACTCCCTCGAGGCCGTCCTCAGCGCCGAGGACGCCGCGGCGCTGCGCCCCGCCGCCGCGTAATCTCCACGGCCGTGGAGAACCTGGCGGAGATCGCGCCGCTGGCGGGCACGCTGGGCATCGAGGTGACCGACGCCGCTGCCGAGGAGGTCAGGGGCGGCATGGACTGGGCGCCGGAGAAGTGCACGGCCGGCGGCGTCCTGCATGGCGGCGCGCTGATGGCGTTTGCGGACACCCTCGGCGGCGTCTGCGCCTTCCTGAACCTGCCTGACGGAGCGACGACGACGGCGACGGTCGAGTCGAAGACGAACTTCTTCCGTGCGGTCCGCGAGGGCCGTGTCCAGGGACTGACCCGCCCGCTTCACGTCGGCCGCAGCTTCATCGTCGTTCAGACCGACGTGGTCGACGAACAGAACCGCCGCGTCGCGCAGGTGACGCAGACGCAGGCCGTTCTCAGCTGATCGCCGAGCGGAGGAACTCGTACTGCGCGTCGTTCGCCGCCCGGGCGAGGGCGAGCGGGAACGCGGTGAAGCCGTGGGCCGATTCCGGCCAGATGTCCAACTCCGCTTCGTTCCCGGCAGCCCGCCAGCGTGCCGCCATGAAGAGCGAGTCGTCAAGGAGTGGATCCTTGTCGCCGACCGTGAACAGCGCGGGCGGGAGATCGCGGAGATCGGCGTAGAGGGGCGAAAGGTCGGGAACGCGAAGCTCTTCGGGATCCCGGTCGCCCGCGAAACTGCGGCCGAACCAGTGCATCCCGGGCGTCGTGAGGACGAGCCCGCGCTCGCCCCAGCTCCGTGAGCTCGGCGTCATCGAGAGGTCGTAGACGCCGAAACTGAGATTCGCCCCGCGGAACGCGTCCTTGACAGAGTGGCGGTCGCGGAGACGGAGCAGAGTCGTAACGGCGAGGTGCGCACCGGAGGACTCACCGCCGATCGTAATGCGCTCGGGAACGGCGAGCTCACGCAGTCCCCGCTCCAGCAGCCACAGCACTGCGTCCTCGCAGTCGTCCGGCCCGGCGGGGTAGGGATCCTCGGGCGCCCTCCGGTAGTCGACGCTGACCGCGCACATCCCGGTGGCCTCGACGAGCGCCCACAGGCGGTCATCCTGTTCGTCGCAACAGCCCAGCACCCAGCCGCCACCGTGGATGTGGATGTAAAGACCGGTGGCCTCTCCCTCGGGCGCCAGGACTCGAACGCGCGTCTCCCCCGCCCGGGTCGGCGCCACGACTTCCCGCGCCTGCGGCAGGAAGACGGGCGGAGGGAAGACGCTCCTGCCCTCGCGCCGCGCACTACGCGACACGTCGGGCGGCACCTTGTCCACGGATTGCTGCTCCGCGAGCAGCTGCTCCAGCACCTCGTTGAAGGCACGGGACTCGGCGAGCATCGCCTCGTCGATCGTCACCGCGACAGCCATCAGCGCAGCCTTTCGACGACCATCGCCATTCCCTGGCCGCCGCCGACGCACATCGTCTCGAGCCCGATTGTCCCGTCAGTGGTCTCGAGGTCGTTCAGCAGCGTGCACATGATCCGTGCGCCGGTCATGCCGTACGGGTGTCCGAGCGCGATGGCGCCGCCGTGCGGGTTGAGCTGCTCGCCGAACGGGTCGATCCCGAGCTCCCAGGAGACGGGCAGAACCTGAGCGGCGAACGCCTCGTTCAGCTCGACGACGTCGACGTCATCAATCGTCATGCCCGTACGGTCGAGGACATTGCGAACGGCGCCGATCGGGCCCACGCCCATGATCTCCGGCTCGACGCCGGAGACGGCCGAGGCAATGATCCGCGCCCGCCCCTCGAGCCCGAGCTCGCGCGCGCGCGTCTCGCTCATCACGACGACCGCGGCGGCGCCGTCGTTCAGCGGGCAGGAGTT
>DATGDB010000093.1:0-6489 GCA_035311205.1 Gaiellaceae bacterium | reverse complement strand
GACCGTGCCGTTGAGCTCGCGATCGCGGGGCTGATCGCCTCCGCGCTGCTCATCATCCTCTTCGGCATCTACCTCGCGCGCTCGACGGCTCGACCGGTCCGTGGCGTTGCGGCGGCGGCGACTCGCCTCGCCGGCGGAGATCTCTCCACGCGGCTCGAGGAGAAGGGTCCGGGACCCGGAGAGGTCGGCGAGCTGAAGGTCGCATTCAACCGAATGGCCGAGCAGCTCGAGCGTGGCCGTGGGGAGCTCGAGACTCAGAACGAGAAGCTAAGGGAGAGCGAGCGTCTGAAGTCGGAGCTTGTCAGCATCGTCTCGCACGAGCTGCGGACGCCGCTTGCAAGCGTGCTCGGCTTCACGTCTCTGCTGCTCACGAGGGAGGTCAGCCCAGACGAGCAGAGGCGCTACCTCGAGATCATCGACGCGCAGGGCCGCCGCCTCTCGTCGCTCCTGAACGACTTCCTCGACATCGAGCGGCTGGAGGAAGGCCAGCTGAAGCTTTCGCGGGAGCTCTTCGACATGGGGACGCTCGTCGGCGAGCAGGTGCAGCTCTTCGAGGGTCAGAGCGAGAAGCACAAGCTCGATGTCGTTATGCCGCCCAAGCCGCTGCCCGTGCGGGGTGATCCCGACCGCATGGCGCAGGTGATGGCCAACCTGCTCTCGAATGCGATCAAGTACTCCCCGGAAGGGGGAACCGTAGAAGTCGTCGGGGAGCGAGAGGACGATCGCGTGCGCGTCAGCGTTCGCGACGAGGGCCTCGGGATCCCGGACGAGCTGCAGGATCAGGTCTTCGCGAAGTTCTTCCGAGGGCATGCGCCGGCAAGCGGCATCGCCGGCACCGGCCTCGGCCTGACGATTGCGCGCTCGCTCGTCGAGGCGCAGGGTGGGACAATCGATTTCCAAAGTGCCAGCGGAGAGGGATCGGTTTTTTGGCTCGAGCTACCGATTGCCGCGAACGATCGTTGATGCGGCCCAGCGAAAGGAGTTAGGGGGATGTCTCGCTTGTTCATTGCCGCCGTCGTCACGGCGGGGTTCGTGGTGATCGCTCTGTCCAACGGCTGGAGTCTCACCTCCAGCGCCGCGACGGGGCCCGCGACGGTTCGGGTCACGACCCGCGAGGTCAGTCGCGTGCGGGTCGACGCAGGGCGGCCGGGGAGGGGCCCGGGCGACACGGAGATCGTCCGTTTCAATCTCTTCAACAAGCGGATCAAGCGGGCGCCGATTGGCCATGTGGACTCCGTCTGCACGTACGTCACCTCGCAGACGCGCAGCTGCAACGTAACCATCTTCCTGCCCAAGGGCAGGCTCGTTGCCGGGGGCTCCATCCGGTTCCCGGAGTTCTACGAGCTCGCCGTGCTCGGGGGCACGCGGCGGTTCGACAACGCGCGCGGGACGTTGACGGCCATCCGGACGACTCGCAGACCACGACGGTACATCCTGGTGTTTCGCCTGACCGGGTAGTGGCCGGCGCTTACGCGCTACGCACCTCCACGGTGACTCGCTGCACAGCGTTGTTCGAGTAGCCGCCGAGGTTCCACGCAGGGTCGACGGGCTGCTCGTTTCCCACCTCGTCGCGGGCACGGCAGGCGAGCTCGTACGTGCCCGGCGCCTCCGGCTCCCAGAGGTACTGCCACGAAGTCCAGGACGACGGCGCCCTGTGCTCGCCCAGCTGCGCCGGCTGCCAGCTCCCACCGCCGTCGGTGCTGACCGCGACGCGGGCGATCGGCGCCCAGCCAGACCACGCTCGCCCTTCCAGGAGCGTGGGGGCGTGATCCACGGTGCGCATGCGGGTCAGGAAGTCGGGCATCCCCGGCGGCGCCATGAGCGCGCGGGGCTGGATCCGGGTGACTGGGCGGCCGTCCTCGCCCTCTTCTTGCCGGAGGCGGTAGCGGTCGCGCTGCTGGAACCCGTCGAAGGGCCGGTCGAGGACCGTAATCCGTCCGAGCCACTTGACGCTCGTCATCCCGTACCAGCCGGGCACGAGGAGCCTGAGCGGAAAGCCGTGCTGAGGGGGGAGCGGCTCGCCGTTCATCTCGAAGGCGAGCAGAACGTCATCGCGTAGCGCCTCCACGAGCGGAAGGCTGCGCTCGTACTGCTGCTCGACGCCGTCTTCGAGGCCGCGGTCGAGGCCGGTAAAGACGACGTCCACTGCCGATTCGTCGATGCCGGCTTCTTCGAGCAGTGGGCGAAGCGGCGTTCCGCCCCACTCGGCAGTGCCCACGGCCTCCTCGAGCCACGGCTGGCTGAGTGGCCGGGGTGAGAGCCGGGCCCGTCCGTTTCCTGCGCACTCGAGCGTCACCGGCCGGCGGGTCGAGGGGCGAGCGCGAAGATCCTCCAGCGACACCGTCAACTCGCGCTCGACTCGTCCGCCCAAGTGCAACCGCCAGTCTTGGCGCGCGATTGCCGGGATGTCGTAGTGCGTGAGGACGAAATGCAGGCCGACCGGCGTAATCGGATACCGCAACGCCTCCAGCGGCAATCCGTGGTTCCGGGCGGCCAGCTGCAGCTCCTCGATCGTGAAGTCGCTCATCGCCGTGGACAGTCTCTCATCGACATCTCATCTGCGACGAGAAGGGTCGCGCCGCTACTGACATCCGAAACGAAAGGAGCCGCCATCCATCGGACGGTTTTCGGAGCTGTGTCCGGGCTCTCGTCGCCGCGTGTGCGTTTGCTACGGCGCTCCTTCACTGTCACCAGCCAGACCAAGGAAATCCTTGGTGTCACCACGACGGTTGGGCATGACCAAGCGTTCGTCAAGGGAGAGCTGGTGGAGGACACGCTGGACTGGTTGCCCAGGACGCCGCGGGCAACATCTGGTACTTCGGCGAGGACACGAAGGAGCTCGAGGATGGGGTCGTCGTGTCGACCGAAGGTTCGTGGGAGGCCGGGGTCGACGGCGCGCGAGCCGGGATCTTCATGTCTGCCCAGCCCACGGTCGGCCAGGTCTACAAGCAGGAGGAGGCGAAGAACGTCGCCGAAGACTGCTCCAAGATCGTGCACCTGAACGCCTCGGTGCGGACGCCGTTCGTCTCGTCGAACGAAGCCATGACGACCGAGGAGTTCCCGCTCCTCGAGCCGGATGTGCTGGCCAACAAGTACTACGTGAAGGACATCGGGTGGTGCGCGAGCAGACGATCCAGGGCGGCAGCGACACCCTGTCGCTCGTCTCGGTCACAACCTCGTAACGACCGCTTGGGCCGCGTCCAGGGTTCAGTCCCTGGACGCGGCCCTTAGAGACCCTTACGGGATGAACGCGAGGTCTTCGAAGACCATCGATGTCGGCGTCTCGAAGATCGGGCCAGCGCCGTCTGGGTCGATCGTCATGGCGCCGTCACTCGTGAAGAACGTCGCGATCTGCTGCTGCGCTGCGAACGCGAACGGCGCGGCCGCGGGATTCCCGACGTTCGTGATGAACGCATGCGGGTTCTTGGGGACGGCCGGGTTTGCGGCGAAGGCCAGATCGTTTCGGTACAGCGTCGCCCGGTCGGCGCAACCGCAGGCGCGGAGGATCGCCGACGTCGTCGGGTTCGGCACGGTCTGGTCACCGCGGGCGAACTGGAAGATCACCGGCGCCGTGATGTGAGGGGCATAGGCCGCGGGGTTCCCGGCCTGCTGCGCCCATTCGCTCCGGTCGATCAGCTGCTGGATCGCCGTCTCGTCCGGCGTCGCCGACACCGCTGGCAGATTGCGCAGCGGGATGTTCTCGTGGAAGTTCGTCAGCCCGAGGTTCGGGATCGCGTTGTACAGCGACGAAGTCCGATTGAGGAGCGAGAAGCCGACGAGGCCGCGGAAGCTCGGCGAGAGCCGCGCGATCTCGATGATCGGCCCGCCCGGGACGTTGAGGACACCGGCACGGAGGTCCGGCTCCAGCCCCATGAGCTGCGTCCCGTAGATGCCGCCGAACGACTGCCCGGCGTAGTAGATGCGTGACGTGCTGAGGTCGTCGGCGCCGTCGCCGTCGACGTCGACGCCGCCCTCGAGCACCTTGACGAGCTGCATGAGGTCGATCGTCGTCTGACGGAGACCGTCGCGGTTACCAATCAGTGTGAAGGGCGGCGCAGCGTTGACTCCTTCGGTGGAATCGATCGCGCCGTCACCGTTCTGGTCGATCCCGCGCCCGCCGAGCGGGAGCGTCACCGGCGGCTGACCACCGGTGCGGCCGACTGTGTATGTGCCGAGCGGCCCGCCACCGTGTCCGACCACGTTGATCGCGATCGACGCGATGCCGTTCAGAGCCAGCCTTCCGGCGACCGCCGGTGGGGCGCCGTTCTTCCAGTCCGTGAACCCGTGCCCGAAGATCGCGACGGGCCATCCGCCCGCCGGCCTTGCACCCGCCGGCACGAAGAGCGAGAACTGGATGCTGTTTGTGCCCTGCGGGAGGGGCGTTCCCGTCGCGGTTCCGACCGCCGGGATGATCTTTGCCGGTGTTTCGTAGTCCGGAGACGAGTACGAGCCGAACGCGATCGCGCCCACTCCGGTGAGGAGCGGCAGGAACAGTCCACCCGTCGTGAACTGGCCCGGGGGCGAAGTCCTGACCTGACGCTGCCAGGTGACCGAGGCCACCGACGAGAACGGGAAGACGGTCCGCTCTCCAGCCGTCCCGAGCAGGAAGTTCGCGTCGCCGCCTTGAAGCTGGCCACGGATCTTCCGCGAGATCGGCGTGATCGACTGCGTCGTGAAGAGGCTCGCCGCCGCAATGTCGCTCGGATCGGCGCCGCCCGCCTTCGCCAGCGGCAGCGCGTTCAGGAGCGCCTTCCGGTACGCCTTGAGCGCGGGATCCTTCGTCTGTCCGTAGTTGAGGTCATGACGGAAGCTCGTGGCGTCGAGCGGCTCCCCGTCGGCGCCGTAAACGCCGCGCGTGACGACGAGCAGGTACGTCGTCGACTGGTCGAGCTGCTCGTCGCTCTCGACAGACAACGTGTTCGCTGCGGGCTCCCAGACGAGCTGGTTCGGCCCGACGACGTGTTCGTCCGGGCTGACGAGGAAGACCGTCCTCTTCGAGACCGTCGACAGGTCGATCGCACCGCTGAGCGGGATAGAGATGCGCGGCTGGATGTTGAATCCGTCGAGCTGGTTGAGGACGTCGACATCCGCACAGTCGCTCGGCCGGGCGCCGCAGTCCGGCTTCGGCAGGTTGACTCGTAAGCCGGTCACCTGCGTCGAGTCCGGAACGGTAATCAGGTTCGTCGGGAAGAGCTGACCGGCCTTGACGGCCGCGGCGGCGACTCCCGGAAGGACGAGGGTGGCGGCGACTCCGAGAAGCGCCGCACGGAAGATCATTCGCATGAAACTCCCCCTTCTCAAAACAGGACGCGCAGAAGGTACTCGATCCACTATTGCGTCTCATCCATTTCGGTTGCAGAATGCCGCTGCCATGCGTGGGCTCCGAGGAAGAGCCGCACGGCCCGCCCTGGCGGCGTTCGTCGCCGTCGGCTTCCTGGCGACCGCCGTCGCCGGCGCTGCAGCCCCCGCGCCAGGCGGTCCCGGCGCACTCTCGCACTTCGACCTGGCGCGCAAGGACTGTCTCGGCACAGCCCGCAACACGACGTCGAAGACCTGGTACACGGTCGCCGACGGCGTCCTGAGCGACGTCTACTACCCGACGGCGGACAACACGAACGTCGAGACGCTCCAGTACGTCGTCACCGACGGCTCGACCTTCACGGATCTCCAGACGCGCGACATGACCTACACCGTCCGCAGCCTCGATCCGGGCGGAATGGAGTGCCGCGTGACGACGACCGCGAAGAGCGGCAAATACCGCCTGCTGACCGACTACATCACGGATCCCGCGCGGGACGCCGTCCTCATGCGCACAACCTTCGAGCCAATCGTCGGCCCCGCAGCCCAATACCGGCTCTACGTCCGCCTGGACCCCACGGTCAATGGCAACGGCGGAGGCGGCGGCGGAAACGGCGGCGGCGACTCGGGCACGATCGACACGTCAACCGGGCATCCCGTGCTCGTCGCCTCCGACCCAGTGACGGCGACGAATGCTGCCAATCGCGACTACGCCCAGCCGGTCCACGTCGCGCTCGACGCCTCGACGCCCTTCACCGAGGTCACCAACGGGTTCGTCGGCACCTCCAGCGACGGGCTGACGCAGCTCGACGCGGCACACGCCTTGACGGCGACTTTCACCGACGCGAGCAACGGCAACCTCGTCCAGACGGCGCGGGCACCGCTCGGCGGTGCCTCGACGACCTTCACGCTCGCCCTCGGTTTCGGGTCGAGTCAGACAGACGCCGTGCACACGGCGCAGGACTCGCTTGCCGCGGGCTTTCCAGCAGCCCGCAAGACCTACGAGGCAGGCTGGGCCGCCTATGACGAGACCCTGGAGCAGCCGCCGGCCCACTTCCCGGGCATCTCGAACCCGCGTTGGAAGGATCTTGTTGCCGAGTACTTCCTGAGCGCCAACGTCGTCAAGGCGTCCGAGGACAAGACCTTTCCCGGAGCGATTGTGGCGAGCCTCGCCTCGCCGTGGGGCCAGGC
>DATGDB010000092.1:0-52423 GCA_035311205.1 Gaiellaceae bacterium | reverse complement strand
GAGCATGCAAAGGGCGGGCCGCCGCCCGCCGACTCGGATCAGCGCTCGAGGCGCCTGTAGAGCCGGTCGATCAGCTCCGGCATTTCCTCGAGCTTCTTCGTGATCGTACGGAGCCGGTACTCGCGGAAGTGCTCGGGCTCGACCTTGAGCGCTTTCGCGAGTCGCACGACGATGTCGTCCGAGGGGACGGGCCTGTTTCCGTGCACGAGGTGGTTCAGGTATCCGGCCGAGAGCTTCGTCTTGTCGGCGAGCGCCCGGTAGGTCACGCCTGATTCCTGCATGAGGCGCTCGAGCGTCGGGCCAAAAGGCTCCGTGCTGAAGCGTCGTCGACGGGCCACGCCGTAGTCCTACCTGATCTGCGCGATTTCTGCGAGGGCAACGCGTCGTTCTTCGCCCGTCGCGCGATCCCGGACATCGACGGCGTCGTCCTCCAGTGTCTTCCTGCCAACCGTGATGCGCGTGGGAATGCCGATCAGATCGGCATCCGCGAACTTCTCACCGGCGCGGAGGTCGCGATCGTCGAGCAGCACCGAGCGGCCGTCCGCCTCGAGCATGGAGCTCAGCTCCTCGGCCTGCTGCTCGAGTCCGGGGAGCGCCACGACGTGTACGTCGTAGGGCGTCACTGACGCCGGCCAGGAGATCCCGTCTTCGTCGTGGTGCTGTTCGACGATCGCCGCCATCGTGCGCGCCGGCCCGATCCCGTAGCTGCCCATGATCAGCGGCTTCTCCGTTCCGTCCTCGTCGAGGAACGTCGCGCCGAGCGGTAGGGAGTACGTGGTCTCAAGCTTGAAGACGTGTCCGACCTCGATCGCGGTCTGCAGACTCAGCGCTCCGCCGCACTTCGGGCAGCGGTCACCCTCGCGCGTCACGCGAATGTCGGCGAAGCTCGGCTGATAGTCGCGACCGGCCTCGACCCCGCGCAGGTGCCGGCCGCTCTCGTTCGCACCGGCGACGAACTGCCCCTGGCGCAGCGTCTCGTCGGCGACGACGTCGACGGCGACGCCGACCGGCCCGATGGAGCCCGGATCGGCGCCGAAGGTCTCCCGGATCTCCTCCTCGGTTGCCGGCCGAACGGCCCCGCCGAGCACGCCCGCCAGCTTCCCTTCGTCGAGACGGTCGTCGCCCCGGACGAGGCTCAGGACGACACGTCCGTCGGAGACCACGGGCATGGCCTTCGAGGTGGCGGCCGCGTCGATCCCGAGGAGCTCGGCCAGCGCCTCGATCGTCGCCGTCCCCGGCGTGTCGACCGGCTCGGGAGCGCCGAGTGGCGGCGGGAACTCCGGCGCTCTCGGGATGCCGCGCGCGATCTCGAGGTCTGCCGCGTAGTCGCCGTTCTCGCAGGTGACGAGGACGTTCTGCCCGGTCTCGGCCGGAGCGAGGAAGTCCCGGCTTCCGCTGCCGCCCATCATCCCCGACTCGGCCTCCACTTCATAGAACTCGAGCTCGCAGCGCTCGAAGATCCGGTGGTAGGCCTGCGAATGGAGCTGGAAGCTCCGGTCGAGGCCCTCTGCATCCCGGTCGAAGCTGTACGAGTCCTTCATGATGAACTCGCGCACGCGGATCAGTCCACCGCGCGGGCGCGGCTCGTCGCGCTCCTTCGTCTGGAAGTGGTAGAGCATCCGCGGGAGCTCGCGATACGACTGAATCTCGCGCGCGTGAAAGGTGATGGTCTCCTCGTGTGTCAACGGAAGCACGAACGGCCGGCCGGTCCGGTCGCTCAGCTTGAAGAGCTCCGGGATGTCGTAGCGGCCGGTCGCCTGCCAGAGCTCTGCGGGCGTCAGGACCGGCATCAGCATCTCCTGAGCGCCGATCGCGTTCATCTCCTCCCGAATGATCTGGACGACGTTCTCGTGCACCTTCCAGCCAAGCGGCAGGAAGGTCCAGATGCCGGCGCTCACCTGCCGGATGTAGCCGCCTCGCACGAGGAGCCTGTGGCTGACCGCGTCGGCGTCGGCGGGATCCTCCCGCAGAGTCGGGATGAAGAGCTGGGAAGCTTTCACTAGTCGAGTGGGACGAGGGACGCTTCGGCCATCGCCAATGCCGCCGGCTTGGCCATCTTCAGCCGCTTGGGGCGAGCCATTCCCTCGGCGATCCAGCGGTTGATCTCGTGAAAGAGCTCGTCGACCAGGATGTCGGACGAGACCTTCTTCAAGACCCGTCCGTGGGCGTAGATGAAACCAACGTCGCGGCCTCCGGCGATCCCGAAGTCGGCGTCTCCGGCCTCCCCCGGTCCGTTGACCGCGCAACCCATGACCGCCACCTCGAAGGCCTGGGTGTAGTCGCGGAGCCGCTCCTCCACGACGACCGCCAGGGTCTCGACGCCGACGTTGTCGCGCCCGCACGACGGGCACGCGATCATCACAGGCCCTCGCTCCCTCAGCCCGAGCGCCTTGAGGATCTCCCAGGCCGTCTCGACCTCCTTCACCGGATCGGCGGTCAGTGAGACGCGGATCGTGTCGCCGATGCCGTCTGCGAGCAGCGATCCGATGCCGACGGCGCTCTTGATCGAGCCCGAGAAGGGCATCCCCGCCTCGGTCACGCCGAGGTGGAGCGGATAGGGAACTTTGGCCGCGAGCATCCGGTAGGCGCGGATCATCGTCGGAACGTGCGTCGCCTTGACGGAGATCTTGAAGTCGTAGAAGTCGAGGCGCTCGAGCAGCTCCACCTCTTCCAACGCAGCGGCGACCAGCGCCTCCGCCTGGTCTCGCTGAGCCAAGGAAAACAGGTGCTTGGGCAGCGAGCCGGAGTTGGCGCCGATCCGCATCGGGATACCGGCCCGCTTGGCGGCCTCGACGACCTGGATCACCTTCTCGGGGCCGCCGATGTTGCCAGGATTGATCCGCACGGCCTGCACCCCCGCGTCGATCGCCCGCAGCGCGAGGCTCGCGTTGAAGTGGATGTCGGCGATCACAGGCAGCGGCGAGAGCCGCACGATCTTGCGCAGGGCTTCCGCGTCCTCGATCTTGGGCACTGCGCAGCGCACCACCTCGCAGCCGGCGGAGGCGAGTGCGGCGATCTGCGCGGTCGTCGCCTGGACGTCCCGCGTGGGCGTCAGCGTCATCGATTGGACGACGACGGGCGCCCCGCCGCCGATCTGGACGTTGCCTACCTTGACGCTGCGCTCGCTGGCCACAGCTTCAGGTTAGTCGCGGCCGACCTCGAACGTTGAGTCCACGATCGGCTTCGCCAAAGCGCCGTTGATCACAGGCCGCACGATCCAGTGGTATCTCCCCGGTGCGAACTGGATTCTCGGCGGGAGCTCGAGCCGCGGTGGCCCGATCCGCGTCCGATAGAACATCCTGCCGTTCCGGAGAAAGGTCACCTGGTAGAAGGCTGCCGCCGTTTGCCGGGGCCACGAGAACGTTCGAGCGGGCTTGAAGCTCGGCTTCTGGCGGCGTTTCGCAGGCGTTGGGCCCCTGGCCGGCGGACGTGTCTTGGTCTTGGCACGAGACGTCCGCTTGGGGCTCGTCCGGGGACGTTCCTTGGGCACGGCCTTTCGAGCGGGCTTCTTCGGAGCGGCTTGTGGCTGCGCGCTACGAGGCGCCGACGGCTGAGGAGTCGGCGTCGCGGGCGGCTGCGGCGACGGCGTCGAGACGGCGTCGGCGGCAAAGGTCGGCCGGTCAACCGAGCGAAGCGCCATCAGGCCGAGGATCACGAGCGCTACGAGGAAAAGAAGCGGCCCGACGAGTGGGCGCGGGATCAGCCGGCGCCGGCGGCGCGCCGCTGGCGGCTGGATCCGGACGGGGCGAGGCCACGGATACTCGGGCAGCGCGGCCCGGGCCTCCGCGCCGAGATCGGGGTCGACGAGGACGAGCTCCGGACTAATTGGTTCCGCAGTGGCCGCAGGCGGCTCCACGCCGCAGCAGGGTAGCGTCCCTACAGGCCGACCGTGGCGCTTCTAGCCCCCTGTACGGCCTCCGAGGTCGTTCGAAAGCCCGATGAAGAACAGCACCAGCACGAGGGCGATTCCGACGACGGACACGCGCTCGTAGACCTCCCGGCCCACGGAACGTCCGCGAATACCCTCGATGATCGAGAAAGCGATATGTCCTCCGTCCAGCGGCAGGAGCGGAAGCAGGTTGAGCAGCGCGAGGGACAGGCTGATCAGGCCGAGCACCCAGAAGAACGTCTCGAAGCCGCGCGAGAGGGCACTGGAGGAGCCGCGGACGATTCCGATCGGGCTCGAGATCTGATCGCGGCCCGATCCCTGAACCAGGCGCACGAGAACGCCGCCGATCTCCTTCGTGATCTCGCCGGTGAGCCTCAGGGAATCCCAGACCGCGACATGCGGCGGAACCGGCTCGAAGCGCGGGCGGAAACCGAGCCGGTAGCGCCCGTCGGTGTCCTTGAAGGGCGTGGCCAGCGGCAGCGTCACACGGCGGCCTTCGCGCTCGACGGTCACCCGTACCGGCTTGCCCTCCGAGCCGTTGATCTGCTCGAACATGCCGACGTAGTCCACGGACTTGCCATTGATTGCGACCACCTGGTCGCCGGGCTGGAGCCCTGCCTGCGCAGCCGGGCGGCCGGTCTCGATCGCCGCCACCGTGGTCGTTCCCTTGCCCGGCCCGAAGGCGAGCAGGATCGTGAAGCAGACGATCGCAAACAGTAGGTTCGTCCCCGGGCCTGCGGCGATGACGAACACCCGCTTCCAGGTGCGCTGGCGCCAGTACGCGTCTTTGCCGAGAGCGTCGCCGATCTCGTCCAGGCCGCGCTCGACCGCCTTCCGTGTCCCGGGCGAGAGCTCGGCCTCGGCACTCGCGCGCCCGATGTCGGCCAGGACGCCGGCAGCCGACTCGAAGTCACCCTCGTCGACCAGGCGCTTGAGTCGCTCACACGGCCCGTGGAGCTGAGGCGCCTCTTGGACCGCGCGGCCGAAATGCGCGTCGACGTCCGAAGGCGCCGGACGGTGCATTCCCGGGATCTTCACGTAGCCGCCGAGCGGGACCGCTCCGATCCCGTACTCGATCCCGTTGCGGCGCGTCTTGACGAGCGCAGGCGGAAATCCGACGTAGAACTTCCGCGGCGTCATCCCCACGAGGCGCGCCGTATAGAAGTGGCCGGCCTCGTGCAGGAGCACCAGGAAGGCGAGCCCCAGGATGGCGATCAGCGAGTTCATGCGAGTGCCATTCCCCGCTCGGCGAGCCTTCGTGCCTCGGCGTCCACCTCGACGAGCTCGTCCAGGTCGCGCGCCGGCTTGCCGGAGCTCGAGTCGAGCGTCTCTTCGACGACCTCGGCGATCGCGAGAAACGGCAGGCGCCCTTCCAGGAACCCGGCGACTGCGACTTCGTTCGCGGCGTTGAACACGCAGGGATAGGTGCCCCCGAGCTCTCCGGCGCGACGCGCGAGGCCGAGGAGCGGAAACGCGTCGGAATCGACCGGTTCGAACTCGAGCGTCAGCCCCGACTCGAGGTCGAGTTGCGGGAGCTCCGTGGCGGCCCGCTCTGGATAGGTCAGTGCGAAGGAGATCGGTACGCGCATGTCGGGGTAGCCGAGGTGTGCAAGCGCGGCCCCGTCGCGGAACCGGACAAGCGCGTGGACGATCGACGTCGGCTGGATCACGACCTCGATCCGGTCATATGCAAGCCCGAAGAGGAAGTGCGCTTCGATCACCTCGAGGCCCTTGTTCGCGAGCGTCGCCGAGTCGATCGTGATCTTCGGGCCCATTTGCCACGTCGGATGAGCGAGTGCATCGACAGGTGTTACGTCGTCGAGCTCGTTCCGGTTGCGCCCGCGGAACGGGCCGCCGGAGGCAGTGAGCGTGATCGAGTGGATCGTCTCCTCCGAGCACCCCTCGAGACATTGGAACACCGCTGAGTGTTCGCTGTCGACCGGCACAAGCCGCCCTCCCCCCCGCTCGCGAGCCGCTAAAGCCAGCTCACCGGCCGCCACGAGGCTTTCCTTGTTCGCAAGCGCGAGATCCACCCCGCGCTCCAGCGCCCACAACGTCGCCCTGACGCCTGCAAACCCCACGATCGCGTTGAGGACGACATCTGGCTCGGCGCGCTCCAGGAGCTCGGCCGGTTCGCCGCCCACTTGCGTGGTCGACGCCAGCCCGTCGATCGGCTGAGTTCCCGAGGACGCGGCGACGAGCTCCAACTCCGGATGTGCGTCGATGACCTCGAGCGCCTGACGGCCAATCGACCCCGTAGCCCCGAGGAGCGCGACACGTTTCATCGCCAAATTGTAGGAGCAGCCTCGATTCTGACCGCCTAGGTCGCGCCGAACGCGGCGAGCACGTAGAACGACACGACTGCCGCGAACAGCAACGCGTCGATGCGATCGAGCACCCCGCCGTGGCCGAGCAGGAGCCGCCCTGAGTCCTTGATCCCTGCATCACGCTTGAGTGCAGACTCGAAGAGGTCGCCGATCGGCGCAGCCACGGCGATCGCGCCACCGAGGATCAGCGACTCGGGAATGTCGAGGAGGCCCTGCTCGTAGAAGGCGAAGAACGGGACGAGCACTGCGGCGATCGTTCCGACCCCCAACCCTTCCCAGGTCTTTCCGGGCGACGTTCGCGGCGCAAGCTTGTGCCGCCCGAACAGCCGGCCCGCGGCATAGGCAGCCGTATCGGCGGCGAACACGGTCAGGATCACCGTGAAGGCGGCCAGAACGCCGTGCTCCGGGATCTCGCGGATGAAGATCATGTGGGCAAGGCCGAGCCCGATCCAGGCCGCGCCCAGCACGGTGGCGGCAACGGACAGCGTCGTCGGCCGCGTTCCCGCGAGACCCTTGAAGACGAACGCGAACCCGAAGGTGCTGAGAAAGCCGCCGAGCGCCCACTCCGGGCCCCACTCGGCGCCGATCAGTGTGGCGAGCGTGCCTGCGTAGCACGCGAGCAGCACCGGGCGAAGCCCTCTCGTCATCTCGTAGAACTCGTGCAGCGCGAGGACGCCGGCCACGGCCCCGAGCGCGACGAGCCACCAGCCGCCGGCCCAGATCAACAGGAAGACAGCCGGCAGGGCGACCACCGCGACGACCACACGGGAGACGAGCGTGTTCATCGGGTCCCGAAGCGCCGCCTGCGACCCGCGTACTCGTGGACGGCGGCCCGCAGGTCCTCCTCACCGAACTCGGGCCAGAGGCGGTCCGTGAAGACCAGCTCCGCGTAGGCGAGCTGCCAGAGGAGGAAGTTCGAGATCCGGAGCTCGCCGGAGGTGCGAATCAGGAGGTCGGGCTCCGGCATGTCGGGCGCGTAGAGGTGCGCCTCGAGCACCTCTTCGTCGATCTCCTCCGGCATCAGGCCAGCCTCGACGATGCGCTTCGCCGCGGCGGCCAGCTCCGATCTGCCCCCGTAGTCGAACGCGATCCAGAGCTCGAGCCGGTCCCGATCTGCGGTCTCCAGCTCGAGGTCCTCCATCTGACGCAGCAGCTCGTCCGAGACGCGGTCGCGACGCCCGATGAACCGCGTCCGCACGCCTTGCTCGGCCAGATCGGGGAGCTCGCGGCGAATCGTCTCCCCGAAGATCTCCATCAAGGCGTCGACCTCACCGGGTGGACGGAGCCAGTTCTCCGTCGAGAACGCATAGACGGTGAGCGAGCGGATGTTGAGGTCGATCGCCGCCTCGACCGTCCGGCGGAGCGCTCGCGTGCCTTCGCGATGGCCGGCCTCCACGGGGAGCCCTTTGCCCGCCGCCCAGCGGCTGTTGCCGTCCATGATGATCGCGACGGAGTTCGGCCCCTCTCCGAGCTCAACTGGCGGTTCACGGCGGCCGAGGATGCGGGCCAGCAGCCCGCTCAAGACCACTTACACCTCCGTGATCTCGGCTTCTTTGCGCTTCAGGAGATCGTCGATCTTCTTGACGTGCTCATCGGTGAGCTTCTGCACGCGCTCCTCGGCGCGGTGTTCGTCGTCGGCGCCCACGCTCTCTTCTTCCTTCAGGTGGTGGATCACGTCACGGCGGACATTCCGCACCGCGACCCGCCCCTCCTCCGCGATCTGCCGAGCGACCTTCACGAGCTCCTGGCGCCGCTCCTCGGTCAGCTGCGGTATCGGGAGGCGAATGAGCTTCCCGTCGTTGGACGGATTGAGCCCCAGGTCGGACTCCTGGATCGCCCGCTCGATGTCCTTGATCGTGTTGGGGTCGAACGGCTGGACTGTCAGCATGCGTGGTTCCGGCACGTTGATCGTCGCCAGCTGCTTCAGCGGGGTCTTCTGGCCGTAGTAGTCGACCTGCACGCGGTCGAGCAGCGCGGCCGACGCCCGGCCCGTGCGGATCGAGTTGAGCTCGCCGTGCATGGACTCCACGGACCTGTCCATCCGGCGCGTGGCGTCCTGAATCAGCTCGTCGATCATGCGCTTCCTCCCGGGGTCGAGATGATCGTGCCGACGCGCTCCCCGTGAGCGACCCGCGTGATGTTGCCCGCGGCGAGCGCGAAGACGTAGATCGGGAGCCCATTGTCCATGCACAGGGAAAGCGCCGTCGTGTCCATCACGCGCAAACCGCGCTCGATTGCCTGGAGATGCGTGAGCTCCGGGAGCAGCTCGGCGTCCGGATCGGTGCGCGGATCGCCTTCGAGGACGCCTTCGACGGCGTGCTTCGCCATGAGGATCGCGTCGGCACCGATCTCGAGCGCGCGGAGCGCTGCAGCGGTGTCGGTCGTGAAGAACGGGTTGCCCGTGCCGGCCGCGAAGATGACGACGCGGCCCTTCTCCAGGTGGCGGATCGCGCGGCGGCGGATGTACGGCTCCGCCACCTCGGACACCTGAATTGCCGAGAGCACGCGTGTGTGGAGGGCCTTGTGCTCGAGGACGTCCTGGAGCGCGAGCGCGTTCAGCACCGTGGCGAGCATGCCCGCGTAGTCCGCCGTGGCACGGTCCATCCCCTCTGCCGCGGCGCTCATCCCGCGATAGATGTTCCCGGCGCCGACCACGATCGCGATCTCGATGCCCCGCTCGTGGAGCTCGGCGATCTCCTCGGCGATCTGCTCGATCTCGTGTAGATCGATGCCGTAGTCCCTGTCGCCCATCAGGGCCTCGCCCGAGAGCTTCAACAGCACCCGGCGGAATGCAGGTCTGCCGTCGACCTCGCTGTTACTACTCGGCAAGGCTGTAGCGCTGGTATTCGAGGACGTCGAGCTCGTGCTCCTCGAGTGCCTTGGCGACGGTCTTGCCCGTGTCGTGGATCCACTCCTGGTCGGGCAGGACGTTCTGGCCGAAGAAGCGCTTGGAGAGCATGCCCTCCACGATCTTCTCTCGGTGCTCCTCTGGCCGGGACTGCACCTCCGGGAGCTTCGCAAAGATCTCGCGCTCCGTCGCCAGGTCCTCTTCCCGGATCTCTCCGCGCGTGGCGTAGAGCGGCGCCGCGAAGGCGATGTGCATAGCGACGAGCCTTGCGATCTCGGCCGGCCCGCGGGCCCGCACGAGCACGCCGATCTTGTTCGCCGGCGGGTGAACGTAGGCCGAGATGACCTCGTCGTCGCCCTGCTTCGCGAACCGAGTCGCCCCGCGGACGGCGATGTTCTCACCGATCTTGCCGACGAGCTCCATCCGCTCGTCCTCGAGCGATTCCTCCGCGCCGGGGCCATTCTGCTCGACCGCGTCGAGGACCTCTTGGGCGTAGGCCAGGAACTCGTCGTTCTTGGAGACCGGCTCCGTCTCGCAGCCGACGGCCACGAGCGTCCCGTACCTGTCGCCGACGCGGGCGAGGACGATGCCCTCGGTCGTCTCACGGCCGGCTCGCTTGCCGGCCTCGGCCATGCCGCGCTCGCGCAGGAGCTTCTTGGCGCTCTCGAGGTCGCCCTCGGTGTCCTCGAGTGCGCGCTTGGCGTCCATCATCCCCGCGCCCGTCTCGTCGCGGAGCTCCTTGACCAGGGTCGCCGGAATCTCAGCCATTGGATCTCTCCTCCGCGGTCTCGATCTGTGGCTCGGGCTCCGGCGCCGTCTCGGTCTGTGGCTCGGACTCGGGCTCGGGCTCGGGCTCCGGCGCCGTCTCGGGCTGCTGCTCCTGCTCCGGCTCCGGCTCGGGCGTGGGATCGGGCGCCTCCGGCGCTTCCTGCTCCTCGGGCTGGCCGTTCGCGACAGCCGCTGCCGGTTCGAACTCCTCGGGCCTGGCCTGCTGCTTTCCGGCTTCGATCGCGTCGGCGATCGCGCGGATCACCAGGCTGCAGGACCGGATCGCATCGTCGTTGCCCGGGATGACGTAGTCGGCCTCGTCGGGATCGCAGTTCGTATCCACAAGAGCCACGATCGGTAGGCCCAAGCGGCGTGCCTCGCGCACGGCGATCTGCTCCTTGCGGAGGTCGACAACGAAGACGGCGTCCGGCTGGCGCTTCAGGTCGGCGACGCCTCCGAGGTTCGCCTCCAGCTTCTCGAGCTCGCTCAGCATGGTCAGCCGCTCCTTCGCCGGAAGGAGGTCGAGCTGGCCCTCGTCGTTGAGGCGGCGCAGCTCGTGCATGCGGTCGATCCGCGCAGACATCGTCCGCCAGTTCGTGAGCAGCCCGCCGAGCCAGCGGTGGTTCACATACGGCATTCCGACGCGGGTCGCTTCGTCGGCGATCGCGTCCATGGCCTGCTTCTTCGTGCCGACGAAGAGGATCGTCCCGCCGCGGCCGGCCACTTCACGCGCGAACTCGTAAGCCCGGTCGAGGAGCTCGGCCGTCTGCTGCAGGTCGATGATGTAGATGCCGCCGCGCTCCGTGAAGATGAAGCGCCGCATCTTTGGATTCCAGCGGCGAGTCTGGTGGCCGAAGTGGACCCCGGCCTCCAGGAGGTCTCTCATCGAGACGACTGACATTCGTGGGTCTCCCCCTTCTTCTGGTTCAAGTCTTGCGCCGGTGGGACGACGTGGACCCGCTCAGGGCGGGCACCGCCACGACGCCGGTCCACCGGGTCGGTTTCCGGACGGGCGATTCTAGCGAAGCTGGTCGAGATACCGGCTCAGCTCCGGCAGAAGCGGCGACTCTGTCTCCACCCGTTCGCCGGTGAACGGGTGCGTGAAGGCGAGCCGGGTGGCGTGGAGGAACTGCCTTCCCAGTGCGGGCTCGGGTACGCCGTAGACCGGGTCGCCGACGACCGGAAGGTCGATCGCGGCCAGGTGGACGCGGATCTGATGCGTGCGCCCTGTCTCGAGCCGAACGCGCAGGAGCGCGTACTCGTCGAGCTGCTCCACGAGCTCGAAGTGCGTCACGGCGTCCCGGGGACGATCGGTGTCGAGCGACTGTCGCGTCGGATCGCGGCGATCGCGACCGATCGGCGCCTCGACGCGCCCCGCCCGTGATCGCGGCCGGCCGCGCACCAGAGCCAGGTAGGTCCGCTCGAGCCGGCGCCGCTGGACGAGCCGCTTCAGCCGCTCGTGCGCCTCCTCCGAGCGCGCGACGACCAGCAGCCCCGACGTGTCGCGGTCGAGCCGGTGCACGATTCCGGGCCGCTCCGCCTCCCCGCCGGCCGCGCCGTGCGCCAGCACGCCGTGCACCAGCGTGCCGGTGTCGTGGCCGGCCGACGGATGGACGACGACACCCGCCGGCTTGTCGACGACGAGCAGGTGCTCGTCTTCGTACACGACCCGAAGTCCCACCTCTTGGGGCTCGAGCGGCGCAGGGCCCTCAGTCCGTTCCAGCTCGATTTCCTCGCCGCCGACTAGTCGAGCGCTCCTCCCTGCCTCGGCGCCGTCGACGAGCACCGAGCTCGAGGCGAGCAGCCGCTCGGCCGCGGTCCGCGAGCCAACCTCGGGAAGGCCCGCGAGAAAGCGGTCGAGCCGAAGCCCGGCCGCCTCGCTAGGGACCTTGATCCGGAGCCTTGAGGGTCGGGGCACGGCGAGGGTCGCGATCGGCGAGCAACAACGCGCCGATCAGCACCGCGACGCCGCCGACGATGAAGGCGTCCGCGAGGTTGAAGGCCGGCCAGAAGCGGAAGTCCAGGAAATCGATCACGTGCCCCAGGCGCACGCGATCGATCAGGTTCGAGAGGCTGCCGCCGAGCAGCAGCCCTAGCGCGACCGGGAGAATCGGGTGCCGTGCGCCGGAGCGGGCGAAGAAGACGAGCATCCAGGCGACGGCGACGCCGGTGAGGAGGATGACTGCCGCAGTCGCCGTCGGGAACAGGCCGAAGGCGATGCCGGAGTTCTGCACGTGATGGATCGAGAGCGGCCCGATGACGTCCACCGACTCCCCCAGCTCGAGCTCGGAAGCAACGATCGCCTTCGTCACCTGGTCGGCGACGACCGCCGCCAGGGCGACGGCAATGAGCGCGACCCACTGGCGCCACCCCGCGGCAAGCGAACGCCCGGCGGCCCACTGGGGGACGACCCCGTTCGTCGCCGACCCGACCCGAATCTCGGTGTCGGACCGCCGACCCTGCTCTAGCCCCGTTCCTCTCTCCGTTTGCACTCGATGCACAGGGTCGCCCAAGGCATCGCCTCGAGCCGTTCGGGGGCGATCGCGGCCCCACAGTTGACGCATTGGCCGTAGGTGCCCGCGTCGATTCTGACGAGCGCGGCATCAATGGCCTCGAGCAGACGCTCGTCGTGCTCCTCGAGCGTGTAGTCGATTTCCCGGTCGACCGTCTCGGTCGCCGTGTCTGCCATGTGCTGATCCGCGCTGCCCGAGACCAGCTCTCCGGTCTCCTCGACGAGCGTGCCCGAGTTCTCCTGGTGGAGGTACTCGATCGCGCCGACGACAGACTGTCGCTTGTGGAGCAGGAGCCGGCGGAAATTCTCCGTGTCGACTGCGCTCATCCGGCGAGTGCGAGCCTTCGCTCGGCTTCGTCGGCGGTCAGGCCGCTGACCTCCACGGTCTTGTCCCGTCCGCCGTGGCCCGTCACCAGGCGGAGGTTTCCGGGCGCGAGGCCGAGGGTGCGCGCAAGCAGCTCGAGCGCAGCCTGGTTTGCCTTGCCGCGCTCAGGAGGAGCCGAGACGCGGAGTTTCCACGCCTCGCCATAACGGCCGACCACGCCCGGCGCTCCCGAGCCGGGAATGACGCGCAGGCGGAGACGAGTTGAAGGCCCTCCCACGCTCAGATTCTAGGCTGCGGCGACTTCGTCAGCGCCGGGCACCTCGTCGACCGTCGCCAGGGCGGTCTGGAGTAGCTCGCGCAGGCGCCGAATGTCGTTCATGAGCCGCTCGCGCTCGGCGGTCGCTGCGAACGTGATCCGCCGTGCCTCGACATTCGCCTCCTCGACGATCCGCCCCGCCTCCCGGCGCGCCGCCTCCCGCTGTTCCTGGGCGGCGGATTCCGCGGATACGAGCGTCTTGCGGAGGAGCGACTCGAGCTCGCGGTGCCGCTCGAGCTCGGCCTCCAGGCTCTCGACCTTGTCCGTGAGCTCGGCTCGGCCCCGCCACACGTCTTCGTAGCTCGTCGCGACCTCCTCGAGCAGACGATCGACAGCGTTGCGACGGTAGCCCCAGACGCCGCGGCCGAGCGGCACATGGTGGATCTCAACCGGCGTCAGTCCCATTCTTCACCTCCTTCTCACTGGAATCGGTCGAGCAGCGAGATCGCGACACGGCCGGCGATGAAGAGCACGATCACGGCAATCATCGGGGAGAGGTCCAGGGGCCCAAGGGGCGGAAGGATGCGCCTGAAGAGCCGAAGGTACGGGTCGCAGACGTCGTACAGGAAGCGCTGGATCCGACTCAGCCAGATCGAATACGGCAGGCGGATCCACGACATCAGCACGTACGCGAAGATCAGGAGCACGTAGACCCACACGAAGACCTGCACGAAGTTCTGCGCCGACGAGACCCAGTCCGCGAGCAGGATCGAAGCTGCGCCTACCGCACCCACTGGCTGCATTTTCTGCTTTCCGAGCGGTTCCCCTGCGGTTCAACCCTCTTAGACTCGGTGCCTCCCGCCGATGACACTCGCCGAGCTCGCCGTGACACTCGCCCTGCTCGGGGGTCTCGGGCTCGTGGCGAGCCGCTTCGGGCTCTCTGCGATCCCCGCCTACCTCCTCGCCGGCCTCCTGCTCGGCCCGAACGAGCCGAAGCAGCTCGCGCTGGTCGAGCCTTCGGAGGTCACGGAGTTCGTGGCCCAGCTCGGGATCGTCTTCCTGCTCTTCTTCCTCGGACTCGAGTTCACGATCGGCCGCGTCGTTCGCAGCCGACGACACGCGCTGTTCGGAGGCGCGATCGACTTCGCCGTGAACGCCGGCCTCGGCCTGATCGTCGGCGTGGCCGCCTTCGGGCTCGACTTCGCTGCTCTCATCCTCGCTGCGGCCATCTATGTGTCGTCGAGCGCGATCACCGTGAAGGGCCTTATCGACTTCCGACGTCTGGCCGACGACGAGACCGATCTCATCCTCGCGATTCTCGTCGCCGAGGACCTCGTTCTCGCTGTGGTTCTCGGTTTCGCCTCCGGCGGCGGCGGCGAGCTGAGCGAGACGTTGCTGATCGTCGCAAAAGCGGTCGGCTTCATCGCTTTAGCTCTCGCAGCATCGCACTGGCTGAGCAGCGCGATCGACCGCTTCCTCGACTGGCTGCCGCGTGAGTTCTTCTTGCTGGCGGTCGTTGCGTTCGTCGTCGGCATGAGCGCGATCGCGCAGGAGCTCGACCTCTCCGAGGCGATCGGCGCGCTGATGGCTGGCGTCGTGCTCTCCGAGACCTCGGTGCGCGAGGAGATCGAGGAGCGCTTCTTCAGCTGGCGTGACGTCTTCGCCGCGCTGTTCTTCTTCGTGTTCGGCCTGTCGATCGACGTCGGTGCGATCGGCGACGTGGGCTGGATCCTCGCCGGGGCCGTCGTCGTCACGGTGATCGGCAAGATCGCGGGCACGATGCTCGCGGGGAGCGTCGGCGGTTTCACGAGACGGCAGAGCTTCAACGCAGGCGTCGCGCTCATCGCCCACGGCGAGTTCACCGTCATCCTGGCGCAACTCGCCTCGGAGAACCCGGCCATCTCTTCGGGCAGGCAGGCAGAGCTGGCGGCGTTCGCCGGGCTCTACGTCCTCATCACCGCGACGCGCGGTCTTGCGCTCATGAAGGAATCGAAGCTGCTCGGCCGCCGTCTTTTCCCAATGCCGGGTGCGCCGGCAAGTGATGCTGCCTAGCTTCTGGGTCGCGAGCACCCAAGCCAGAGGCTGCACTCGTCCGCAGCCAAGGCTAGGCAGCCTTCGTCAGGACGAGGGTGGGCTCTGGCGCCGCGTGATCGCGGGCCAGAAGCAGGCTTGCATCGCTTGGAGGCGCACTAAACTCGCGGAGGGAAGGTAAATGCCGATCGATCTCCGAGAAGCCCGTTTGCCCGGTGTCGGCGTCAAGTACGGCTTTCGCTTGGACGCCGGCGGCCGGATCTCGTTGATCCTCCACAACGACGGGAAGCGCGAGCTCTACTGGTTTCGCCGCGCAGACGACGACGAGCCGAGTGCGGTGATCACGCTCGACGACGACGAGGCTCGCCAGCTGGGCGCTGTCCTCGGCGGCGCCTACCAGCGGCCCAAGATCGTCGAAGAGCTCGAGATGGCCCTCGGCGAGCTGTCGATCGAATGGGTCGCAGTCCCCGACTCGAGCCCTCTGATCGGCAAGACATTGGCCGAGGCAGCGCTTCGGGCGAAGACGGGGATCACGATCATCGCGATCCTCCGCGAGCCCGAGCCGGTCTCCGGCGCCCAGCCGAACGACGTGATCCAGCAGGGCGACACACTGGTGGCCGTCGGAAAGGCCGGCCAGTACTCAGCCTTCCACCGTCTCTTGGAGCGCGAAGACAGCGGCGAATAAGGACCCGCCGCGGAACGAGCTTTTGCTCGTTCCGCCGGAGCGGCTCAGGGTTAAGGAGGTGTTCTCAAGGAAACTGGGCCAAGCCGTCAGGCTTGGTTAAAAAAGCCGCCGTGCTCTAGGAGTTGCGCGCGCTGCTCGGCGGACACCTCGACGTTCGCCGGGGTCAGGAGGAAGACCTTGTCGGCGATTCGCTGCATCCCGCCGCCGAGGGCGTAAGTCAGACCGCTGGCGAAGTCGATCAGGCGCTTCGAGAGCTCCGAGTCGATGCCCTGGAGGTTGAGGATCACCGGTGTGTAGTCCTTGAAGCGGTCGGCGATCGTCTGCGCGTCGTTGAAGCTCCGCGGAACGACGAGGTGGACGCGAACCGAGCTCGTCTGCGCCGGGACGGGCTGCAGCTCCGGGCGCCGCTGGCGGGACGATGCCGCTCGGCTGGGCGCCGGCTCGGAGTCGGTCCAGTCGTCGAACTGGTTCTGCCGGCGACTCGTGGAGAGACGGCGGACGTTGGGGCGCTCGGCGTAGGTCCGCTCGAGCTCCTCGTTCGTGACGTAGCCGTCCTCGTCCCACTCTTCGTCTTCTTCTTCAGCGATGCCGAAGTAGACGAGGGTCCGGTTCCAGACGTCTGAAAAGCCCATTGAGCAGGGATGTTAACCGGGATCGCGGCCGTACAAGATGCTGCCGACGCGGACGAGTGTTGCGCCTTCCGCGGCGGCGACGCGATAGTCCTGGCTCGTCCCCATCGAGAGCTCCTTGAGGCCGAGCCCCTCCGCGAGCTCTCGCAGGCGCCGGAAATACGGCCGCGACTCCTCGGGGTCGCGGGCGAGCGGCGGCATCGTCGAGAGCCCCCGGACCTCGCCCGGGACCCGCTCCAGGAACGCTTCCAGCTCGTCCGGCGGGACACCGGACTTCGACACCTCTCCCGCGAGATTGACCTGAACGAGCGCCGGAATCTCGAGCCGGCGCGCCGCCGACTCCGAGTCCAGCGAGTGGACGAGCTCGCAGATCGCGTTCACGGTCTTCACCTTGCGGCTCTGCAGATGCCCGATGAAGTGCCAGCGGAACGCGTCGCTGTGCGCGGCATGCTTGACCTCGAGATCCTGGGCCCGGTTCTCTCCGACGACCTCGATCCCGGCCTCGGCCAGGATCCCCATCTCCTCTGCAGACACGTACTTCGTGGCAGCAACCACGGTCACTTCCGGACCGACCTCGGCCCGGACGCGCTCGTAGCGCTCCCGAACGTCGTCAGGTGACAGCGGCGATCACGCCCTGACGGCCGGTGGTGCCGCGGTCACGGCGATGCGAGAAGAAGAGCTCCGGATGGCAGAACGAGCAGAGGTCGGCGCGCTCGACGTCGCTCACCCCCGCGCGGTTCAGCGCCAGCTCCGCGGCGAGCCAGAGATCGAGCCGCCCGTCGTTGAGCACCTCGGCTCCGTACTCCGCCGTGAACGGCTTCGCCACGTCGTCGCCGACCTCGTAGCAGCACGGCCCGATGCCCGGGCCGACGGCTGCCGTCAGCCGGGCCTCCCCGAGCACTTCGACGCCGTTCTTGATGATCCCGGCGAGCAAGCCGCGCCAGCCGACGTGGAGAATCGCGAGCGCCGGGCGGTCTCCGTTCGCCCGGGCGATGGCAACGGGGAGGCAGTCAGCGGTGACAAGCATCATCCCCTGCCCGGGCTCGTCGCTCCACCAGCCGTCGCAGGGCTCGTGCTGCGTCCCAGGCGTGAGGATCCCCTCCGGCGAGGCGCGCCGAACTTCGGCGCCGTGTTGCTGCCAGGCCATCCGTGCGCGCTCCGGATCGATCACGGCCTCGCCGGCCAATCGTCGCCGGTTCTCGACCACCCGGCTTGGATCGTCGCTCGTGAAGATCCCCAGGTTCAGCGATTCGTACGGGCCTTGGCTGACGCCGCCGACACGTGTCGAGAACACGACCGTGTAAGGCCCGGACGTTTCCCACCGAATCAAGAGATCAACTCGCGGGCTGCTTCGAGCTCCGACTCGCGGCCGTCCAGCTGGCCGTTCAGCTTGCGGCGACGGAGCTCTGCGAGGATCTCCCCCACGCGCGGCGACTCCCCCACGCCGAGCTCCGCGAGATCTGCTCCGCTCACCTCCAGGTGCACGTCCCGGAGCTCCTCGAAGTACCGGCGCAGTGGCGCGGGGTCCTCCAGCGCAAGGGCGAAGAGCGGCGCATCCGGGGCATACGGCTCGGCGAGCGCCACGATCTCCGCCGGCTCTGGGGTATCGCCGCGCAGGCGCTCGACGAGCCGCGGGCCGACCGTGACGGCCCAGGCGATGCGCTCCGCGTCGCGGCGCTGCACCTTCAGCCGGCGCAGCCAGTCGTAGATCTCGTCCGATGGCAGGCGCCGACCCAGCGCAGCCAGCGCAAGCCGCCAGGCCGGGATCCCCGCGCTGTAGCGCTCGTTCAGCGCCGTCAACCGCCCGAGCAGCTCGACCGCCGGCTCGTCCGCCGCCAGATGCGGATGAATGGCTGCACCCGCATCGAGATCGGCCAGGCGGAGGATCGACGTGCCTGCGTCGCCTTCCTCCAGGAGAGCGACGAGCTCGTCGCGAAGCCGGGCCGACGAGAGGTCGCCGACGAGCCCCATCTCGATCGTGCCGCGGGCGAGCCGCTGGGTGTGGTCGTCCATCCGGAAGGCGTAGCGGCTCTCGTAACGGATCGCGCGGAAGATTCGCGTGGGGTCGTCGATGAACGACAGGTTGTGGAGGACGCGGATCGTCTTGGCCTCGAGATCGCGCCGCCCGTGGAAGGGATCAACGAGACGGCCGAAGTCCTCGCCCTTCAGCGACACGGCCATGGCGTTGATGGTGAAGTCGCGGCGGAAGAGATCCTCGCGAATCGTCGCGTGCTCGACGCTCGGGAGAGCAGCCGGAGCGTCGTAGAACTCCGTCCGCGCCGTCACGACGTCGATGCGCTGGTCCTCGCCGTAGAGGACGACCGCGGTTCCGAACTTCCGGTGCGCGCGCACCCGCCCGCCGAGCGCGTCCGCGACGCTTCGCGCAAGCGCGATCGCGTCTCCCTCCACAGCGATGTCGACGTCGAAGTTCGGCTCCCCGAGCAGGATGTCCCGAACGGTGCCGCCGACCAGGTAGACGCCGTCGAACGGCTCGCTCGCAGCCGCGATCGCCTCGAAGGCAGGCGCCAAGTCCTCGAGGCGGGCGAGCTCGTCGGCAAGGCTCGCCTCGGGCTCGGGCTCGGCCTCGGGACGCTCACCGAGTGCCCGCAGGAGGTCGCTCCGCGTCACGACGCCGACGAGGTCTCCATGCTCGAGCACCGCGACCCGCCCGTCCGAGGAGCCGGCGAGTGCCTCTTGCACCTCGGGCAGTGGAGCCTGGGCCTCGACTGTTGCGACGCGCGAGCTCATGATCCCCTTGACGGGTGCATGCGAAAGCCCGTGGGCCATCGCCTTGTCGAGATCCTCGCGGGAGACGGCCCCGACGAGACGTCCCTCCTCGACGACGAGGATCCCGCTCTGGGCGTACCGCTGACACGCGACCATTGCGCGGCTGACCGATTCGTTGGGCGGGACCGAGCGCGCCGGACGGGACATGACCTGCTCGGCGCGGATCGGCTCGTGGGCCGCCGAATCCAGCGCCTCTCGGAGCGTCGCCCGTGCCTCTTCGAGCGTCCCCTTGAACATCGCCGAGGCCGCCTCGCGGTGGCCCCCGCCACCCAGTCCTCGGGCGATGGCAGCAGCGTCGATCGCCGGCGTGCGGCTGCGAGCCACACAGAAGACGCGATCGTCCATCTCGACGAGCAGAACCAGTGCCCTGGCATCGGTCAGATCGACGACCTTGTGGGCGAGGTTCGAGACGCCGTCGACGTGCCGCGGCCAGGAGGCCGCGCTCACCAGCACCTCCACGCCGGCCACGCGCTCGGTCTCGATCGCGGACATCAGCGCGTCGAGCAGGCCGCGCTCCTCGTCGGTTAGCGGCGTGTGCAGGAAGCCGGCGAGGAGCTCCTGGCTCGCGCCGTGGCGCATGCACCACGCGAGTGCATCGGCGTCGCGCTGGGTGGCCGTCGGGTACGTCAGCGATCCCGTGTCCTCGTGGATCGCAAGCGCGAACGCGGTGGCCTCGAGCGGCGTGATCGAAAGCTCCCGCTCGGCGATGACACCGACGAGCGTCGTCGTCAGTGCGCCGTCCTGCGAGACGACAGCGTTTTCCGGCTTTACCCACGCCGGCAGCTCGCCGCGATGGTGATGGTCGAAGATCACCTTCTCGACCTCCGGATCGAGCGCGACCTCCTCGAGCTCGCCGAGACGCGACGCGCTCATCGTCTCCACGACGATCAGCCGCTTGATCGCGTCCGGCTCGATCCGGGAGACCTCGACAGCGCCGAGCTCGTCCGCGTGTAGCCGGTAGAACTCCCGCACGTTGCGGTTGAGCGCCCCGGACACGCAGACGACCGCGTCCGGATAGAGGCGGCGCGCGGCGAACATCGCCGCGAACGCGTCGAAGTCGGTGTTGGTGTGGGTCGCGATGACCTCGGTGGCCTTCACGCCCGAAATTGTTGCTTAGGCGAGGGCGATGGCTTCGATCTCGACCTTTGCGCCTGACGGAAGGTTCGAAATCTCCACCGTCGCTCGAGCCGGCGGCGGCTGTCCGACGCGGCGCGCGTAGACCTCGTTCATCCCCGCGAAATCGCCCAGATCGAGGAGGAAAACCGTCGTCTTGACGATGCGATCGAGGCCCGAGCCGGCCTCTTCGAGAATCACCTGCAGGTTGTCGAAGATCTTCTCCGTCTGCTCTTCGATCGACTCGCCGACGATCTCCGCGTGGTCGGGCTCCAGCGCGAGCTGGCCCGACACGAAGACGAATCCGCTCGCGCGGATTGCCTGCGAGTACGGGGCGCCCTCGAACGGCGCCGGCGCTCGCTCAGTATGCACGACCTCCTTCTCTCCCATCCTCACTCCTTTCGCGGCGCGCCGGCCGCCGCCAGCGCCCCTCCGAGGGCTTTGAAAATCGCCTCGAGCACGTGGCTCGCATCCTCGCCGTGGAGGAGCCGCACGTGGAGCGTTAGCCCTGCGGCGTCCGCCAGCTCGCTGAGGAAGCCCGAGACCAGGTCGCGGTCGAAGCCCGCGACGTGTGCGTCCGACAGGTCGACGTTCGAAACGAGCAGCGGCCGGCCGGACGCCTCGAGCGCGACGCTCGCGAGCGCCTCGTCGGCGGGGACGATCGCCGAGCCGTACCCCTTCGCTCCCTCCTCCGCCAATAGGTCGCGCAGCGCTTCTCCGAGTGCTCGCCCGGCGGCGGCGGTGGCCGCGTCGGGCCCTCCGGGCGCCACCTCCAGCTGCAGGTCGAACTCGGCGCGCGACGCCAGTAGCTCCAGCAGGTGATCGAGCACCGGCAGGCCCGTGGAAACCTCGGTGCGCCCGTTCGAGCCGAGCGACACTCGCGCCTGCAGCCTGGTGGCCTCCTCCCCCGCCCGCATGGCCGAAGCGCCCTCTAGGCGTTCTCCACGCGTTCGATGCGCGCGCCAAGCGCGCGGAGCCGCTCGTCGATCCGCTCGTAGCCGCGGTCGATCTCGCCGACGTTTCCGATCGTCGAGATGCCCTCGGCGCAGAGACCCGCGATCAGCATCGCCATCCCGGCCCGGATGTCCGGACTGGCCATGCGCTGCCCGTACAGCCTCGCGGGTCCCGTGACGACGGCGCGGTGGGGGTCACACAGGATGATCCGGGCGCCCATGCCGACCAGCTTGTCTACGAAGAACAGCCGGTTCTCGAACATCTTCTCGAAGATGAGCACTGTGCCTTCCGCCTGGGTCGCGACGGCGAGCGCGATCGAGGTCAGGTCGGCCGGGAACGCGGGCCACGGGCCGTCCTCGATCTTGGGGATCTGGTCGCCGAGGTCGTCCTCGATCCTCAGCTCCTGACCAGGCGGGATGCGCACGCTGTTCTCCCCCAGCTCGACCTCGACGCCGAGCCGGGAGAAGACCGGAAGAATCGAGACGAGGTCCTCGGGGACGACGTCGTCGACGGTCACGTCCCCGCCGGTCACCGCCGCGAGCCCGATGAAGCTCGCGACCTCGATGTGCTCGGGTGCGATCCGCCACTCGCCGCCCGAAAGCTGCTGGACGCCGCGGATCCGTAGGACGTTCGAGCCGATTCCCTCGATGCTCGCGCCGAGAGAGCAGAGGAACCGGCAGAGATCCTGGACATGAGGCTCGCAGGCGGCGTTTCCGATCACGGTCTCGCCGCGCGCGACGGACGCGGCCATGATCGCGTTCTCCGTCGCCATGACGCTCGCTTCGTCGAGAAAGATGCGGCGCCCCTGGAGGCCCGACGTCTGCATGTCGAAGCGGCCGTTGAGCTCGATCTCGACGCCGAGCTCGGCGAGCGCGTGGATGTGCGGGTCGAGCCGGCGCCGGCCGATCACGTCGCCGCCGGGCGGCGGAACGCTGGCGCGGCCGAAGCGGGCGAGCAGCGGGCCGGCCATGAGGAACGACGCGCGGATCCGGCTGCACAACTCGGGGTCGAGCTCCACCTTGCTCGCATTGCCGGAATCGACACGCACCTCGTTCCTCCCTAACCAGTCGACGTCGGCGCCGACATCCGCGAGCAGCGCCAGCATCGTCTCGACGTCCCGGATCCGGGGGACGTTGCTCAGCACCACGGGCTCGGACGCAAGCAGGGTGGCGGCGAGGATCGGCAGCGCGCCGTTCTTGTTTCCGGCAGCGGAGACGCGGCCGCCGAGGGGGGTGCCCCCCTCGATGACGAAGCTCTCCATCAGTGCGTCTGCGACGAGAGTCGTGGACACGAGCGGACTATCGTACTGAGTGTCATGGAGGTCACTCGGGAGCGGGCTTGGGAGACCCTCAACCGTTATACGAAGAGCCAGCCGCTCCTGCGTCATGCGCTCGCGGTCGAGGCCGCTGTTCGCGCGTATGCGCGCAAGTTCGGCGCCGACGAGGAGTTCTGGGGCGCGACGGCGCTGCTCCACGATTTCGACTACGAGATCCATCCCACTCTTGACAAGCACCCGCAGGACGGCGCCGCGATCCTGGGCGAGGAGGGTTATCCGGAGGAGCTCATCGAGTCAGTTCTTTCGCACGCCGAGCATCTGCAGATGGAGCGCGACACCGACCTCAAGCGCGCGCTCTTCGCCTGCGACGAGCTCGCCGGCTTCATCCACGCCTGCGGGCTCGTGCGGCCGGACGGCATCGACACCCTGACTCCGAAGTCCGTGAAGAAGAAGCTGAAGCAGCCGTCCTTCGCGGCCGGCGTCCATCGCGACGAGGTCTACGCCGGCGCGGAGCTCCTCGGCGTCGAGCTGGACGAGCACATCCAGACCGTCACGGACGCGATGAAGCCGATCGCGGCCGAGCTCGGGCTTCGAACCGCCGCCGACGCCGCCTGACTCAGGCGATCCGCCGGCGCTCCCCAGCTTCGCGCGGTTTCGACAAGTAACAACTTGCAACTTGCTCGCCGAGACGCCTTTCGTAGCGCTCGATTCGAGCGGTCCCGTGCTTGTAACAAGTTGTAACTATCGACCTACGGCCTGAGCCCGGCGAGAAGGCGGTCGATGTCCCCGTCGCTCGTCCAATAGCCGCACGAGGCTCGGATCAGGTCGGTTCCCGGAAGGTCGCGAACGACCACGCCCTCCTCGTAGAGCTCCTTCACGACCTCCTTCGTGTCACCCTCCCAGCGCCAGGAGACGAGGTTCGCGTGCCCCGGCTCGGTGACGACGTCGTAGCCCGCGTCGACGAGCCGCTCGCGGCAGCGCTCGCTGATCTCACGCGAACGTTCGAAACGCCAGTCCGGGGCTGCGGCGATTGCGGCCTCGAGCCCGGCGATGTAGGCGGCTGGGATCCAGCTCTGGTCGAACCGCCGTGCGCCGTCGCTGGGCACGAACGCGCCGCCGCGCTCATAGGAGCGCTGGGAGAAGTAGCTCGGCGCGGCTACGCGCAGACGTTCGGGATCGCGAACGTAGAGCCCGCCCGTCGGGCTCGGGCCGCACAGCCACTTCTGGCCGGACACGGTGTAGAAGTCGAACGGCTTTGCGTTCACGGGGATCGCCCCGACCGACTGCGCGCCGTCCACGAGCAAAGGGGCCGACACGGCCTCCTTCAGCGCTTCGATCGGGACGACATGGCCTGTGATCCACAGGACGTGCGAAAGCGCGACGAGCCGCGTTCGGGGACCGACTTCCGCGAGGATCCCGGCGAGCGCCTCGGCGGCGGGGCGGTCGCGAACCTTGGCGACTCGCACCTGCGCGCCTGAGGCGTGAACCGGGCCCAGAAGGCCGAAGTGCTCTGCGTCGGTCGTGACGACCTCGTCCTCGGGGCCGAGGCCAAGGCCTGCGACCACCACCCGACACCCCTCTGACGTGGACGTCGCCAGCGAGATGTTCTCCGCGTCTACGCCGATCTGGCCGGCAACGACTTCGCGCAATCCGTCGCGCTGCTCGATTGTCCGCTCGAAGGCCGGATGACTTCCGCGCGGGCCGAGCTCCTCCCGCTCGGCATCGGCGACGGCGTCGTAGGTCTGCCGCGCCATCGGCCCGACCGACCCGGCGTTCATGTACGCGTAGCGCGCGAGGACCGGGAAGGCGGACCGCGCATCTTCAAAGGTCACCCGACCTTCACCTCGACGGCGGCATGATCCGAAAGCACGAGGTCGGCGTACATGCGCCGCTCGCGGCCCCATCTGTCGTACTGGCTGACGTCGGCGCCTCGGACGAGCACGTGGTCGACGCCGGGGCCGGCAGCCGAGAAGCCGTCGAGGCGCCCGAAGACCTCGGAGCGATGCGTGTCGACGTTGAGGTCGCCGGCCAAGACGCAGAGATCCTCGCCAGCGAGCCCGCCGGCCCAGTGCACGGCACGCTCGACCTCCGCCTCCGGAATCCGCACGTCGCGCGCATGGGTCGCATGGAGGTTGACGAGCAACGTGCCGCCTTCGATGCGGACCGCGATCGCCTGGCGGCGCTCCTTCGCCCACGCCAGCTGCCGGATGATCGGCAAGCCGAGACGGCGCCCGACCTCCATGCGAAAGCGGAACGGGTTCAGCGCCAGGACATGGCGGGCCAGGATCGGGCGGCGCACCAGGATGGCGTTGGCCTGGCCTTCGAGTCCCGAGCGAAAGAAACCCGGGTTCAGATCCGTAAGGTGCCGGCCGAGCTCGGCGGTCGAGGGCAGCGGTCCGATCGAGGGGCGGGCGGCGACACGGCCGAACACATGCATCCCGCTCCACTCCCCGAGCCGCTCGAGCGACCACGGTGGCACCTCCTGGAGGCACACCGCGTCCGGCCCGCCAGCCGTCGCCAGCCGCACCATCTGCTCCACGTACCGCTTCCGCCCAGGCGGGAACGTGTTGCCGTGGAAAATGTTCCAGGTCCGGACGATCACGGAACTACTCTAGGGCGCGTGCCCGGGCGGTTCGCGGAGCTGATCGATCGCCAGCTCGACCTGTTCCAGCAGGAGGACGCCGAGTTCCTAGCCCGAGTCGACGAGGCTGAGCGGGCCTACGACCGTGCTGATCGCGACGAAGCGGAGGAGGTCTTCGGCCGCTTTCAGGAGCTCGTCGAGTTCGGAACGGAGACCCTCGCCGAGATGCGTGACGGCTATGCCGCGACGCTGGATGACGACGCGGCCGAGGAGTACGTCGGCGCCTTCAACGAGGCCGTGCGGCGTCAGCTCCCCCGCTTCGCACTGGAGATCGACGAGCTCTGACCGTTCCCTAGCGGTGCCCGAAGTGGTGCGCGGGCGGAAGCGACGACGAGAGCTCCGGCACGTCAGCGACCTGCCGTGCGAGCGGGCCGAGCGTCTCCAGCTCGCGCACGAGCACGTTCTGGTTTCGCCCCTGCCGCTCGAAGCGCCCGCGCGCGAGGATTAGGGGCTCGCCGCGGACGATCGCGCGGTGACGGTCGTACACCGTCGGCGGGACGATCAGGTTCATCTGCCCGAACTCGTCCTCGAGCAGCATGAAGACGACGCCGTTCGCAGTCGCCGGCCGCTGGCGCGCGATCGCCATCCCCGCCACGGCCACTTCGGACCGGTCTGGTGTCAGAGACAGCTCGTGGCTCGAAATGACAGGTTGGGTGAGGTGGGGGCGCAGGAGCTCCATTGGGTGGATGCCGACGGTGAGGCTCGTCGTCCGGTAGTCGGTCAGCATCCGCTCCCACTCGGTCGGCTCTGGCAGTTCCGGCGTCTCGACCGTGGGATCCAGGGACAGCGCCAGCTGGCGCTCCTCCCCTCCCGAGCCGGGAACCGACGCCGACCGCGGGGCCAGCCCGGCCTCCCAGAGCAGCGGCCGCGGCTCATGTCCGAACTCGGCGCACGCGCCGCTCGAGATCAGCGCCTCGAGCCCCTCACGTCGGAGCGGCGCCCGCTGGGCCAGATCGCGCACCGATCGGAACGGGCCGCCGCGCTCTCGCTCCTCGACCAGCGCCTTGGCATCGTCGTCCCCGATCGAGGTCACGTACTCGATCCCGATCCGCACCTTGCCGTCGTGGACAACGCACTTCGCCTCGCTGAGGTTCACGTCGGGCGGGAGCACCTCCACCCCATGCCGCTGCGCGTCCCGGACGAGAGTCGCAGGCGGATAGAAGCCCATCGGCTGCGCGTTCAGGAGCGCGGCCAGGAACTCGGCCGGATAGTGGCAGCGCAGCCACTGCGACTGGTAGGCCAGCAGCCCGAACGCCGCGGCATGCGACTTCGGGAACCCGAAGCCGGAGAAGCCGACGAGCTTGTCGTAGATCTCGTTCGCGAGCTGCCCCTCGACACCGTTCGCCGCCGCTCCCTCCACGAAGCGCTTGCGGTACGCCTCCAGCGCCGCCTCGCTCCGCTTGCGGCTCATCGCGCGGCGCAGACCCTCCGCCTCACCGACGCTGAAGCCTGACAGCGCCATCGCCACCTCCAGCACCTGGTCCTGGAAAACGACGACACCGAGCGTGTCCTTCAACGGCTCGGCGAGGAGCGGATGATCGACGGGCGGGACGAAGCTCGGATCCTCGCGAAGCCGCTGGCGATGCGCGATGTACGGGTGGACAGCCTTGCCCTGGATCGGGCCGGGCCGGACGAGCGCGACCTGCACCATGATGTCCTCGAGCGTCTCCGGCCTCGTGCGGAGGATGCTCTGCATCTGCGCGCGGCTCTCGATCTGGAAGGCGCCGACGGTGTCCGCGTCCTGGATCTGCGCATACACCTCTTCGTCGTCGAGCGGGATGCGCGAGAGGTCAATCGGCTCGCCGCGCAGCTGTGCGATCTGGTCGACGCACTCTTCGACCGCGGAGAGCATCCCGAGCCCGAGCAGGTCGATCTTGAGGAAGCCGGCGTCGTCGCAGGAATCCTTGTCCCATTGGCAGAGTTGGCGGCCGGCCATGGCTGCCGGCTGGACGGGTACGAGCTCAACCAGCGGCCGGGATGAGATCACCATCCCGCCGGGATGCTGCGAGATGTGGCGGGGGAGGCCCGCGATCTCGTGCGTCAGCTCGGCGAAGGCGCGCCAGCGGGGCGAGTCCGCCTTGTCCTCGAAGCCGGGCACGAGCCGGAGCTCCTCGGCGACGCGCCTCGCGTTCCAGCCGTCCGAGACCCGCGCGAGCCGCTCGAGCTCGCCGAACGGGAGGCCCAGCGCCTTGCCGACGTCCCGGATCGCTCCTCGTGAGCGGTAGGTCGCGAAGCTGGCGACGAGCGCGGCGTGCTCGCGGCCGTAGCGCTCGGTGACCGCAACGATCAGCTTTTCGCGGATGTCGCGCGGAAAGTCGAGGTCGATGTCGGGGACAGCGTCGAGCTCGCGGTTGATGAAGCGCCCGAGCGACAGTTCGGCCTCGACGGGATCGACGTGCGAGAGCCCCGTCAGATAGCAAACGATCGAGCCGACCGAGCTGCCGCGTCCCCGTCCGGGTGGGAGTGAGTTGCGCGGCGAATCGCGGCCACGGACTTCGTTCGCCACGTCGCGGGCGAGCTCCAGCACCTCGTGGTGCAGCAGGAAGAAGCCCGCGAGGCCGAGCTCGTCGATCAGCTTCAACTCCTCGTCGAGGCGGGCGCGAGCCTCAGCAAGTAACAACTTGTTACTTGCGTCGTAGCGCGCTCCGAGTGCGTGGTTGCAGACGTCGGCGAGCTGACTCATGGCCGGCTCGGCCTTGTCCGAGAAGTCTGGATAGCGATATCCGAGCTCCTGGGTCAGGTCGAACTCACAGCGTTCGGCAACGAGTGCGCTCCGCTCGACCGCTTCACGGTCGAGCGGGAACCGGTCCGAGATCTCTGCCGGTGCGCGGAGGATCGCCTCGTGGTTCCCGCGGCGCTCCGGCTCCGAGCCCTCGAGGGACGTGCGGTGGCGGATCGCGACGAGCGCGTCCTGCAGTCGCACCCGAGCCTGATCGTGGGCATGAACGTCGCCGGTGACGACCGGCTCGACTTTCAGGGCCTCGGCGAGGTCGCGCAGCCGTGCGTTCCGCCGCTCGTCTCCGCGCTCGAACGGCCGTTGGAGCTCGACGAAGAAGCGCTCAGGGCCAAAGGCCCTGGCGAGGCGTGCCGCGGCGTTGGGGTTCCGGACGGCGAGCCCCAGGCGCGAGCAGCCCGAGAGGCAGACGAGACCCTCGTTCAGCTCCTCAAGGAGGGCCTGGTCGAGGGCTGGCTCCAGGGCCGGATCGCCCTCCTTCGGGCGGGTGTGTGCGTGCGCCGCGGTGAGCAGCCGGCAGAGGTTGGCGTAGCCGCGCTGGCTCTCGACGAGCAGCGTGACGTGCGAGCCGTCGGCGAGGGCGACCTCGGCGCCGGTGATCGGCCGGATGCCGAACGCCTTCGCCGCATGCGCGAACTCGAGCGAGCCGTAGACGCCGTCGTGGTCGGTGAGTGCAAGCGACTCGTAGCCGAGCTCCGCCGCCCGCACCGCCAGCTCCTCGGGCAGCGAGGCGCCGTCGAGAAACGAATAGGCTGAGTGTGCATGGAGCTCGACGTAGGACAAGTCGTACTCCTAGGCCCCGGCGAGGGCGAGCGGCTCAACGAGCGAATCGTCGTGAAGCTCGAGCGGCCCGAGATCTCTGTCAACGAGGTCAACGTCGGGCCCGACTTCGAGGGCCCCGGCCCCCACTTCCACAAGGAGCACGTCGATGCGTTCTACGTCCTCGAGGGGCAGCTCGAGTTCACGAACGGGACCGAGACGCTGTTGGCTCCGGCCGGCACATCGGTCGCCGTCCCGCCGAACATCGTCCACGCCTTCACGAACCCGGGCCCGGGCGGAGCGCGGTACCTCAACATCCACGCCCCCGACGGCGATTTCATCGAGTACTTGCGTCACGCGGTCGCCGGTGAGGAGTTCTCGTGGGACAGCTACGACGTCGACGAGCCGTACGAACCCGCCGAGGCGATCGTGGCGGGGCCGGACGGCGGAGAGCGGCTGAAGCGCCGGCTGCTCGAGAACATGATCAGGGCCGAGACACCGCAGCTCTCCATGTTCGAGATGACCTTCGACGAGCGCTGGGAAGGTGTCGATCCCCACTACCACGACGACCACGTCGACTCGTTCTTCGTCCTCGACGGCGAGGTCGACTTCCTCCTCGGCGACGAGACGGCCCGCGCAAGCGCCGGGACGTACGTGGCAGCGCCGCCCAACGTCACCCACGGCTTCCGCCCGATCGCGCCGGCACGCTTCCTCAACATGCACGCGCCCGACGCGGGCTTCGCTGCGCGCGCCCGCGGCCGCTAGGGACCGCCTCAGCGGCGCGCGTGGACGCCGGCGAGGTCGACCGCGATCGCCAGGAGCAAGAGTCCTGCCCACCAGTTGACGGGATCGAAGGTCAGCGGCTCGTTGTCCCCGACGAGGTTCCAGATGAACCAGACGAAGAACCAGAGCAGCGTCACGGCGCAACTCTAAGCCCCTCGCTGGCTGAACCAGCGGCCGTGCTCGTCGTCGTGGAAGACGACGACGTTCTGGCCGCTCTCCAGCACCACGTCGAAGTAGCGCCGGTTGACCGGGTCTTCCGTCCACCAGCGGTCGACGACGCGCCACTCCTCGCGGATCAGCTCGACCGTCAGGCGATTGACGAGACGCGGGGCCCCGTCTGCCCGTGGCTCGACGAGGGCACGCCGAGGCTCATTGAGAGGCTTCAGCATGGTGAGCTTCGTCGCCGGGGTGCGATGGGTGGTGCGAGGCAAGGACGCAGGGAGCGCCCGTATCCCAAGCGATACGGGCGCGACTGAGGACGCCGCATTCGCGCCGCCCAGCGCGGCCCGGCGGCACAAGGCTCATCGTGCTGGAGCCTCTCCTAGTCGTCCCGCGGAACGAACAGCGCTCGTGCTTCCGGAATCCGCGACCACGGCGCGACTTCGACCACACTGGCGACCGCTCCGCCGCCGGTACTCGCTTTCACCTGCCGCAACCCCTCCTTCAGCCTCGTCTGGAGCTCGAAGCCTTCCGGCTTGACGAGCTCGAGCTGCTGCCCGCGCGACTCCGTGAGCTCCGTGAGCTCCAGCCGGAGCGCCAGCACCGGGGCGGGCAGATCGTTCAGCTTCGGCCCGAGCGCGATGCGAAGGCGGTCGGGCTCCGCGGCCGGGTCGCGGAAGGTGAGGGTCCGGCGCCAGGACGCTCCGCCCACGAGTCGTGCCGAGAGCGCAACTTTTCGGATGAACCGATCTCCGCGCTCGTGCCTGCTGAGCGTCCGGTCGACAAGCGTGGCAAGCGCCCGCCGAAGCGTCAGCTCGTTGCCGACCGCCTCCGGAAACTCGAGCACCTCGAAGATCTCGGCCGGTGGGCGCCGGCCGATGATTCGACCGCGCTTCCCTCCTCTCGCCTGGCCCCAGGCGCTGCGACCGTCCGGTCCCAGTCGTTCGGCCACAGCAGCGCCCGGGAGCCCGGCAAGCTGTCCGACACGCTTCACGCCCAGCGCCTCCAGCTCCTCACGGCGGCGCTCGTCCAATCCCAGCAGGCGGAGCGGAAGCGGTGCGAGGAATTCCTTCGTGCGCTCGTCCGAGACGATCAGCGCCTGGCCTGGGCGCGCGACGTTGGCAGCCGCGAGTGCGGCAAAGCGGCGACCGGCCGCGCCAACGCGCGCGTCCCAGTGTGAGCCGACTGCGGCGAGGGCGCGCTTGAGCGCTGATTCGAGGCCGCCGTAGAGGCGTTCCACCCCGCGCGTGTCGAAGTAGGCGGTGCCGAGCACGGCAGACTCGACGGCGAAACCGGAGTCTTCGAGGCTGCGGACGATCTCCTCCCACTCACGCTCGGCTGAAGCAGGATCGGGCTCGACGAGGACGAGTTTCGGGCAGGTTGCGAGCGCCTCCCCCATGCGCATGCCGGGCCTGACGCCGGCCTGGTCCGCCGCGGCGGTGACTGACCCGATCAGCGGCTCGGCGCCGTCAGGAGGCGCGAGCGCGGCGGGCTGAAGAGCCACGCTGGGCCGCTTGCGAAGCGCGGCGCGAAGCTCGAAAGCAGGGATGGCAAGGCAGGCAATCATGACCGAACATGTGTTCTATCACGAACACATGTTCGGTGTCAACACTGGATCGTTCTGGAAACCCGAGATCTCCCCGTTCTTCCCCCGTCGTCTGCGCTAGAGCGTGATCTCGGCCGACGAGTCGACCATGCGGCTCACCCGTGGAACGACGTCGAGGACGCTCTCTTGGGCGCAGAACTTGATGTCCTCCTCGAGCCCCGGCGGGCCGTAGGTTCGAGCCATCAGGCCGTCCCACGCCGTCGGGAACGCGCGCGCGAGCACCACCGACGCCTTCGCCGCGTCCGATCCATCGGCCCCCAGAAGCTCGACGATGCGACCGGCGCAGTACGCGTCGTCCAGCGCGAACTGCCCCTGGAAGCCGGCACAGACGACGACAGAGTCGCTGTGAACCGCCCGCGACACGGCCTCCAGATTCAGGAGGCTCCCAAGCAGCACCTCCCGGCATCTGGACACCGCCGCCAGCACTGCCCGCGTCCCGTTCGTCGTCGAGTAGATCAGCGTCTCGCCGCGGGGCTTCAACACCTCACGCGGCGAGGCACCGATGTCGAATCCCGGGATCTGCACAGCATTCCGCTCGCCGCCGAGGAGCCCCTCCCCCAACTTGTCCCGTAGCGCCCGGGCGTCCTCGACCTCGCGGCAGGAGTAGACGTGCTTGTAGCCGCTCGCGAGTGCCTGGGCGATCGTCGATGTCGCCCGTAGCACGTCGACGACGACCGCGACCGGCGCCTCGAGCACCTGGTCCGGCGTGAAGGCCACATGGGCGCGCATCCCAGAACTACGCTACCGAGGCCGATGGCCGAGCCGATGTACTGCTACCGCCACCCCGACCGGGAGACGATGGTCTCGTGCTCGGAATGCGGCCGCCCGATCTGCCCGGACTGCATGGTCTTCGCGCCGGTTGGTATCCGCTGCCCCGAGCACGCCGGACAGGCGCAGGGGACGGCACGCGTGAAGCAAGGTGTCCGCCGCGCCAGCTACGAGGGAAGCGGCGCGATCGTCACCAAGATCCTCGTCGCCATGAACGTGGGTATTTACCTGCTCGAGCTGGCGGCCGGGGGAGACATCAACGGGACCGGCAATCGGATCTTCACCGAAGGCGCTCTCTACGGCCCGGCGGTCGCCGCGGGGGACTGGTGGCGGCTCTTCACCGCGCCTTTTCTCCACTACGGGCCGATTCACCTTGCCTTCAACATGCTCGCTCTCTGGTGGTTCGGCTCGGCCGTTGAGTTGGCAATCGGACGCGGCCGCTACCTCCTGCTCTACCTCGTCTCGGGCCTCGCCGGCTCGGCCGGAGCCCTGCTCTTTGCACCGACGAGCGTCACGGTCGGAGCCTCCGGCGCGATCTTCGGCATCCTGGGCGCTGCCGTCGTGCTCGAGCGACAGGGCACGCACGTCTTCGGCGGCGGCGCACTCGGCATCATCGTGCTCAACCTGGTGTTCACGTTCGCAGTGCCCGGAATCTCGATCGGCGGACACCTCGGCGGCCTGGTGGGAGGCGCACTCGGAATGCTCGCGCTCTCACGCTTCGGGCGCACGCACGCTGTCTACGGCCGTCCCGGCCTCGTCGGGATCGTCGGCGTGCTGGTGATCGGCGCAATCAGCATCGCGATCGCCTACTGGCGCGTCCAGGGTTACGTCTAGGAGGGCCCTCCTGCTCAGCCGCCGACCGAGACCGCCTCGACGCCGGCCTCCTCGAGCACGGCCTGCGCCGCGGCCAACCTGGCGAGCGGAACGCGGTACGGCGAGCACGACACGTAGTCGAGCCCCAGCCCATGGCAGAAGGCGACCGACTCGGCCTCACCGCCGTGCTCGCCGCAGATCCCGAGCTTGAGCTCCGGCTTCACCCGGCGCCCGCGCTCCACGGCGATCCGCATCAAGTCGCCGACCCCGCTCTGATCGAGCGTCTCGAACGGATTCCGCTCGAGCACGCCTTCCTGGAGGTAGAAGGTGAGGAACTTCCCCTCCGCGTCGTCGCGCGAGAAGCCCAGGGCGGTTTGCGTGAGATCGTTCGTGCCGAAGGAGAAGAAATCCGCCTCTTCGGCGATCTCGTCCGCTCGGACGCAGGCTCGCGGAAGCTCGATCATCGTCCCCACGAGGTACTCGACCTCGCCCTCCGCCGAAGCCGTGTGGATCGTGAGCTCTCGGAGCCGGCGCAGCTCCTCTTCGAAGCCGACGAGCGGATGCATGATCTCGACGAGCGGCGCCTCCCCCGTCCGATCGCGCACGGCGATCGCGGCGCGGATGATCGCCCGCACCTGCATCTCGTAGATCTCCGGATACTGGAGCCCGAGCCGGCAGCCGCGCGTCCCGAGCATCGGATTCGCCTCCTGTAGGGCCCGAATCCGAGACCGCATCCGGTCGTCTTTCGCCTCCTCGAGCGAGGGGAGAAACTCGTGCAGCGGCGGATCGAGCAGCCGGATCGTCACCGGCAGACCGGCCATGGCCTCGAAGATCCCCTCGAAGTCGCTCTGCTGGTGCGGCAGCAGCTTGTCGAGCGAGGCGCGCCGCTCGTCTTCGTTCGCGGCCATGATCATCTCCCGGACGACCGGGAGCCGGTCTTCGGCCATGAACATGTGCTCGGTCCGACACAGCCCGATTCCCTGAGCCCCGAACTCACGCGCCTTCGCAGCGTCCTCCGGCGTGTCGGCGTTCGCCCGCACCTTCAGCCGGCGGAAATCGTCGGCCCAGGCAAGGACGGTCTCGAAATCCTCGTTGATCTCCGGCGGGATCAGCCGGATCTCGCCGATGATCACCTCCCCAGTGCCGCCGTCGAGCGTGATCACATCGCCTTCCCCGAGCTTCAGGCCGTTGAGCGACGCCGTTTTCGCCTTTGCATCGACTGAGAGCGCCTCGCAGCCGGCCACGCAGGGCTTGCCCATCCCGCGGGCGACCACGGCGGCATGCGAGGTCATCCCGCCGTGGGCGGTGAGGATCCCCTGCGCCGCAATCATCCCGTGGATGTCGTCCGGCGTCGTCTCCCAGCGGACGAGGATCACCGGCTCGCCGTTTCGCCCCCGGTCCTCGGCGGTGTCGGCGTCGAAGACGATCCCGCCCGAGGCGGCGCCGGGCGACGCGTTGAGGCCGCGGGCGACGACGTCGTAGCTTGCGTCGGGGTCGAGCCTCGGGTGCAGGAGCTGGTCGAGCTGGCCGGGGTCGATCCGCGCCACGGCTTCCTCGCGCGTGATCAGGCTTTCGTCGACCATCTCGACGGCGGCTTTGAGCGCGGCGGCCGCCGTTCTCTTCGCGCTTCGCGTCTGGAGGAGGTAGAGCCGGCCGTCCTCGACGGTGAACTCGATGTCCTGCATGTCTTTGTAGTGCTCCTCGAGCCGCCGCATCGTCTCGATGAGATCGTCGAAAGCCTCGGGTAGCCGCTCCTTCATCTTGGCCAAGGGCTGGGGCGTCCGAATCCCGGCCACGACGTCCTCTCCCTGCGCGTCGGCGAGGAACTCGCCGTAGAGGCCTTGCTCGCCCGTCGAGGGATCGCGCGTGAAGGCGACGCCGGTGCCCGACTCGTCGCCCTTGTTGCCGAAGACCATCTGGACGACGTTCACGGCCGTCCCGAGGTCGTGCGGGATCTTGTTGTAGCGCCGGTAGGCCTGCGCGCGGGGCGTGTTCCATGAGTCGAAGACGGCTCGAACGGCGTGGCCGAGCTGCTCTTTCGCGTCCTGCGGGAACGGGCTGCCGGTTTCCTCCTCGTAGATCCGCTTGTAGGCCTCGATCGTCGCCGCGAGGTCGTCTTCGTCGAGCGCATCCTCGAACCGGTGTGCGTCGATCCCCTCGACGATCTCGCCGTACATCTGGATCAGCCGGCGGTACGAGTCGCGTGCGAAGTGCTCGTTGCCGGTTCTCGTGATTACGCCATCGGCCGCCTCGTCGTTCAGGCCGACGTTGAGGATCGTGTCCATCATCCCCGGCATCGTGACGGCGGCACCCGACCGGACGGAGACGAGGAGCGGGTCGTCGGGGTCGCCGAAGCGCTTGCCCGTCGTCTCCTCGAGCCTCGCGAGATGCTCGTCCACCTCCGCCTCCAGCCCTTCCGGGAGCTCGCCGCCTGACGCCATGTACGCGCGGCAGGCGTCGGTCGTGATCGTGAACCCCGCGGGAACCGGGACCCCTAGCTGCGTCATCTCCGCGAGGCCGATTCCCTTGCCGCCGAGCAGGTCGCGGCCGCCGTCCGCGGGCTCGTCGAAGTCGTAGACGTAGCGGTCGTCGGCCATCCGAGGGCGAATGTTCCCACAGCAGGGCTACTCTCCACGCCTGAGGGTCTTCACTCGTGCCTTTGGTCGTCGTGGTCGTCGGCCTGCTCGCCGCCGGATCGCGGGGCGCGAGCGCGTCTGCGTTGACCACGTAGAGCTCGCCCAGCCAGCGGCAGTAGTCCTGGCGACGGCTGCATTGGCGGCCGATGGTCACCGGACGGGAAGTGGATCGCGTTCGTGAGCGGGCGGACCTACGGCGGCACGGCGCGCTATCGGCTCTACCGAATCCGCCCCTCGGGTGGAAGCCCGCTGCTCGTCGCACAGATGCCGAGCGCGGTGTACCACGCAGCCTGGCGCCCTCGTTAGCCTTGCCGCGTGCCTCGCACGATCGTCGCCATCGGCGGCGGAAAGCTCTGCCCCGGGATGGCGCGGTTCCTGGTCGAGCTGCCCGACCGCAAGCGACCGCGGATGCTCTACGTCGGCACCGCGATGGCTGAGGATCCGGCCGCGGCCCTGCGAGCGTACGACCACTTCGGCGGTCTGGCGGACGTCTCGCGGCTCGAGTTCTTCCCGTGGCCGCCGGATGATCTGCGGTCGGTCGTGCTCGACCAGGATCTGATATTCGTCGGCGGCGGCAACTCGGCGAACATGCTGGCGATCTGGCGCGTGCATGGCGTCGACCAGCTTCTGCGTGAGGCGCTCGACTCCGGCGTCGTGATGGCGGGTTCGAGCGCGGGCGGCCTCTGCTGGTTCGAATCGGGCGTGACGGACTCGTTCGGACCGCAGCTCGAGCAGATGCCCTATCTCCGGTTCCTTCCCGGGAGCTTCTGCCCCCACTACGACGACGAGGAGCTGCGCCGGCCGCGGTATCAGGAACTGATCCGCGGCGGTCTAGCGGCGGGCTACGCGGCCGACGCCGGGGTCGGACTCCGCTTCGTCGACGGCGAGCTTCGCGAGGTCGTCGCCTGCGACGAGAGCTCCAAGGCCTACCGGGTCGAGCTGCGCGACGGCGAGGTGGTCGAAACGCCCATCAAGGCGCGCACGCTGACATGAGCTGGGAGACCGAGGCTTCGAACTGGATCGCCTGGGCGCGAGCACCCGGGCACGACGCGTACTGGTACTACCGCGACTCGTTCTTCGACGAGATTCTTCCCCCCGCCGGCCGGGCGACACTCGAGCTCGGCTGTGGCGAGGGACGAGTGGTACGGGACTTACAGGAGCTGGGTCATCGGGTCACCGGCATCGATGCGGCGCCTTCGCTCGTCGCCGCAGCGAGAGAGCTCGATCCGGGAGAGACGTATCTCGTTGCCGACGCGTCGGCGCTCCCCTTTGAGGGCGGAAGCTTCGACCTGGTCGTCGCGTACAACTCCCTCATGGACGTCGACGATATGCCGGGCGCTGTGTCGGAGGCCGACCGTGTGCTCGAGGCCGGCGGTCGACTCTGCATCTGCGTGACGCATCCCTTCTTCGACTCGGGCGAGTGGGAGTCGGATGCGCCGGACGCGCGCTTCGTGATCGAAGGCTCCTACTTTGGCAAGCGCCCTTTCGAGGGCACCTTCGAACGGAACGGGCTGACCATCACCTTCCGCGGCTGGTGCTACTCCCTCGGCGATCACTCGCAGGCGCTGGAAGACGCCGGGTTCGTGATCGAGCGGATCCGCGAGCCGGTCAACGCGCTGGAGGATCCGCGCCACGACCGGGTTCCGCTGTTCCTCCAGCTTCGCGCGCTCAAGCCGGCGTGATCGAGCTCCGCCCGATGACGCCCGTGTTCGTCGAGGCGGTGCTGGACGGACGGCGGGAGGATGCTGCCGCTGCGCTCGGGATCGAGATCCCGGACGAGTTTCCGTCCGAAGGCGACAAGGGGTTCCTGGGCATGCGTTTGCGGCAGATGCGCCAGGATCCGGGCTTTCGGATCTGGTGCCCTCACGCGGTCGTGCTCGATGGCCGGATGATCGGCCACGCCGGCTATCACGGGCCCCCTGGGGTCAACGCGAAGGGGAATCCCGAGGCGGTCGAGCTCGGCTACAGCATCTTTCCCGCCTTCCGGGGCCACGGCTACGCCACGCAGGCGGCGACGATACTCATGGACACGGCTGAAGAGCGGGCCGGGATCCGCCACTTCGTCCTCTCCGTCGGGCCGCACAACGAGCCGTCTCTGGCGATCGTCCGCAAGCTCGGCTTCGTCAGGACGGGCGAGCAGATGGACGAAGTCGACGGCCTCGAGTACGTCTTCGAGCTTTCTAGGAGCGCCTCCGCCGGGCCTTGAACTCGGCGATCCAGGCGGCCGCCCGCAGCCCGAGCCACACCGGCGCCATCACGAAGTAGAAAAGAACGCCCGCGATGAGCAGCAGCACCCACCAGACCACCCAGCGCCACAGCGGCACGGGCCGCGCGCGAGCGTCCGCAGCGGCGGGATCTCCGACGGCGTAGCGAGCGGGGTCAGGCCCCGTCACGGGACCCGAGCACAACGCGCGCCGAAGTGTGAGTTGTCCACGGTGCGGCGCAACCATGCCACGGACATGCCGGGACGGTCCGAGTTTCGGTGGATGAGTTGTCACGCACTGGCGACGGGGTCTGACCCCCGCTCGGACCCACGCTCCCGCCGGCGCTCGACCATGGCGATGATCCGGGCCGCCGTCTCCTCGATCGAGAGCTCCGAGATCTCGATCACCGGACAGCCGAGTCGACGATGGAGCGCCTGTGCCTCCTCCAGCTCGTCGTAGATCTCGAGCAGCTCCGTGTACCGCCGGTTGTTGCCGCCGAGACGCCTCGCGCGGTCGGCACGGATCTCCGCCAGCCGTTCGGCGGCGATCGTCAGCCCGATGATCTTCGACTGGTCGATCTCGAACAGCTTCTCAGGCGGCTCGATTCCCTTCACGACGGGCACGTTCGCCGCCCTGTACCCGAGGTAGCCGAGGTAGATCGAGAGCGGCGTCTTCGACGTGCGCGACACGCCGACCAGCACGATGTCCGCGTCGTCCAGCCCGCCGCCGACGCCGTCGTCGTACTTGACTGCGAACTCGATCGCCGCCATGCGCCGGAAGTAGTTCGAATCGAGCGGCGGCCGTGCCCCAGGAGCCATCTTCGCCACCTGCCCGGAGACCTTCGCCACCGAGTCGATCGGCTGACGGAGGATGTCGCAGTAGTGGACCTTCGCGCGACGGCAGAGCTCGTGCATCGCCTCGCGGAGCTCCGGGTGCACGATCGTGTAGACGATCACCGCCGGCCGTCCCTTGGCCCGGTCGACGGCGAGACGAAGGTCGTCCACTGTCTCGACCATCGGGTGCACGATGTCCTCGAACTCCTGGTCCGGGAACTGAGCCTCGAGCGCCTGCACGAGGCGTTTCGCCGTCGCGCCGGTGGCGTCGGAGATCATGTGCAGCTCGACGACTGTCACGGCGCCGAGAGTAGCGCCCTGGACCAGAGTCATGTCCGGCGCCCAGCACCGGACATGCTCTGCCTGAGGAGGGGACTATTGAGCGGAGGCCGGGCGCTGGCCGAGCGTTACTTGCACGGTGCGCTCGTTGCCGTTCCGCTTGATCGTGAGGGTGATCTTGTCTCCGGGCTTCTTAGCGTCGATCGCGTCCCGTAGTGCGTCGCCCGAATCAATCGTCTTGCCGTCGACGGCGATGACCTCGTCACCAGCCTGGAGGCCGGCGGTGCTTGCGGGGGTTTCCGGGCTGACCTCTTCGATGGTCGCGGCGCCCGAATTTGGCAGGCTGACCCCGAGGTACGCGTGCTCGACGCTGCCTTTGTTGATCAGCTCGCGCGCGACCCGCTGTGCCGTGTTGCCGGGCACCGCGTAGCCGATGCCGACGTTGCCGCCGGAGTCGCTCTCGATCTGAGCGGCCACCCCGATGACGCGACCATCCATGTCGAGGACCGGGCCGCCGGAGTTCCCGTGGTTCAGCGCAGCGTCAGTCTGGACGGCGTTCTCGATCGTAAAGCCGTTCGGGGCCTTGATCTCACGACCCAAGCCGCTGATGACGCCGGTCGTCAACGTGCCCTCGAGGCCGAACGGGCTTCCGATGGCGACCACCGGATTGCCCACCTCGAGCGAGCTCGCGGAGGCGAAGCTCAACGGCGTCAGCTTTGAAGCGGGACGATCGACCTTCAGCACGGCGATGTCGGTTGAGGCGTCGGTACCGACGATCGTCGCGTTCGCCTCGCTCTGATCGGAAAACTGAACGGTCACCTTCGTGGCTCCGTCGACGACGTGCTCGTTCGTGACGATGTGGCCCTGCTTATCGATCACGAAGCCGCTGCCGGTGGCCGTGCCCTGGCCCTGGTTTCCGAAGGCATCCGACTGGCCGCCGGTGGTCGAGTGCACCTCCACGACGGCGTCCTTCGCCCGCTTGTAGATCGCTGCGGCCGTGGATTCGGTCTGCGAGACCGACTCGCCGGCCGAAGGGCTCGCCGACTGTGCGGCCGGCTGGTCGTCTGTCGAGAGCGCGACCCCAGCACCGACTGCGCCTCCGACGCCCGCCGCGAGTAAGAGCGCGAGGACGATCGTTGCCACTTGCTTGCTCATCGAGTTCCGTTTCCTTTCATGGGAGTCGGCTCAATGGAACACCATCCACCTAAGAGGCGTCTGAGAACGACGTTGAGGCTTCGTTAACCCCTAGCTAGCGCGGAATCTGAGCCAGATCGCCCAGCGCACGAAGCGTGTCGCGGACCTCGAGCAGCAGCCGGAGGCGATTTTCCCGAATGCGGGGGTCCTCTGCCATCACGAGGACCTCCTCGAAGAACCGGTGCAGAACCGGCCCGAGCTTGGCGCCGGCCTCGACCGCCGCCTCGAAGTCGGCCGTTTCCAGCGCCGAGGTGATCTCGGGCTCGACCTGCTCCAGCGCGCTCGCCACGTCCTGTTCGGCCGGCTCGGTCAGGAGCTTCGGATCCAGGGTCTCTGCAGCCTTCTCCTTCTCCCCCAGCCTGCTCGCCCTGATGTAAGCGGTGTGGATCGGCTCGAGCCGCTCGTCGGGAAGCGCCGCCAGAGCGTTGGCGAGCCGGGCGACCGAGCCCAGGTCGCGCACGCTCGCGGCCCGGGCGGCGCGCACGAACTCGACGGGGACGTCGAGGGAGCCCTCGAAGCGCTCCTCGACGAACTCACCCACGTCGTCGCGCAGGAGCTCGCGAGGAATGGCCAGGCCGCCCTCGGTCGCGAGGCGGCACAGTCCGATCGCTGCGCGACGAAGGCCGTACGGATCGCGAGAGCCGGTGGGCTTGTGGCCCAGGCTGAACGAGACGTCGAGCACGTCGATCTTGTCGGCCGCGGCGAGGACGCGGCCCGGTTCGGTCGCCGGAAGCGGGCCCCTGGCCGAATCGGGCAGGTACTGCTCGGCGATCGCCGCGCAGACCGCCTCCGGATAGCCCGCGAGCCGCGCGTACTCGGCTCCGATGTAGCCCTCGAGCTCCGGAAATTCGCGGACAAGCTCTGCTGCCTGGTCGGCCTTTGCGAGTCGTGCGGCCTCGAGCGAGGCCTCTCCGCCGCCCAGGCGCTCGACAAGCCTGCGCAGCCGGTCGGCCTTGTCGGCGAAGGTGCCGGCGCCCGCGAAGTAGACGATCGACCCGAGTCGCCCCGCGAGCTCCTCGATCCCAGCGGCGACGTCCCGCTCGAACGTGAACGTGGCATCGTCCAGCCGCCCTTCGAGGACGGTCTCGTTGCCGGCCCGAACCGTGTCGGGATCTCCTCCGTTGGCCACGAACGCGAAACGGTTCCCGGCCAGCGGGAAGTAGCGCTGGTGCGACTGCATCGCCGTCTCGATCACCCGTCTCGGCAGGGACAGGAAGCGCTCGTCGAAGGAGCCCTCGAGGACGGTGATCTTCTCGACGAGGTGGACGACCTCGCGGAGCTTGCCGAGCGGATCGCTCCACTCGCCCAGCGCGTCGAGCCCCTCCCGAATCAGCCGCTCGCGTTCGGCGGCGTCGGGCTCCACGTCGGCGGCCCGTAGCGTCTCTGCATAGGCCTCGGCGGACGGCAGCTCGACCTCGCCGTGCGTGAAGCGATGCCCCCACGTCGTCGTGCCGTGGCCGTCCAGCGCCGCGGCGTCTAGGCGGGCGCACGTCCACCGGACGGGCCGCGGAAAACGCAGCCCCGAGCCGTCCCATCTCATCGTCTTGCCGAAGCGGAGGCCGCGGACGATCGCGTCCAGCTGGCCCGGAAGGGCCGCGCCCAGGGACTGTCCCTGGACGGTGACGCCGAGGAAGCCGTCCCGTTCCACGAGGTCGTCGACCGATACGCCGTGCCGCTTCGCAAATCCGGCCGCGGCCTTCTCGCGAAGAGCGGCCGGCGGCCCCTTCACCCACTCCGCCTCGGTCTGCTCCTCCAGGCCGTCCACGAGCATCGCAAGCCGGCGCGGGCCCACGAACAGGCGCTCCGGCTGCGCGCCGAGGTGCCGCTCGGCGAGCGCCGGCAGCTGCGCCTCGGCCTCGTAGACGGAGCCGGCCGGGAGCTCCTCGCACCCGATCTCAAACAGCAGCTTCAGCCGGCTCCTCCTTCTTCTCGCGCGCGAGCTCGAGGTACTCCTCTGCAACGCGGCGCGCCAGATCCCGAACACGCCCGATGTACGAGGCGCGCTCGGTTACCGAGATCGCGCCGCGGGCGTCGAGCAGGTTGAAGATGTGCGAGGCCTTGAGTACCTGGTCATATGCCGGAAGCGGCAGGTTCTTCGCCACGAGCTGCGCACACTCGGCCTCGTGCTCCTCGAACCGGCGCATGAGGATGTCGACAGGCGCCTCCTCGAAGTTGTAGATCGACCACTGGCGCTCGCTCTCCCGGTAGATGTCGCCCCACGTGATGCCGGACGCCCACTCGATCTCCAGAGCGCTCTGCTTGCCCTGGAGGAACATCGCGAGGCGTTCCAGCCCGTAGGTGATCTCGCCGGAGACGACCTCGACGTCGAGACCGCCGAGCTGCTGGAAGTACGTGAACTGGGTCACCTCCATCCCGTCGACCCAGACCTCCCAGCCGAGCCCCCAGGCGCCGAGTGTGGGCCCCTCCCAGTCGTCCTCGACGAGGCGAACGTCGTGCTTCCGTGTGTCGATTCCGACCGCCTCGAGCGAGCCGAAGTACTGGTCGAGGATGTCCTCCGGCGCGGGCTTGAGGATCACCTGGAGCTGGTAGTAGTGCTGGAAGCGGTACGGGTTCTCGCCGTAGCGGCCGTCGCTCGGGCGGATCGACGGCTCGACGTAGACGGTGCGCCAGGGCTCAGAGCCAAGGCACCGAAGGAACGTCGCCGGGTTGAAGGTGCCTGCTCCGAGCTCCGTGTGGTAGGGCTGCATGACAACGCACCCGCGCTCGGCCCAGTAGGCCTCGAGCGCGGCGATCATGTCCTGGTAGTTCAGCGCCATGAGCCTCTAGCTGAATGACGCTTCGGCTCAAGGCTTCGTTCTGTTAGAGGCTCCAAGGGGGCTCCGAGCTTACGCGGAAAGCGTCTTGAGTCGGAAGCCGCCGTGGTACTCGTACGAGGAGCCGATCACCGCGAGCGCGTCCCGCGAAGCACGCCGGCCGAGACCGAGAGCGGCGGCCTCCGCCATCGGACTGCGCAACAGCGCTTCGATCCCATTGAGGCCTGCGGGCGAGAGCGAGATCGCGTCGGCCCGGCAGTTCGCACAAACTGCGCCGCCCGCGCTGGGCGAGTAGCCCACGAGCCCTTCCTGCGCGCCGCACTCGGCGCAACTCGTGAGATGCGGCAGATAGCCGGAGAGCCAAAGCAGCTTCAGCTGGAAGCTGAGGACGAGTGGGTCGGTCGCCGGGCGCTCGCCGGCTCGCAGCTCGGCCTCGTCGAGCAGGTCGAGGAAGCGGGTCAGCGCCTCGAAAGCGCGCGCGTTCGCTTCCTGCTCGGGAAAGAGCCGCAGCATCGCCTCGAGCCCGACGAAACCGACGCCGAGACGATACGGCTCTTCGCGCGCCGCTCGATGGGCGCGGATCAGCTCGACGCCGGTAACCGTCTGCAGCTCGCCGCTCCCCTGATGGAGGACGAGCTCGACGTGGCTGAGCGGCTCGAGCCTTCCGCCGAAGCGGGACGTCGTCCGGCGGATCCCCTTTGCGAGTGCCCCGATACGGCCTCGGTCGAGCGTGTAGAGGTGAAGCACGCGGTCGGCCTCTCCGAAGCGCAGCGAACGCAGGACGACCCCCTCGGTTTTGTACGTGCGGCCGGCCATGCCGAAAGTCTAGAAACCTCGTCTGCTAGGACACCGTGAGCGGCGTCCCCACAGGCATCAGCTTCGCCAGCCGGAGGATGTCTTCGTTCTTGAGCCGGATGCATCCATGAGAGACGCGTCCCGGCAGGATCTCCGGCTGGTTCGTCCCGTGGACGCCGATGAAGCCTCCGCCGGGCCAATCGGTGAGCACGTCGGAGCGCGCGTTCGTCCCGAACGCGAGCGAGCCGTAGATCGGATCGGTGAACCCGGTGAGCCGCTCCCGCACGTAGAAGCGACCGGGGGGCGTCGGCCATTGCGGTTGCCCAACGCCGATGAGCGCGTGGAAGACCGGCCTCCCCCGGCGGTAGAGGATCGCAAGAAAGCGGCCCCGGTCGATCACGAGATGCGCGTCGACCTCGCTGAACGAGCCAACCGCGTCTCGGGGTATCCAGCCGGTTGTCCAGTTGGGAAGCACCGGGAGCCGCACGCGAAGCCAGTAGCGGCCGTGCGGGTCGATGGTTCCACCAACCAGGTAGACGACGTGCGGGACGTGCTCCGGCGTGTGAGCGCGAAGCCGCACGAGGATGCGCGCGCCCGGTACGGGCCTGGCCAGAGCGTTCACGCTGCGCAGGAGCGTCGCGTTCCGGGAAATCGCCCGCGACGAGGAGAGACGGAACGTCCGCGTCGCGCGGCGACCGACGTGGACGCGGAGCTCGAGAGGCCGCGCCGCGGCGACGCCGTCGCCCGCGGTGAAGACGACGCGCCACTCTCCGAGCTGCTTCACCGTCGGCCTCCAGCGGAAGACCGCCAGACCCGGTGCCTCGGGACGGGAGACGAGCCTGGATCCGCGAGGGAATCTCTTCATCCTGATCCGCAGGGACGAATCGACCGGCCCAGCGGCTTCCAGCGGGATCCGGAGCTCCCGGCCGACGCCGGCGACGAGGGCCGACCCCTGTTCGGGTGTCCGGCCTTGCCACAGCACGCCTTCGCTCGCAGGTGCCGCTCCGGCGAGGACAAAGGCAGAACCGAAGCAGGCCAGAGCGAGAGCGCGCATCAGCCCTCCTCCTCTGCGTACCAATGGAAAGTCTCGGCGATCCCCCTCTCGAGCTCGATCTGCGGTCGCCAGCCCAGGCTCTCCGCGATCGCCTGCGAGTCGAGCGAGCTGCGCTCGAGCTCACCGGGGCGGAGCGGCTCGAGGCGCGGCTCGACCTCCGTCTGGGCGGCCCGCTGGAGCACCTCGAGGAGCTCGAAAACGGAGGTTTCCTTCCCGTTGCCGACGTTGTAGGTACCCGCGAGCTCCCGGTCGGCGGCGTGCGTGAACGCGCTGACCACGTCCGCCACGTGGACGTAGTCACGCGTCGGCGCGCCGTGGCCGTACACGATCGGACGCTCACCGTCGAGGAGCCGCTGGCTGAAGATCGCAACGACCCCCGCTTCACCGTGCGGGTTCTGGCGGGGCCCGTAGACGTTTCCGAGGCGAAGAACGACATGGGCGAGGCTCCGAAAGCGCGCCTGAGTCGCCACGAACGCCTCACCCGCCAGCTTGGACGCGCCGTACGGTGATAGCGGCTGGGCGACGAAGGTCTCCGGCGTGGGAAGCGGCGCGCCGTTCCCATACAGGGCGCCGCCGGTGGAGGCGAAGACGACCCGAGCGCCGAGGGCGGCCGCCGTCTCGCAGACGTTGAACGTTCCACGCACGTTGGAGGCGAAGTCCAGATCGGGTCGCTCGACGGAGACAGTGACGCTCGACTGCGCGGCGAGGTGGCAGATGAGACCGGGGTCGAACTCCTCGAGCCGGCTGCGGAGCCGGCCGTCGTCCGCGACGTCCAGCTCGGCGAACGCGGCTTGTTCAGGGACGCGGTCGCGTCTTCCGGACGAGAGGTCGTCGACGACGAGCACCTCGTCGCCGCGCTCGAGGAAAGCGTCGGCGACGTGCGAGCCGATGAAGCCGGCCCCACCTGTGACCACGACACGCAACTTAGATCGGGCTCCGCTGGCAGTTCGGGCAGTACCAGGTGCCGCGCCCGCCCGCCCGCGTCTTCGCGATCTCGGTGCCGCAGCGCGGACACGGCTCGCCGCCACGGCCGTAGACGCGGAGCTCGTCCTGCATCGAGCCGCTCGCGCCGTCGGGCGTGCGGTAGTCGCGCAGCGTCGTCCCCTGCCGGGCGATCCCCGCGCGGATGGCGTCGTTGATCCCGCGATGGAGGCGGCGGAGCTCGGCCGGGCTCAGGTCGCCGGCCGGCCGCAGGGGATGGATCTTGGCCCGCCACAGAGCCTCGTCCGCATAGATGTTTCCCATGCCGGCGGCCGCTCGTTGGTCGAGCAGCGCCGCCTTGAGCGGTGCTTTGCGGCCGCGGAGCCGGGCCGCGAGCGCCGCCGTCGTGAATGTCTTCGTCAGCGGCTCCTCGCCGAGGCGGCTCGCCAGGTAAGGCGCCTCCTCATCGGGCTCGAGCAGCAGCCACGTGCCGAAGCGGCGGACGTCTCGATACATGACGTCCGATCCGTCGTCTAACCTGACAACAGCTCGCCGATACAGATCGACGTCCGGCGTTCCGTTCCGCCCGTGCCGAAAGGTTCCCGTCATCCGGAGGTGCACCAGGAGAACCCGACCGCTTCGAAACCGAAAAACCAGATACTTGCCGCGCCGCTCGAGAGCCTCGACGACCTCACCTTGTAGCTCAGCCGCGACCTCGTCGGGATCGAACGGGCGTGTGAGCCTCGCGTCCCGGATCTCTACTCGCTCGAAACTCCGCCCGACGAGCGCCGGCTCCAGCCTGGCACGAACCGTCTCGACCTCCGGCAGCTCCGGCACGGGGCAAGCGTAGCCGTGGGGCTGGCCCTAGCTCAGCGTTTCCAGGACGACGCTGCGTGTTGCGGGCACCTCGTCGACGAGCTCGTACGCCCCGCGAACCTCGTCGACGACGACCTCGGCGGCGGGCTCGTCGCGGGCGTGGACCTCGGCCAGGACGTCGCCCGCCTCGACTCGGTCGCCGCGCTTGCGGAGGCAGACGATGCCGACCGCGTGGTCGATCGTGTCGTCCTTCGTCGTCCGGCCCGCACCGAGCCGCATCGCCGCCGTCCCGATCGCGAGCGCGCCGAGGCGGCCGACGTAGCCGTCGCGATGAGCCGTGACGGTCTCGGTCACCGGCGCCCGCTGCAGGGCTTCCTCTGCCGGATCGCCGCCCTGCGCGCGGATCCAGCGCTCGTAGGCGTCGAGCGCCGACCCATCGCGGAGTGCCGACTCGACCCGGGAGCGGGCCTCAGCGGCATCGACGCCGTCGCTGAGCTCGACGAGATGGGTGCTGGCGTCCGTTGCGAGCTCCCTCAGGTCCGGCGGACCGTCGCCGCTGAGCGTGGCCACCGCCTCGCGGATCTCGAGCGCGTTGCCGACCGCCTGTCCCAAGGGCTGATCCATGTCGGTCAGCTCGCAGACGACCCTGAGGTCGGCACGGCGTCCAAGGTCGAGCATGGCCTCGGCGAGCAGCAGGGCTCCCTGGATCGACTTCATGAACGCTCCGTCGCCGACCTTGACGTCGAGGACGATCGCGTTCGCCCCTGCCGCGATCTTCTTCGACATGATGCTGGCGGCGATCAGCGCGACGTTCTCGACGGTGGCCGTCACGTCTCGAAGGCCATAGAGCTGCTTGTCGGCGGGGACGAGCTCGGCCGTCTGACCGATCACGGCGAGGCCGACGTCGCGTACCTGGCGGACGAACTCGTCGCGCGAGAGCTCGACGCGGAATCCCGGGATGGACTCGAGCTTGTCCAGCGTCCCGCCCGTGTGGCCGAGGCCGCGCCCACTCATCTTCCCGAAGGGGACGCCGCACGCGGCGACCAACGGCCCGACGACGAGCGATGCCTTGTCCCCCACCCCGCCTGTCGAGTGCTTGTCCGCGACAGGGCGGCCGATCTCGGCCTGCAGGTCGATCGTCTCGCCGCTTCTCACCATGGCATCGGTGAGCGCGTACGTCTCCTGCGCGGTAAGCCCCTGGAAGTAGACGGCCATGCAGAAGGCGGCGAGCTGGTAGTCCGGGATCTCGCCGCGCGCGTAGCCGAGGATGAGCTCCGAGAGCTCTTCGTCGGCAAGCTCTCCGCCGTCGCGCTTGCGCTGGATCAGCTCCGCCGGCCGGATCAAGGCTCGACGATCGGCTGGCCGGGAATCCCGCGCCTCGGAGCCTTTCCGCCGAGCCACGCGTTCACCGTCGATCCGACGTCGGCGAACTCCCCCGTATGGACGTGACCGTTTGCGTTGCGGCCTTCCACGTACGCGAGGAGCAGCGCGTACTCGCGGGAGTGGTCGGTCGAAGGGGTCGTTGGGTCGCAGCCGTGATCCGAGGTCAGGACGAGGATGTCCCGGTCACGAAGCGCCGCGAGCAGGTCGGACAGCCGCCGGTCGAAGTCCTGAAGGCAGCGATGGAAGTTGACCGGGTCGTTGCGGTGGCCCCAGAGCATGTCCGTCTCCACGAGGTTGACGAACACGAAGCCCTCGTCGATCTCGCGGAGGAGTTTCTCCGTCACCTGGATGCCCTCGATGTTCGACTTCGTCGGATGCGACTCGTCGATGTCCTGCCCCGCGAAGATGTCGCCGATCTTGCCCACGCCGTAGACCTTCTGTCCGGACTCGCGCATGAGCGTCAGGTAGTTCGGCCGGCGCGGCTCGAGCGAGAAGTCGTGGCGGTTCGGCGTCCGGACGTAGTTGCCCGGCTCGCCCGTGAACGGCCGCGCGATCACGCGCCCGACAGCATGCTTGCCCGTGAGGATCTCGCGAGCGGCGCGGCAACCGTCGTAGAGCTCCTCGAGCGGGATCGTGTCCTCGTGGGCGGCGATCTGGAAGACGGAATCCGCCGATGTGTAGACGATCCACTTGCCGGTCCGCTGGTGCTCCTCTCCCAGCTCCTGGATGATCTCCGTCCCGGACGCGGCCTTGTTCCCGAGCACCCCGCGCGCGGTGCGGTGCATGAAGGGGTCGATCACGTCGTGCGGGAAGCCGTGCGGGTAGGTGGGAAACGCCTGCGCGGTGACGATTCCCATGTGCTCCCAGTGGCCCGTTGTCGTGTCCTTGCCCTTCGACCGCTCGAAGAGCCTTCCGGCCACCGCCGGCGCCCCGGGCTGCGGCGGGCAACCTTCGAGCGGTTCCACGTTGCCGAGGCCGAGCGCCTCGAGGCTCGGCAGGTCGAGTCCGCCGACGGCTCGCGCGACGTTCCCGAGTGTGTCCGAGCCCTCGTCTCCGTACTGGGCGGCGTCCTGCAGCTCGCCGGCGCCGACGGCATCGAGCACGATGACGCACGCCCTGGGCACCGGGCTATTCTAGGTAGCCATGGCGAACGTTCTCGGCCTCCTCGCTTTCGTTGCCTACGTCGCTCTGATCGTGGGCTTCGCCGCAGCCGTGACCTGGCTGGTCGTCAGGCTGACCCCTCCGCAGAAGAAGCCAAAGCCCGGCGGCCCGGCGGGCAGCTAGGAAGCAGTTACACGGGCGCGAGCGGCAGCAGATCGGCGAGCGGCGTGTAGTCGAGGCCGTGCGCCTCCGCTACGGCCTCGTACGTGATCTTGCCGTCGAGAACGTTCACGCCGCGCCCCAGTGACGGATCGCTCGCCACCGCCTCGGCGAGCCCGTGGTCGGCGATCGCCTCGACGAACGGCAGCGTCGCGTTCGTCAGCGCCTTCGTGGAGGTGACGGGCACGCCACCCGGCATGTTCGCGACGCAGTAGTGGACGATTCCGTCGACTTCGTAGACCGGGTCGGAGTGCGTCGTCGGGTGCGCCGTCTCGATGCAACCGCCCTGGTCGATGGCGACGTCGACGATGACGGCGCCGGGCTGCATATCGGAAAGCATCTCGCGGCTGATGAGCTTCGGAGCGCGCGCGCCAGGGATGAGGACGGCGCCGATCACGACGTCGGCGTGCGTAATCGTCTGCTCGATCTCGAGGCTCGACGACATGAGCAGGCTGACGCGGCCGGAGAGGATCTCATCGAGGTGCCGCATCCGGTCGATCGACCGCTCGAGGACCGTGACGCCGGCGCCGAGGCCCAGGGCGATGATCGCCGCGTTGTAGCCGACGATCCCACCTCCGAGAACGACGACGTGGCCGGCCTGGACACCCGGCGTCCCCGCGAGAAGTACACCCCGCCCGCCGAGCGGCTTCTCGAGGAAGTGTGCGGCGGCCTGCGGCGCGAGCCTGCCCGCGATCTCGCTCATCGGGGCGAGCAGCGGCAGGCGGCGGTCGTCCGTCTCGACCGTCTCGTAGGCGACGGCCGCGATGCCACTGTCGACCAGCGCCCGGGTTAGCGGCTCGTCGGCGGCGATGTGGAGATACGTGAAGAGCACGAGCCCCTCGCGCAGTCGCGAATACTCGGGCTCGATCGGCTCCTTGACCTTGAGCAGCAGGTCGGCCTGGCCCCAGGCGTCCTCCACCGAGACGACGCGCGCACCAGCTCGCTCGTATTGCTCGTCGGGGAACGCGCTCCCCTCCCCCGCCCTCGTCTCGACGAGAACCTCGTGACCGCGCTGGATCAGCTCGCGGGCGCCCGCCGGGGTGAGCGCCACGCGGTACTCGTCGGTCTTGATCTCCTTCGGAACGCCGATACGCAAGGCCCGGAGACACTATCTCGCCGGCGCCGCGCGACGAAGCTACGAGGGCCCTTGGAGGCGATTCGCGATCCACCCTCACCGTCTCGGCACGGTTCACCCGGTAGCGTGGCTGGCGAGGGCGGAGGGAGAGACTCCCCACCCTTGGGTGGGGGGCGTGCGGAGAGCGTCCCTAGCCAGAAGAGGTACCGCGCGGAAGTGTCCTGAGGTAGAGCAACAACCCGGCGAGCGTCTTCGCGTCCTCGATCTCGGGCAACCGCTCCCCGATCTCGGCGACCGGCCAGCGGACGAGCTCGAGCTCCTCGTCGGCCGCCGGAGACGCCTCCCCGCGCTCGACGCCCTCGGCCGCGAACATGTGCATCCGCTCGCGACAAAAGCCCGGCGTCGTCCAGAAGGCCGCCAGCTCGCGCCACTCGCCGCCGGTCAGGCCGCATTCCTCCTGCAGCTCGCGTCGCGCTGTCTCGAGCGGCTCCTCGCCCTCCTCGGCCGTCCCGGCCGGGAGCTCGAGCAAGTGCTGCCGCGTCGCCTCACGCAGTTGCCGGACGAGCGCCACGTACCCCTCCTCGTCGACCGCAACGATCGCAATCGCGCCAGGATGCTCGACGATCTCGCGCTCCGTATCTCCCCACCGCTCGACCGTCAGGCCGAGCAGCGATCCCTCGTACACGCGCCGCGCGGAGTCCGGCTCGAGGCTCACGCGCACGCTGCTTCCACGAGCGCGACCGTTACGTCCACCATCGCCTCGAGATCCGCGACGGAGACGTGCTCGTCCGGCGTGTGGAAGCCGAACACGCCGTGGGAGAGGTTCACGCAGCGGCGCCCGCGCCCGTTGAAGACGTTCGCGTCGGCGCCGCCGCCCGACAGCCCGTAGCGCGGCTCGAAGCCGCAACGCGCGAACGCCGCCGCCGCGAGCGCGACGGCCGGCTCGTCGCGCTTCAGCCGGTAGCCGTCGTAGCTCTTGCGCATCGTCGTCTCGACGTCGCACTCGGTCTCGGTCGCTGCAAACGAGAACGCGTCGAGCATCTCTTGCACGACCTCGCCGAGCGTCGCCTCGTCGTGAGAGCGCGCCTCGGCGCTGAACGTGCACCACTCGGGCACGACGTTGCCGGCCGTGCCGCCGGTGATCGTCCCGACGTTCGCCGTGGTCAGCTCGTCCACCCGCCCGAGTCGAAGGTCGGCGATCGCCTTTGCAGCCGCCTGGATCGCAGAGCGCCCCTCCTCCGGCGCCATGCCCGCGTGCGCCGAACGGCCGTGGAAGCGAACCTCGAGCGCCCGCGACCATGGCGCGCCGAGGACGACCTCGCCCATCGGCCCCTCCTGGTCGTAGACGTAGCCCACCTGCGCATCGAGCCGCTCGTGGTCGAACGCGCCCGCGCCGATCAGGCCGACCTCCTCCATGGGCGTGAACACGAGCTCGATTCCGGCGTGCGGGACGTTCTCGGCCAGCACGCGCCGGACGCCCTCCAGCATCGCCGTGATCGCCGCCTTGTTGTCGCAGCCGAGGATCGTGCCGCCTGCATTCCGGGCGATGCCGTCCTCGACGACCGGCTCGAGCTTCCCGTCCGGCGGAACGGTGTCCATGTGCGCGCAGAGGAAGAGCGGCGTCCCCTCGGCGGTCGGCTCTAGCTTCGCGTAGACGTTGCCGGCCGTCGAACCGATCCGCGGGCCGCAGGCATCTTCGTCCGGCTCGAGTCCGAGGCCACGGAGATAGCGCAAGACGACGTCCGCGACGCCGCGCTCCTCACCCGGCGGGCTCGGGATCGCAGCCAGCTCGAAAAGAAGGTCGACTGCCTCGGACACGCGCCGATCCTACGGGCGAGCTCTAGCGCGACGCGACGGTCTCGCCCGCCCGCGCCCGTGTGCGGTCGAGCGCCGCGCCGACGAAGCCGCGGAAGAGCGGAGCCGACCGCGTCGGCCGGGACTTGAACTCCGGGTGGAACTGGCTCGCAACGAACCAGGGGTGGTCAGGAAGCTCGACGATCTCGACGAGCCGGCCTTCCTGGAACGTCCCGCTCACGATGAGGCCGGCCTCGACGAGCCGGTCGCGGAACGTGTTGTTGACCTCATAGCGGTGCCGGTGCCGCTCGTGGATCGTGTCGTCGCCGTAGAGCTCACGGGCGCGCGTGCCGTCCGCGACCTCGACCGCCTGCGCGCCGAGCCGCATCGTGCCGCCGAGGTCCTCGATGCCCTTCTGCTCCGGCAGGAGGTCGATCACGGGATACGGCGTCTCGGGATCCATCTCCGTCGAGTTCGCGCCTTCGAGCCCCACGACGTGCCGCGCGAACTCCGAGACGGCGACGTGCATGCCGAGGCAGATGCCGAGATACGGGATGCGCCGCTCGCGCGCGACCTGGCAGGCGAGGATCTTGCCCTCCCACCCGCGCGAGCCGAAGCCGCCGGGGACGAGCACGCCGTCGACGGTCTCGAGCTGCCGCGCCGCCTCCTCCAGCGTCATGTT
>DATGDB010000091.1:0-17315 GCA_035311205.1 Gaiellaceae bacterium | reverse complement strand
AGCCCGCGCGCCGCCTCGCACTTCGTCTCCATGTCCGCGAGCATCGAGGCGATCAGCTGGTGCTGGGCGATCGGCTTCCCCATCGTCTCCCGCGTTCGCGCGTACTCGAGGGCGTAGTCCGTCGCTCCCTGCGCCAGCCCGAGGCCCTGCGCGCCGATCCCCGGCCTCGAGCGGTCGAGGATCCGCATCGCGATCCGGAAGCCTTCGCCCTCCTCGCCGAGCAGGTTCTCCGCCGGAACGCGCGTGTCGTTGAAGAAGAGCTCGCCGGTCGTCGAGCCCTTGATCCCCATCTTCGGCTCGATCCGCCCGACCTCGAACCCGGGGGAGCTCGACTCGACGAGGAACGCCGAGATCCCCTCGTGGCCCGCCGTCGGATCGGTCTTGGCGAACACGGTGTAGAGATCGGCGACCCCCGCGTTGGTGATGAACCGTTTGGAGCCGTTGATGACGTACACGTCACCCTCGCGGCGAGCCTCCGAGCGCATGGCGGCGGAGTCGGAGCCCGAGCCCGGCTCGGTCAGCGCGTAGGCCGTCAGCCATTCGCCCGTCGCGAGCCTCGGCAAGTAGCGATCCTTCTGCTCGTCGCTGCCGGCGAGCTTGAGCCCGAGAGAGCCGAGCTCCTGCACGGCCAGGATCAGCCCGCTCGTGGCGCAGACCTTCGATACCTCTTCGACCGCGACGAGCGTCATGAGCGCGCTGGCGCCGAGCCCGCCGTACTCCTCGTCGTACATCACCCCGAAGATCCCGTGCTCGCGGAAGAGCTCGACGACGTCCCACGGGAACTCGGAGCTCTTGTCGATCTCGGCAGCACGCGGCGCGATCCGCTCGCGCGCGAGCATGCGAATCAGGTCGCGGATCTCCCGCTGTTCGTCGGTCAACGGGTCGGTCGGCACGGCGGTCAGTCTAATTCGGCCGCTTCTCCAGGAAATTCGCACTTGCTTTTTGTCTATGCCTGAGAGCACACTGTTCGGCGAATAGGCAACCCCCTTCACTTGGGGATAGGAGGTTTCGATGGTCAGCACACCGCGGAACCGGTTTGCGCCACTGTGGGCTCTTGCAGCACTCCTGCTGCTCGTGCTGGTCGCCGCGGTGGCGGCGGTAAGCGCCGATCGGGCTCGTGCTTCGTCGGCGACGAAGAGCACGGCCAGGAACGCAATCAAGCCGTGCATTCGGCTCGAGAAGTTCGGCGCTGCCGATTTTCCGCGTCGGCCCACGATCGACAATCGGTATCTCCCGATGCGGCCGGGTACCCAGTTGATCCTGGAAGGAGCGGTTGACGGCGTGCCGCACCGGGTCGTGTTCACAGTCACCGACCTGATGAAGAAGATCGACGGTGTCAACGCCCTCGTCATCTGGGACACGGACGAGAGCGAGGGCGAGCTCGTGGAGTCAGAGCTCTCGTTCTTCGCGCAGGACGATGACGACAACGTCTGGAACCTCGGCGAGTATCCCGAGGAGTTCGAGAACGGCGAGTTCGTCGGCGCCCCGAGCGTCTGGATCACAGGCGAGGACGGGGCCGAGGCAGGCATCCACATGGCCGGAGCGCCACACGTGAGCTCACGCCTCTACGTGCAGGGGTTCGCGCCGGAAATCGACTTCCTCGACTGCGCGCGCGTAGTCGCGAAGTATCAGTCGGTCTGCGTCCCGGCGGGTTGCTCCGACAGGGCGCTGATCACGAACGAGCAGAACATCCTCGACCCGGAGGGCGGAATCCAGAGCAAGTACCACGTTCCAGGCGTCGGCATCGTCAAGATCGGTGTCGTCGAGCCGGCCACAGGCGAGACCCTGGATCTGGTCGATGTCGTCCGTCTCGATCGCGACGCGATGAGAGAGGTCCGGAACGAGGCGCTCAGGCTCGACCGACGAGGCTTCCGGTTCAGTGAGGTGTATCGCGCCACCAAGCCCGCTGAGCGCTTCTAAGGAGCCGGGACGACGACCAGGAGCCGAGCACGAGCCTGGTGTGCAGTAGGGCTCGCATTCTTCGCCGTCGCAGCTGCGGCCTGCGGCGGCGAAGACTCGAGCTCTGCTGAGGAAACGCAGGGAACGACGACCGAGACGCAGGCGGAGGTCTCCCCCGCCGACTGCTCGGCCGACGTCGACAACCGTTTCGTCCCGCTCTCGAAGATCAAGCTCAGCATCTTCCGGGGCAGCGAGCGCGCCGAAGACAGCGACGAGATGGTCGAGACGCGCGTCGTGCAGCGCGTCCAGGAAAAGACCGCCACCGTCGCCGGCTTCCCGGTCCGGGTCGTGCGGGTGAAGGACTTCGAGGACGGCGCCCTCGTGGAGCAGACGCTCGACTACTACACGCAATGCAGCGACGGAAGCGTCTGGTACGTCGGTGAGAAGGTCAACGACATCGAAGACGGCAAGGTCGTCAGCCACGAAGGCCAATGGCAGGCGGGCAAGGCAGGCGCCAAGCCGGGTCTCTTCATGCCGGCCGAGCCGAAGGAGGGCGACACCTTCCAGCAGGAGCGCGCGCCGGGCGTCGCCGAGGACCGGTCGACGGTGCTGGCAGTCGACGTCGACACGAAGACACCGGCGGGGAAGTTCACCGGTTGCATCAGGACGAAGGACTTCGCACCGATCGACAAGATCACCGAGTTCAAGGTCTACTGCCCCGATGTCGGCCTGGTTCGCGAGGAGCTGACGGCCGGAAGCGGCCAGCTAGTTCGTTACGGCTGATCCTGCTCGCCGATCGGCACGGCGATCCAGGCGTCCACTCCCCCGCCGTTCCGGTTCACGACGTGCGCCGAGCCGCCATGCGCGCGGGCGATGACCTCCACGATCGAGAGCCCGAGCCCGGACCCGCGGCCTCCGCGCGCTTCGTCTGCCCGCGCGAAGCGGTCGAACGCATGCGGCAGGAACCCGGCCGGGAAGCCCGAGCCCTCGTCCGTGACGTGCAGCTCGACCTCTGACGTGTCCTCGACGGCGTGAAGCTTCACGTTCCCGGCGCCGTGGCGGAGCGCGTTGTCGACGAGGTTCCCGAGCGCCTGCTCCAGCCGGACACGGTCGCCTCTGACGGTCTCCTGCGAGGGCTCGACGGTGATCTCCCGGCCGGCGTCGTGCGCCCGGCCTAGGAACCGCGATGCCGCCCGCTCGAGCAGCTCGCGCGCCGGCACGTCCTCGGTCTGCACCGGCAGACGACCGTCCTCCGCACGAGCCAGGACGAGCAGGTCGTCGGCAAGCCGGGATAGCCGCTCCGTCTCCTCGCCGGCCGAGCGAAGCGCGTCCGCCAGCTCTTCCCGAGTCCGCTCGCGCCGTCCCGCGAGCTCGAGCTCCGTGCGGAGCATGGCGAGCGGCGTCCGAAGCTCGTGGCTCGCGTCGGCCACGAAGCGGCGCTCACGGCGGATCGTCGCCTCGATGCGTCCGAGCATCTCGTTCAACGTCTCGCCGAGCCGTCGGATCTCGTCATGTGGCTCAGGGACAGGGAGCCGCTCCCCCGGTTCGCCCCCGGAGATCCCGGCAGCACGACGACGCATCGACTCGACGGGGCGGAGCGCGGCGCCCGTAAGTACGTAGCCCGCAATGGAGGCGAGCAGCAGAGCCAGGGGCAGACCGATGAGGAGTTGCGTTTGCAGTTCTTCGAGCGCCTCGCCGCGCGCTTCCAATGACGTCCCGACAGCGACGAGGACCCGGCTCGCCTGCGCATCGACGGGGAGCGCAAGAACCCGTGCTGGGTCGTCCCCGTTGCCAACGGGACCCCGGTCGAAGAGGATCGGCCCTTGGCGCGCGCGCTCGACCTGAGCAGCGCCGAGCAGGCGCTGATCACCGACCGCCGGCGAGCTGTCGACCACCCGCCCGTTGAGAGTCAGGACCTGGGCGAAGCTCTGGTCCGCGCCCAGGAGTCCCGTCGACGAGCCTTTGCTCAGATCGGCGTTCGACTGTTGGACGAGCCGCGCGACATCCTGGCCGCGCGACCGAAGTCCCCTGTTCACCGTGTCGTCCAGCTCCGACTGGAACCGGAAGTAGAGGAAGAGGCCCGTGGCGACCAGGACGATCGCCATCACGAGCGCGAACGCAGCCGTCAGACGGAGCCGAATCGGAAGGCGGGCGAGCACGCTACCCCGCTGCTGCTTCCTCGCTCAGGACGCCGCCGTCCTGCCGCAGCCTGTAGCCGGCGCCGCGCACGGTCTCGATCGAGTGAACCCCGAACGGCCGGTCGACCTTCTTGCGCAGGTAGCGGATGTAGACATCGATGATGTTCGACCGGTTCTCGTAGCTGTAGTCCCAGGCATGCTCGAGGAGCTCGAAACGCGAGATGACGTGGCCGGGGCGGCGCATCAGCGTCTCGAGGAGCGCGAACTCCTTGGCCGAGAGCTCGATTTCGACGTCTTCCCGCCAGACCTGACGAGACCGGGGATCGACGCGCAGGCTTCCGACCTCGAGCATCGGCGGCTGCTCGACCTGGCCGCGGCGCGTGAGCGCGCGGAGGCGGGCCAGCAGCTCTGCGAAGGAGAACGGCTTCGTTAAGTAGTCGTCGGCGCCGGTGTCGAGACCCTCGATCCGGTCCTCGACAGCGTCGCGCGCGGTCAGCATGAGCACGGGTGACCACACGCCGGCCCCGCGCAGCCGGCGGCACACCTCGAATCCGTCGATGCCCGGAAGCATCACGTCCAGAACGATCGCGTCATACTCGGTTGCGCCCGCCATCCAGACCGCTTCCTCGCCGCTCGGTGCGACGTCGGCCGCATAGCCCTCCTCGAGCAGGCCGCGGCGGACGAGGCCCGCCATCTTCACCTCGTCCTCCACGATCAGCGCCCGCACGACACCAAACTGTGCCACCAGATCGATGAGAGTTAAATGAGAAGACGGCCGGCCGAGCGCTTGGGGAGTGCCCACCCGGCCGGCGCGATCCTCCTACCCTACGACGGCAAAATGAGACGGGCATGAGGGGACTTGGACCGCTCTCGGGCGGGAACCATGTTTTCAGGAGCGAAACCGAGAGCCTTGTTCCTGCGTAAGAGCAGTTGTAACCTCTGAGTAACCACGTAGGCGCTGCGGCACAACTTGGGGAGTGTGCGTTGAGCGGCCAGTCGTATGAAAGGGGGGCTGGCGGGTGGAAGGGCCACCGCATGCCCTCGTCACCGCCGCCGCAGCGCTCTCGGGCGTCGAGCTCGTCGCGAGCTCCGCCGACTAGACACGTTCCAGATGTAGTGGGGGCCGGGCAGCACCCCGGCCCCACCTGCCAAAGACACCCCCGGAGGCAAACCAGAGATGAGTGGCAGAACGTGTAAGGGTACCGCGCTCGACGAGAGATCGGGCGCTCGGGGCGACGACCGATGACGCGCTGGATCGTCGCCGGGAGCATCAGGTTCAGGCTCCTCGTCGTCGCCGCGGCGGTCGCCACGATGGTCGTCGGAGCGAACCGGCTTCGCAGCATGCCGGTGGACGTCCTCCCGGAGTTCGTGCCGCCGACGGTGGAGATTCAAACCGAGGCGCTCGGGCTCTCCGCAGCCGAGGTCGAGCAGCTGATCACGGTCCCGATGGAGCAGGATCTCCTGAACGGGGTCGCGTTCCTGGATGACATCCGCTCGCAGTCGGTTCCGGGGCTGTCGCGGATCCTCCTCGTCTTCGAGCCGGGAACGAACCTCTTCCGCGCGCGTCAGGTCGTGGCCGAGCGCCTCACACAGGCGCACGCCCTGCCCCAGGTGTCCAAGCCACCTCAGATGCTGCAGCCGCTGTCCTCGACGAATCGCGTGCTGATGGTCGGCGTGTCCTCGGACAAGGTGTCCGCGCTCGAGATGTCGGTGCAGGCGCGCTGGACGATCAAGCCCGGTCTCGTCGGCGTACCGGGAGTCGCGAATGTCGCGATCTGGGGCCAGCAGGACCGGCAGCTCCAGGTGCAGGTAGATCCTGAACACCTGCGCGCCCAGCGCGTCTCGCTCGGTCAGGTGATCGAGACGACCGCGAACTCGCTGTGGGTGTCGCCGCTGACCTTCGTGGAGGCCTCGACGCCTGGAACGGGCGGGTTCATCGACACGCCGAACCAGCGTCTCGGCATCCAGCACCTCTCTCCGATCAGCACGCCCGCCGATCTCTCCCGGGTCCGGGTCGAGGACACGCCGGGCCGGAACCTGAAACTCGGCGACGTCGCAAAGGTCGTCGAGAGCCATCAGCCGCTGATCGGTGACGCCGTCGTCAACGACGGCCGTGGCCTCCTGCTCATTGTCGAGAAGTTCCCGGAGGCGAACTCGCTCGAGGTCACCCGGGGTGTCGAAGACGCGATCAGCACCATGCAGCCGGGCCTTCCGGGCTTTCAATTCGACACCAACGTCTACCGGCCGGCTTCCTATCTCGAACGATCGATCGACAACCTCACGCTGGCGCTCGTCATCGGCCTCGGGCTGATTGCTCTCGTCCTCGGCCTGTTCTTCCGCTGGCGCACCGCCGTCATCGGTCTCGTCGTCGTCCCGCTGTCGCTGATCGTGGCGGCGCTCGTCCTCGACGCGATGGGAACGACCATGAACCCGCTCGTCCTCGCCGGGCTGGCCGCGGCGCTCGTGCTCGTGATCGACGACGCCGTCGTGGACCCGGAGAACCTCGCGCACCGCCTGCGCGAGCAACCGGGCGAATCGACGACCAGGACGATCCTGGCGGCATCGCTGGAGGTTCGGCGGGCCGCGCTCTATGCGACGTTGATGATCGCGCTCGCCGTGGTGCCGGTCTTCGCGCTCGAGCGCACCGCCGGAGCGTTCTTCCCCGACCTCGCCACGGCCTTCCTCGTCGCGCTGGCCGCATCGATGGTCGTCGCACTCGTCGTCACGCCGGCGCTCGCGGCCCTGCTCTACTCGCGCTGGGGGCCCGACGACGCCGAGCCTGCCCTCGCTCGCCGGCTCCAGAAGACCTACGAGGCCGGCCTCTCACGGATCGTGCACAGAGCACGGGTTGGGTACATCGCTGCCGGCGCCCTGATCGCGGCGACCCTCCTCGCCGTCCCCTTCCTCAGCCAGTCGCTGCTACCAACGCTCAAGGAGAACGCGCTCCTCGTTCGCTGGAACGGACCGCCCGGTGCGTCGCTTCCGGAGATGAACCGGATCACTGCGCGAGCCGCCAGCGAGCTGCGCTCCGTCTCGGGGGTCCGGGAAGTGGGCGCGCACCTCGGCCGCGCAATCACCGGCGACCAGGTCGTCGGCGCGAACGCCGCGGAGCTCTGGGTGAGCATCGATCCCGATGCCGACTACGACGCAACGGTGGCCTCCGTCAAGCGCGTCGTGGGCGGCTATCCCGGTCTCTCGCGGGACGTCCAGACGTACTCGGGCGAGCGCGTCCGGGAGGTCCTCACGGGAACGGACGACGACGTGGTCGTGCGCCTCTACGGCGAGGACCTCGGCGTCCTCAGCGGACAGGCAGAGCGTGTCCGACAGGCCGTTTCGAATATCGACGGGATGGCCGGCGCCCGCGCCGTGCTTCCGGCGGCGGAGCCCACCGTCGAGGTGCAGGTCGACCTCGGCCGGGCCCAGCAGCACGGGATCAAGCCGGGAGACGTCCGTCGGGCCGCGACGACCCTGCTCTCAGGGATCCAGGTCGGCAGCCTGTTCGAGCAGCAGAAGGTCTTCGACGTCGTCGTCTGGGGGACGCCCGACATCCGCAAGAGCCTGACAGGTGTCCGCCGGCTGCTGATCGACACGCCGACCGGCGGCCACGTGCGGCTCGAGGACGTCGCGACCGTGCGAATCGCGCCCAACCCGGGTGTGATCAACCGACAAAACGTGTCGCGCTACGTGGACGTTGCGGCCGGCATCGGCGGCCGTGACCGCGATGAGGTCGTGAGGGACGTTCAACGCCGTCTCGAGGGCATGTCCTTCCCGATCGAGTACCACGCCGAGATCCTGTCCGCGGACCGGCAACCGACGGGACGCCTGCTGGCGATCGGAATCGCCGTCGCGATCGGGATTTTCTTGCTCCTCCAGGCATTTCTCGGGAGCTGGCGGCTCGCCGGCCTGGCGTTCCTCACCCTGCCGCTCGCGCTGGCCGGCGGCGTGCTGGCGACCCTCCCGGGCGGCGGCAAGCTCTCGTTCGGCTCGTACATCGCACTGTTCGCCGTGTTCGGCTTCGCGGCACGCAGCAGCGTCCTGCTCTTCGATCGCTTCCGTCAGCTCGAACGGAAGGGTCGGCAGTTGGATGACGAGCTGGTCGTGCAAGCCGCGCGCGAACGTGTGGTGCCGATCGTGATGACGGCGCTCGCCACGGGACTGATCTTCGCGGCGGTCCTGGTCATCGGCGGCCGGCAGGGATACGAGCTGCTGCGGCCGGCTGCGGCGGTGCTCGTCGGAGGCCTCGTCACGTCGCTCGTCCTCACGCTGGTCGTGCTTCCGATCCTCTACCTGCGGCTCGCGTTCAGCGCTGCGGCCGAGGATGCGGCGGAGCCGGAGCCCGCTCCGGAGGGGCTCGGAGGGGCGGTGATGGGCAAGTGAGACGGTCGCTCATCGTCATAACGCTGTTGGTCGCCCTCTCTCCGAGCGCATGCGGAGGGAGCGCCGACGAAGGCGCTCCGGATTCGCCCGCCGCGGTCGAGCAGATCAATGGCACTGAGCTCAATCGCATCACCCTGACCGCAGAAGCGGCCAAGCGCCTAGACGTCCAGACCGTCGCGGCGCGGAGCGAGGGCAAGAGCACGGTGATCCCCTATGCCGCCGTGCTCTACGACCCGGACGGCCGAACGTGGACGTACACGAGCCCGAAGCAGCTCGTCTTCGTCCGGAAGGACATCAGCGTCGACCGGATCGACGGCGACGCGGCGATTCTCACCGCCGGGCCCTCGGCCGGCACGCAGGTTGTGACCGTCGGCGCCGACGAGCTCTGGGGCGTCGAGTACGGCGGCATCGAGGAGGACTGAGGGGCGTCCCGCGCTGATGCGGTGGATCGTCGGATCTAGCCTGAAGTTCCGCTTCCTGGTGGTCGCGCTGGCCGCCGCGCTCATGGCGTTCGGGACGCAGCAGCTTCGCGACATGCCGGTGGACGCCTTCCCGGAGTTCGCTCCGCCGCGGGTGGAGATCCAGACAATCTGCCTCGGCCTGTCCGCGGCCGAAGTGGAGCAGCTGGTCAGCATCCCGCTCGAGCAGTCGCTGAACGGCGTCGAAGGGCTCGACGTCATCCGCTCGAAGTCCGTGCCGCAGCTCTCGTCCATCGAGCTGCTCTTCAAGGACGACACGGACGTGCTTCATGCGCGGCAGCTCGTCCAGGAGCGCGTCGAAGCTGTGACGCCGTCCCTCCCGACCTGGGCGGCTCCCCCGTTCATGATGCCGCCGACCTCGACCACGAGCCGCGTCATGAAGATCGGCGTGTCGTCGAAGACCGTCGGGGTCGTCCCGCTGTCGACGATCGCGTACTGGAAGATCAGGGCGCGGCTCCTCCGCGTCCCCGGCGTGGCCAACGTCGCGATCTGGGGCGAGCACCTCGAACAGCTGCACGTCCAGGTCGACCCGGCGCGGATGCGGGAGCGGCACGTCGGGCTGGAGCAGGTGATGGAGAGCACCTCGGACGCGCTCGACGCAGGGCTCTTGCGCTTCTCCGACGGAGCCGTGATCGGGACCGGAGGGTTCATCGACACCCCCAATCAGCGCCTGACGCTCCAACACGTCCTGCCGATCGTCAGGCCGACCGATCTCGCCACGATCCCAATCGCGTCGCGCGGGCAGCGAACCGTCCGCCTCGGCGACGTCGCCCAGGTGGTCACCGGCACCCAGCCCCTCGCCGGCGACGCTGTGATCAACGACGGGCCCGGCCTCCTGCTCGTCGTCGAGAAGTTCCCGTGGGGCAACACGCTGGATGTGACACATGGGGTCGAGACCGCGATCGACGAGCTGCAACCCGGGCTCCCCGGCATCCAGATCGACACGCACATCTTCCGGGCCTCGAACTTCATCGAGACGGCGATCGACAACCTCGCGCGTGCGCTTCTGATCGGCGCGCTGCTCGTCGTGCTCGTGCTCGGTGCGTTCCTCTTCGACTGGCGGGCCGCGCTGATCAGCGTCGTCGCCATCCCGCTGTCGCTCGTCGCCGCGGGCCTCGTCCTCTACTGGCGTGGGACAACCGTCAACGTCATGGTCCTCGCCGGGCTGGTGATCGCGCTCGGGGTGGTGGTCGACGACGCGATCATCGGCGTGCAGAACATCCTGCGACGACTGCGGGAGAACCACCAGAAGGGCAGTCCCCGCTCGACGGCGGAGATCACCCTCGAGGCCTCGCTCGAAGTCCGCGGACCGATCGTCTACGCGACGCTGATCATCCTGATCGCGATGGCGCCCATCTTCTTCCTGCAGGGGCTGACGGGCGCGTTCTTCCGGCCGCTGGTGCTCGCGTACGTGCTGGCGGTGCTCGTCTCCCTGCTCGTCGCGCTGACCGTCACTCCCGCGCTGAGCCTGATCCTGCTGTCGAGGACGTCGCTCGAACGCCGCACGTCACCGCTCGAGCGCTGGCTCGGGCGCGGCTATCGAGCCGTGTTGTCGCCGGTGCTCACCAGGCCGCGCTGGGCGTACCTAGCGGCCGCGCTCACCGTCGTCGCCGGAATCGCCGTCGTGCCGTTCCTCGGCGAGTCGCTGATCCCGACGTTCAAGGAGCGGGATTTCCTCGGCCACTGGATCACGAAGCCGGGGAGCAGCCTGCCGGAAGAGACCCGAGTCGTCGCCCGGGCGAGCCACGAGCTTCGCACCATCCCGGGCGTCAATCACTTCGGCTCCCACATCGGGCAAGCGTTCCTGGCCGACGAGGTGGCGGGTGTCAACTTCGGAGAGAACTGGATCGCCGTCGATCCGAACGCCGATTACGACGCGACCCTGGCCTCGATCGAGGACGTGGTCGACGGCTACCCCGGGATGTTCCACGACGTCCAGACCTACCTCAACGAGCGAATCGACGAGGTCCTGGCCGGGGCGAGCGAGCCGATCGTCATCCGCGTCTTCGGGAGGGATCTCGACGTCCTGCACCGGAAGGCGGACGAGATCAGGGACGCGGTCGCCGCGATCGACGGGGTCACCGACGCCTCCGTCGAGTTCCAGGAGGGCGTCTCGCATGTCGAGGTCGAGGTCGATCTCGCCAAGGCGCAGCGCTACGGCGTCAAGCCGGGCGACGTCCGCCGCGCCACGGCGACGATGATCGAGAGCGAGGAAGTCGGCGACATCTTCCGGGGCGGCCGGGCGTACGACGTCCACGTCTGGAGCACGCCGGCTACGCGTTCGAGCCTTACGAGCCTGCGCGAGCTCCCGCTCGATACTCCCGACGGCGGGCACGTGCTCCTGGGCGACGTTGCGCACCTGCGCGTTACGCCAACGCCGAACGTCGTCCACCACGAAGGGACTTCCCGGAGCATCGACATCGTCGCCGGTGTCGAGGACCGCGATCTCGGCTCTGTCGCCGGCAGCGTCGAACGGCGGCTTCAGAGCATCGGGTTCCCGCAGGAGTACCACGCGGAGCTCCTCGGCGAGTTCGCCGAGCGCCAGGCGGCTCAGAAGCGGCTGCTCCTGTTCGGGATCGCGGCCGCGATCGGAATTCTGCTGTTGCTCCAGGTGTCGCTTCGCAGCTGGCGGATGGCGATTCTCTCCTTCCTGACCTTGCCGATGGCGCTCGTCGGCGGCGCGCTGGCCGCGTGGCTGAGCGGAGGCGTGCTGTCCCTGGGCTCGCTGGTCGGCTTCTACACCGTGTTCGGGATCGCCGCGCGGAACGGGATTCTGATGATCAACCACTTCCAGCATCTCGAGGAGCACGAGGGCGAGACGTTCGGCCGCACGCTCGTCCTACGCGGCGCGCAGGAGCGCCTCTCGCCGATCCTGATGACGACCCTGGCGACCGGGCTCGCGCTCGTGCCGCTCGTCCTGGCCGGAAACGTCCCGGGTCACGAGATCGAGCACCCGCTGGCGATCGTCGTCGTCGGCGGCCTCGTCACGTCGACGCTGCTGAACCTGTTCGTCGTCCCGCCGCTCTACCTCCGCTTCGGGAAGCGACGAGCCGCATGAGCCGCTGGATCGTCGCTCTCCTGGTTCCGCTGTCCTTCCTGACTGCCTGCGGCGGATCCTCGGACACCGCCGCGCATCAGCCTGCGGTCGTCGAGGAAGTGGCGGGAACCGACGTGAGCCGCATCACTCTGACCCCCGAAGCGGCCAAGCGGCTCGATATCAAGACCGCCGACGTCGAGAAGCGCGCCGGCGCGACGATCATCCCGTACTCGGCGATCTTCTATTCGCCGACCGGCGAGGCCTGGACGTACACGAACCGCGAGGGCCTGACCTTCGTCCGGGAGCAAATCGTCGTCGACAGCATCGACGGCGCCCGAGTCCGGCTGACGAAGGGCCCGGCGCCTGGGACGAAGGTCGCGACGGTCGGCGTCGCGGAGCTTTACGGCGCCGAGACGGGAGTCGGGGCGGACAGCGGCCACTGAGATGCGCTGGATCGTCGCGATCAGCCTGAGGTTCCGTTACATCGTCGTCGCCCTGGGCGTCGCGATGATGGTCTTCGGCGGCGGGGTTCTTCGGGACACGCCCGTTGACGTCTTCCCGGAGTTCGCGCAACCCAAGGTAGAGATACAGACCTACAGCCTCGGGCTCTCCGCCGAGGAGGTGGAGTCGCTCGTCACCGTGCCGCTCGAGCAGTCGCTCCAGGGGCTGCCGCAGCTCGACACCGTTCGCTCGAAGTCGGTTCCCGCCCTCTCGTCGATCGTGCTGCTCTTCGACCGCGGCACCGACCTCCTCCATACGCGGCAGCTCGTGCAGGAGCGCGTCGAGGCAGTGACACCGACGCTCCCAACCTGGGCGAGCCCGCCGGTGATGATCCAACCGCTGTCCTCGACCAGCCGGGTGATGAAGATCGGCTTGACGTCCGATCGCCTGTCGCTGATCGAGATGTCGACGATCGCCTACTGGAAGATCAGAGCGCGTCTGCTCCGCGTCCCCGGCGTCGCGAACGTGCCCATATGGGGCGAGCGCCTGCAGCAGATGCATGTCCAGGTCGACCCGAAGAAGCTGCAAGAAAATGGCGTGTCGCTCCTGCGGGTCATGGACGACACGTCCAACGCTCTGGACGCGGGGCTGCTGCAGTTCTCGGAAGGCCACGTGATTGGCACGGGCGGCTTCGTCGACACGCCCAACCAGCGGCTCAACGTCAGGCACGTCCTGCCGATCGTGACGCCGGACGACCTCGCGAACGTGACGATCGAGAAGCAGGACGGCCGACGGCTCCTCCTGTCCGACGTGGCAACGCTCGTGGAGGACCATCAGCCGCTCACGGGCGACGCCGTCGTCAACGACGGGCCAGGGCTCATGCTCATCGTCGAAAAGCTCCCCTGGGCGAACACGCTCGAGGTCACCCGCGGCGTCGAAGAGGCACTCCAGGAGCTGGAGCCGGGCCTTCCCGGCATGGTGATCGACCCGACGATCTTCCGGCCGGCGACATTCATCGAGGCGTCGATCGACAACCTCACCGAGGCGCTGCTGCTCGGAGCGCTGCTCGTGATCATCATTCTCGCCCTCTTCCTCTTCGAGTGGCGAGCGGCGCTGATCAGCGTCGTCTCGATCCCGCTTTCACTCGTTGCGGCCGGGCTCGTGCTGCACGCACGGGGCGAGACGGTCAACGTGATGGTGCTCGCCGGCCTCGTCTTATCGGTAGGCGTCGTCGTCGACGACGCGATCATCGGAATCGAGAACATCGTCCGGCGTCTCCGCCAGGAGCGGACAGAAGGCAGCGGCAAATCGACCGCGGAAGTCATCCTCGAGGCCTCGCTCGAGGTGCGCGGGCCGATCGTCTACGCAACGCTGATCATCCTCGCGGGCATGGCCCCGATCTTCTTCCTCGAGGGCCTGACCGGAGCGTTTTTCAAGCCGCTCGTTTTCTCCTACGCGCTCGCCGTCGGTGCGTCGATGGTCGTAGCGCTGACGGTGACCCCGGCGCTGAGCCTCATCTTGCTGCGAAACGCGGCGATCGAGCGCCGGCAGTCCCCTCTCGTTCGCTGGCTCCAGGCCGGGTACGAACGCGTGCTCTCGAGGATCGTCACGAAGCCGAGCCGCGCCTACGCGGCGGTCGCTCTGACGGTCGCCGCAGGGATCGCCGTCATGCCGTTCCTCGGACAGTCGCTGCTGCCGAACTTCAAGGAGCGCGACTTCCTCATGCACTGGGTGACGTCGCCCGACACGTCTCAACCGGAGGAGACGCGGATCTCGATCCGGGCCTGTCGTGAGCTCCGGAGCATTCCCGGTGTCCGGAACTGCGGTTCGCACATCGGACATGCGTTCCTCTCCGACGAGCCGTACGGCGTCTACTTCGGCGAGAACTGGATCAGCGTCGACCCTGAGGTCGACTACGACGAGACGCTCGCGGAGATCCAGAACGTCGTCGACGGCTACCCGGGGATCCAGCGCGACGTGCAGACGTACCTCAAGGAGCGGATCAGGGAGGTGCTGACGGGCTCGAGCGACGCCGTCGTCGTCCGCGTCTTCGGCGACGACCTCCACGTCCTGGCCGACAAGGCGGACGAGGTGCGCGCGCTGATGGAGGGGATCGACGGGCTCGTCGAGGCGAAGGTCGAGCTCCACGCGGACGTCCCCCAGGTGGAGGTGAAGGTCGATCTCGCCCAGGCGGAACGGTACGGAGTGAAGCCCGGCGACGTTCGTCGCGCCTCGGGCACCTGGATCGCCAGCGAGGAGGTCGGCGACATCTTCCGGGGCGGTAGGGCGTACGACGTCCACGTCTGGAGTACCCCCGAGACGCGGAACAGCGTGACGAGCATCGAGCGGCTGCCGATCGACACGCCGAGCGGCAGGCCGATCCTGCTTTCGGACGTCGCCGACGTGCGCATCGCGCCCACCCCGAACACGATCGAGCGCGAGAACCTCTCGCGGAGGCTCGAGATCAGCGCCAACGTGAGTGGGCGCGACCTCGGCTCGGTCGCCCACGATCTCGAAGACGGTCTCGAAGACATCGCCTTCCCACTCGGCTACCGAGCCGAGCTACTCGGCGAGTACAAGGAGCGGCAGGCCGCTCAGCAACGGCTGCTGATCTACGGTCTCGGAGCGGCGCTGGCGATCTTCCTCCTTCTGCAGGCCTCGTTCCGGAGCTTCAGGCTCGCCACGCTGTCGTTCTTCACGCTGCCGATCGCCCTCGTCGGCGGTGCGCTTGCAGCCTTCATCGGCGGCGGCGTGCTCTCGCTCGGCTCGCTGGTCGGCTTCTTCACGGTGTTCGGGATCGCCGCGCGAAACGGGATCCTGATGATCAACCACTTCCAGCATCTCGAGCGGTTCGAGGGCGAGACGTTCGGCCCGCAGCTCGTCCTGCGCGGCGCCCGCGAGCGGCTGTCGCCGATCCTGATGACGACGCTCGCCACGGGGCTCGCGATTGTGCCGCTCGTCGTCGCCGGAAACATCCCGGGCCACGAGATCGAGCACCCGCTCGCCGTGGTCATCCTCGGCGGGCTCTTCACGTCGACTCTGCTCAACCTCTTCGTCGTGCCGGCGCTCTACCTGCGCTTCGGGCGGCCGGCGACAAGACCGTCGCGAGGCGTCTAGTGAGCCGTCGACTCATCTTCTTCTCATCTCCGCTTTCCAGGATTCAGGTGCGGAGGTGAAAGGAGGAGTCCGGTGATCAGCCCGAGAAGCGTGCCGGCCCAACGGGCTTTTGCCCCCCTCGGTCTCGCAGTCCTTGCGCTGGCTCTGGGGTTGTGGGGTGTTCTCCGCGGCGGATCGGCCGCCGCCAACGACGCGCCCGCCGCGACAGCAACCCGTGCCGATCTCGTCGTCTCCGTCGGGGGAGTCGGACGGATCGTCCAGGCGAAGGCATCTCGCCCGATCACCACTCCAGCCCCGGCGGGCGGCAGCACCGCAGGCTCGGCTCCGGCGACGCCGACCGAAGCTCCTCCCGACGCTGTATTTCCGCGGACCGGCGGCCGCGTCTCGAGATTCCTCGTCGCGCCGGGCGACCTCGTCGTCGCCGGTGGCCCGCTCGCGCTGCTGGACGACGGCGGCGTGGCGGCGGCCGGCGTCGAGCAAGCGCGGAACGATCTCGAAACGGCGCAGGTCGAGCTGCGCCAGAAGCGGACGAGCGATCCGCTGACGGGTGTTCCCGCGACACCCGCGGAGCGGGCCGCGGGCCGATACGCCATCACCTCGGCCGTCGAGAAGCTCTCGCGCCTGCTCAGTCCGCCGCTGGCTGCGGATGTGAGCGCGGCGTGGCTCGAGGTCAGGCGCGCGGAAGCCGATCGCGAAACGCTGCTCGGCGGCACGCCGGCCGAGCGCTCCGAGGCGATCCGGCTCGCGCGTCAGGCGGTTCAGGTCGCACAGGACAATGTGAACCGAACGCTCGCGCCCGCCGACGCGGCCGATCTCGGCGCGGCGAGCGCCGAGCTGAAGAAGGCGGAAGCCGATCTCGCGCTGCTGCTTCGGCCCCCGGACACCCCGCTCGCCGAGGAGGTCGCAGCCGCCCAGCGCGCGGTCACTGTGGCACGAGAGAACCTCGAGGAGGCGAAGGCGGCCGTCCCGCCGGATCCGGTGGCGATCAGGGATGCCCAGCTCGCGCTCGACAAGGCGCAGGCCGACCTCGCCGTGCTGCTTCGGCCTCCGAAGGGGCCCCTGCCCGAGGAGATCGCATCGGCTCGGCAGACGGTGGAAGCCGCGCGGGCCAAGCTGAACAAGCTCCTGGCGCCGCCGAATCCGGCCGAAGTCCGCGCGGCGCGCCTCGAGCTCGAGCGCGCGAAGGCCGAGCTGCGAAAGCTCGTGACCGGTCCGAGTCGCGCCGCACTGGCCGCGGCCCGCCAGGCCGTCGACGCCGCCCGCGCCAAGCTGAAGCAGTTGCTCGCCGGACCGCTCACGGCTGACATTGCGGCGTCCCGGCTCGACGTTCGCCGCGCACAGGCCGAGCTGTCGGTGCTCAGGATCCGCGGCGGACCGGGCGCCGCCGGCGACATCTCGCTTGCGCAGCTCAAGGTCGACGCCGCCCGGATTCGCCTCGCTGTGGCGCGGGTGAACCGGCGACTGCTGACGGTTCGCGCCCCGTCCGCCGGAACCGTCACCGCCCTGCTGACGACGAAGGGAGCGCCGGTCGACACCTCGACGCCCATCGTGACCGTCGCGGACCTCCACCGCCTCGCTGTCAGCGTCGACCTCAGCGAGTTCGATGTGGCTCAGGTGCGCCCAGGACTGAAGGCTGCCATCAGCGTCGATGCGCTGGGCGGCAAGTCCTTCCCGGGGATCGTGCTCTTCGCAGCGCCGACCGGAACCGACAACGGCGGCGTCGTCACGTTCCCCGTTCGCGTCGGCCTCTCGCACGCCCGCGGCCTTCGGCCGGGCATGAACGTCAGCGTGCGCATCACGGTCGCGCGGCGGCACAACGTGCTGCAA
>DATGDB010000090.1:0-29927 GCA_035311205.1 Gaiellaceae bacterium | reverse complement strand
GGTCGGACGCGGGCACGTCGAGCGGCTCCAGGCCGACGAGGAACAGCACTTGCGTCGAGTCACGGACGCGAACGTCAGCGGCTCGAAGATCTTCCCTGCTGATCGAGGGGCCGGCGTCCTCGAGCGACTTGAGGGTGGCCTTCTGGTCGGCGACCCAGGTGCTCAGATCACCGCAGACGGTGTTCGCGTAGTCCTCGGACGCGCTCGGCGGCCCGTTGTCGCCGCCGCCCCCACAACCTGCCAGCGTGAAGGTGAGCGCGACAACGGCGAGCCGACGGTTCACGGCTGGACTCTAGTTGGCTTGCGGGCGCGCCAAGGTCATCCCGCTTGGATGCTGCTCCCGGTTCGGAGCGGCGGCGATCGCCCCTACCTTCTGGCGATGGCGCGTCGAGCGCTCACGGTCTGCACGGTGCCGGGCTGTCCCAGCGCTCGCCCCTGCCCCGACCATCCGCAGCGTCGTGGATCGACGCGGGCGTGGCGGCGTCTGCGCCTGCGCGCGCTCAGGCGCGACCGCTTCCGCTGCGCCCGGTTCGGGCGCTCGCCTCCGAGGTCGATCACGTCGTCCCCCGCGAGCTGGGCGGGCGTGATGATCCGGGGCACCTGCGCTCGCTCTGCTCGCGTTGCCATGCCGAACGACATCGGCGCCTTCCCCCATCGCGCTAGGAGACCGCGGCGGCCCGCCGGGCACGCCACGCGCGAGCCCGGCAGGCCGAGCTGCAGAACTTCTGTGCCTGCCGTGTTCTCCTCGAACGGCGAACGACATTCCAAGCACACAGCAGCCGACTGTCGCCCGGCCAGCTCGCCGCGCCCCGCGAGACGCGGCAGGCAGCGGCCGCACACGATCCACTCGATGACGTCCTCGCCGTCCGTGTAGCCCTTGTAACCCCAGCATTCCCGGCAGTACTCAGCTGTTCTCACGGTTGCCAACGATTCTGCTGGATCGAACGCGAACGCGGGGAGAAAAAGGGCGAGATCCTGAGACAGCACCGGGACAGCACGGGGAGCTCATTTCCCTCCTCGACGGCACACCTGTCCCGCTCAACCATGCGGTTTTCGCATGGCGAGCGGGACTATATGGCCCCGGGAGGAGTCGAACCTCCGCACGCAGATTCGAAGTCTGCCGCTCTATCCACTGAGCTACGGGGCCGGGTTTGTCAGAGTAGCGCCGTGGAAACCGAGGCTGCCGCGCGCGCCTGGATCGACGGCTGGTCGCGTGCGTGGCCTGCCGCGGACGCCGACCTGATCGCCTCGCTCTACGCCGAGGACGCCTCGTTCCGGTCAGAGCCCTTCCGCGAGCTCCAGGATCCCCGCGCCTATGCCGAGTGGGCCTTCTCCGAGCAGGACGAGGCCGAGTGCTCGTACGGAGAGCCGATCGTCTCCGGAGACCAGGCGGTCGTCGAGTATTGGGGCGTCGTTCGCTACCGCGGCCAGGACGAGACGATCGCCGGCATCGCCGTGATCCGGTTCGGCCCGGACGGCCTTGTCCGCGAGCAGCACGACTACTGGAACGCGCACGAGGGGCGCCGCGAGCCGCCGGAAGGCTGGGGTCACTAGACGGCGTTGGGAGGCGGGTGTCCCGCCTCGACTGCGAGCAGGTTGTCGACGAGCACGCGTGTCATAGCCTCGCGGGTCGCCTGCGTCGCGGTTCCCAGGTGCGGCGTCATGACGACGTTGGGAAGCTCGAACAGCTCATGCGGGACGTTCGGCTCGTCTGCGAACACGTCGAGCCCCGCCTGCAGACGCCCGGAGACGAGCTCGGCGACGAGCGCCCGCTCGTCGACGATCTGGCCGCGGGCCGTGTTCACGAGGCAGGCGCCGTCCGGCATCAGAGCCAAGCGTCGTTCGTCCATGAGGCCACGGGTTTCCTCCGTCAACGGCAGGTGGATCGAGACGATGTCGGACTCGGCCAGAAGCTCTTCGAGCGGCCGGTACTCGGGGTCGTCGGTCTGTCGGCGCCGGGTGTTGAGGATCCGCATCTCGAACCCGCGGGCTCGCTGTGCAACGGCTCCGCCGATGCGCCCGAGCCCCACGATGCCGAGCGTGGACCCACTCACCTCGTCACCTTTGAGCGGCTCGTCGGCCCAGTCGCTCCCCCACCGCCCCGAGCGTACGAAGGCATCGCCGGCCACGATCCTGCGCCGGACGGCCAGGATCAGTCCGAGCGTGAGGTCGGCAGTGGCTGCCGAGGTCACTCCGGGCGTGTTCGTGACCAGGACGCCGCGCCGCCGGCATGCCTCCACGTCGACGAGATCGAAGCCGGCGCCGTAGTTCGCGACAACCCGGAGGTTCGGAAGGCGCTCGAGCATTCGCTCGTCGACGGGCTCCGCGACGACCGCGAGCGCCTCGACGTCCGGTCGCACCCGGTCGAGCGGACCGTCGGCGTACTCGATATCGCCGAGCTCGTTCCAGGCGGGCCCGGGGAAGCGGCGCGAGGCCAGGACGCGCACGGCGCAAGGCTATTCTGTGTCGACCGCGGTGGCGGTAGCTCAGTTGGTAGAGCCCCGGGTTGTGGTCCCGGTGGTCGGGGGTTCGAGTCCCCTCCGCCACCCTGGAAGCGGGATGGGGACCGGTTGGCCCCCATCCATCTCTCGAGCGGTCCGCCGCTAGGCGCCGACCGGCGTCTTGGCGAACTCCTCCACGAACGTTGAGCAGAACGCCGGGAGGTCGTCGGGCTTGCGGCTCGACGTCAGGTTGTCGTCGACCACCACTTCCTGGTCGACCCAGTTGCCTCCGGCGTTCTCGATGTCGGTCTTGACGCTGGGCCAGGACGTGATGGTTCGGCCGCGGACGACGTCCGCCTCGACGAGCGTCCACGGGCCGTGGCAGATCACGGCGACCGGCTTGCCGGCGTCCAGGAACGCGCGGGCGAACTGCACTGCGTTCTCGTCCGTCCGCAGCGTGTCCGGATTGCCGACACCGCCAGGCAGGACGAGCGCGGCGTAGTCGTCCGGGCTCGCCTCGTCGACGGTCCGGTCGACGGCGAACGTATCCGCCTTGTCGTAGTGGTTGAAGCCCTGGATCTCGCCCTCCTTGAGCGAGATCAGCTCCGGCTTGCCGCCGGCCTGCTCAACCGCTTTCCACGGCTCCGTGAGCTCGACTTGCTCGACCATGTCGGTCGCCAAGAAGGCAATCCTCTTGCCGTTGAGATCGGCCATGGGTCTCCCCCTTTTCTCGCTTGTTCGAGGGGTACCGCCGGCCCGCAGGGCCTAAACGCTGGAGGCCGGCGCTACCCTTCGTTGCGGCGCCCGTAGCTCAGTGGAAGAGCAGCGGACTTCTAATCCGCGGGTCGCAGGTTCGAATCCTGCCGGGCGCGCTCGGCCTTTCGGTGCGGTCGCCACGGCGCGACAATTCCTGCGATGCCGAGCAATCGGACTACGCGGCTCGCCGGCGTCTCTCTCTTCCTCGGCGTTACTGCCTGCTGGGTCCTTGGCCTCGAAGCCGCCGAGCAGGACTGGATCACCTGGGACGACTTCGTGTTGCTGATCGTCGCGGTTCTCTCCGCAGTCAGTCTTGTTCTCACCGGCTACCTGGGCCGGATCATGGACGCAGTCTGGCTCGGATGGATTCCCGGAGCCGTGATCATGGCGGTGGGCTTTTCGACAGAAGGCGCGCTCATCTTCATCGGTGGACTCGTACTGATCGGCTGGCCGATCTACTTCTTGCCGCTCATTGCCCTCGGGGTCGGGTTACGGCGGCTGCGGCGCGTTGCGCCGGCCTAGCCGGCCGAAACCTAGGTCGGGGCCGTCTCGGCCCGATCCTCCTTGCGGCGCGAGGACAGCCAGGCCAGGAGCAGCACCTGGATCGTTCCGGCCACCGGGATCGCCGCCAGCGCGCCGAGGACGCCGCCGACCTTTGCGCCGATGAGTACGGAGACGAGGATCGCCAGCGGCGAGAGCTGCACCGTCCGGCTGTAAACGAGCGGCTGCAGCAGGTGATTCTCGAGTTGCTGATAGACGATGAAAAAGACGATCACGATGATTCCCGCGGGAATCGAGTGGATGAACGCCACGGCGCCGACGATGATCGCCGCGAGCGTCGCCCCTGCGAGCGGAATCAGGTCCAGGATCGCAACGACCAGCCCAAGGGCAACGGCGTAGGGTACGCCCAGGATCAGCAGGACGATCGTCGTTGACGCGCCGGCGATGACGCTGATCAGCAGGTTGCCGGTGACATAGCCGCCGACGGTGCGGTAGATCTGGCTTCCGATGTCGCGCCAGGTGTCGCGCGAGCGCTCCGGAATCAGCCCGTAGATCCGCTCCATCCAGGTCGGGCCCTCGAGGAGCATGAAGAAGGTCATGAAGGCGATCGTGACGATGGCGACGATGAAGGTGATGATGCTCTTCGTGATCGCGAGGGCCGTGCCGGAGAGGCCGAACAGGCTCTGAGCGCCGCCGCCTCTCTGGATCGCCTCGCGAACCCTTTCGTCGAGGTGGTAGCGCTCGGAGAACCTGCCCAGCGGCCCTCTGCCCGCCGAAACGTCATCGATGTAGCCGGGCAGCGCCGTGGCAAACCCACGGACTTCGTTGACGAGCGTCGGGATGAAAAGCGCACCGATCAGGACGATCGCGCCGATCGTGACGAGGGCTGTCACGGCAGCGGCCGCTCCTCGATGCTTCAGACCCCGGCGCTGAAGCGCTTCGACGGCCGGGTTCAGAGCAAGGGCGAGGAAGATCGCAACGGCGATCCACGTGAGCACCTGGCGCGAAATCCAGATCACCGCCAACAGCGCCGCGACGGCGAGGACGATTCCGATCACGGCCAGGACGGTCCGTGGGCGGACGGTGACGATCCGCTCCTGAGGGTGCACCGCCTAGCAGCATCGCGACCTGACCGGACGGCCATCGCGCGCCGATGATGAAATTGGGCTCGTGAGCCTGCGCGGCGACCCGGTTGAGCAGGAGGCCACGCTTCCGGACGGACGTCATCTCCTCGTCCGCGTTGCCGTCGCGCCCGATTCCTACATTGCTCGCAGCCAGCTCACGACCGTGGCACTCGAGCTCGTGGAGGTGAAGCAGGTGGTCGCGACGGTGAACACGCTTCTCAGCCCCAGGCAGGTCGGAGAAGCCCGTAACCTGGTCTCCGACGTGGTCAAGAAATTGCAATCCGGTGAGCTTCAGCCGACCGCGGCGGCACTCGAGCCGCTCGCAGACAGCGTCTCGTGACGTCGGCGACGCTCCATACGAGCGAAGGGCCGATCGAGCTCGAGCTCCATTCGGACGACGCTCCCAACACGGTCGACAACTTCATCAAGCTCGCCCGTGACGGCTTCTACGTAGGGGTCATCTTCCACCGGGTGATCCCCGACTTCATGATCCAGGGCGGCGACCCGACGGGCACTGGCACCGGGGGTCCGGGCTACCAGTTCGAGGACGAGATCAACCAGCACGCGGTCGAGCGAGGGGCGCTGGCGATGGCGAATGCCGGGCCGAACACCAACGGCAGCCAGTTCTTCATCGTCACAGTCGAGTCCGCGCCGTGGCTCGACGGAAAGCACACCGTCTTTGGACGTGTCACTTCGGGAATGGACGTCGTCGACCGGATCTCAGAGGTCGACCGGGACGCCAATGACCGGCCACGCGAGCCGGTCACGATCGACCGCGTCGAGCTGGGCGACTAGCCGAGTCACTCGGGGCGGTCAAACCCGGCCCACGGCAAAAGCGGCCTATCGGAATCGAACCGATGACTAGAGCTTGGAAGGCTCTCGTGATACCGCTTCACCAAGGCCGCGCAGCGGGACTAGCGTAGCGCGGATCTCCCGCCCGGACCCCTACACCTGGACGCCTCACCCCGAAGCGACACTGGGCATCGCCGCAGTCGTTCTCGTCTACGCGTTGTGGGCCCGCCGGACTCGACCGGAACCCTGGCGCATCGCGGCGTTCGGCGCCGGCTGCCTGCTCCTCGTGCTCACCGCCGTCACCCCGCTCGACGCGCTCACGTACCACCTGCTCATCGCGCATCTGCTCCAGAACGTCGTGCTCGCCGAGTGGGCGCCGGCGCTGCTCGTCCTCGGCATCCCGCCGGCGATGGCCGCTGAGCTCGCCCGCCTCCCCGGCACCAGACTCCTCACCCGCGCGCCGGTCGCTCTTGGCCTCTGGCTCGCGACGTACTTCTTCTGGCACATCCCAGCTCTCTACGACGCCGCGCTGGAGAGCTACGCGCTGCTGCACCTCGAGCACGTCTGCTACCTCGCCGCCGGAGTGCTCCTCTGGTGGCCCGTGTTCCAGGACGTACCACACCGCCTGTCGAGCGCGGCGCGCGCGCTCTACATCTTCGCCGCGTTCATCCTCGCGAGCCCGATCGGCCTGCTCATGGCCCTGCTTCCGGAGCCGGCCTACGACTGGTACGTGGAAGGCGGCGGCCTCTGGGGCTTGTCCCCCGAGGCCGACCAGCAGATCGCCGGCGTGACAATGGCGATGGAGCAGGCGATCGTGTTCTTTGCCGTTTTCGCCGTCTTTTTCTTCCGCTTCCTCGCCGAGGAGGAGCGCGGCGGGGAAGTCGGCCGCTCCGCCTATTAACCGGGTTTCGGCGTCGCGGCTGCTGGGCAAACCCTCGCAAACTCCGAGGAAGAGAGGGTGAGGAAAGTGGCAGACGTCAACAGATTCTCAGAAGGGCTGATCGACGTAGCGGAGCGATTCGCCGACGTCATCGACTCGGCCCAGGGCCACGGGCCGAGGAAGAGCACCGGCGCCCACTGGCTGGTCCTGCCGGTAGCCGGAGCGGCGGCATATGCCCTAGCGACGAGCAGCTCGGGCGTGGCCCGGCAGACGAGAAAGCTGATGCGACGCGCCAAGGACCGAGCGACCGATTTGCCGGATACGGAGCTCTTCAGCCGCGTGAAGGAAGTCACCGGGTCGTCGACAAGCGGCCAGCCAGCCCAGAGCACGAAGAGACGCAGCCAGGGACAAAACCGGCGCAGAACCGGCCAGACTCAGCGGCGCCGGAAGACCACCTCAACTCGGTAGCGCCTGTCCGACCACGAGAAAGGCCCCTCCCGGGGCCTTTCTCGATCGGGACGGCGGGATTTGAACCCGCGGCCTCCTGCTCCAAAGCAGAGAGAGGCCTTACCCGTCAGTACCCGTCCGGCTTACCTGGGCGGAAAACGGCCCCGTAGCTCCGGGCCGTTTGTCCGTCCGTACCCATGCGTTCCGACCATTTTCTTACCATCACCCGCCCATCGCCTCCCTCATCGCCCGGCGGATGCGCTCCTCGCGCTCGTCGCGGTTGAAGGCGTGGGTGTAGATCGCCTCAGTGATGCTCTTGCTCGTGTGCCCGAGCACGTCGCCCACGTCCTCTGACGAGAGGCCCATATCCGCCATCTCCGACGCGAACATGTGGCGGGCGTCGTGCGGCGTCACTTTCGGCCCGTCGTTCAGCATCGCGGCCTTCACCGCTGGGTGCCAGCCGCGCTTGCGAAAGCTCGTGTGCGGCATCGGTCGGCCACCAGCAAAGTTCGTGTGAATGAAGCCGCCGTCACCTTCACCCCGGCGCAGCTTGCGGGCCGCGATCTTCTTCACGAGTTCTGGGGCGAGCGGGACGCGGCGAATGCTCTTCTTCGTCTTCACGTAGTCCACCAGCTTCCCGTCCCTCGTGAACTGTGTGCGGATGTGCCAGATGCCGTGCTCGAAGTCGATATCCCCGTAACGGGCTCCGAGCAGTTCTCCCAGCCGTGCGCCAGTTCGCACCTTCATTTCGACTGACAGCCCGTACTCGGCCCGTGCGTCCGGGCGCTTGTCAAGTTCGTAGCGCGTGGCGATGAAGCGCAGCACTTCCGCCGTCGTCCACTCGCGGTGTTCCCGCGTCTTGTTGCAGGACGAGAGCCGCCCACGCGGGACGAGCGCGAACGGGCTAACCGGGATGTAGCCCTGAAGTACGGCGAACTCAAACATGCCCCGTGCGGGCTTCAGGTAGTTCGCCACGGTCGCTTCCGAGAGTCCGCGCCTGCGGAGCTTCTTATCGAGGCTGATTACGCGGCTCCACCTCGACATCGGGGGGAGGCTGGTCTCCATCGGTGTTTTTCCGAAGATCGTGCGACAAGCCCTCGAGCGGCGACCCTCAGTTAGGCGACGGCTCGCTCGCGGCCGGTCGGGACAGTCTCGACCACCGGCCTGGCTGCAACTCACGACGCGGCACGAGCATGCCCATAGACGTGCTGTAAGTCGTCTCCCGCGTCGGCGGCGTAGACTCTTGGCAGCGGCGCGCGGGGATAGTCCAACGGTCAGGGCGGCGGCTCACCAAGCCGCAGATGCAGGTTCGACTCCCGCTCCCCGCTTCTCCGTGCCGCTTGAGGACCGAACGGCAGGGCGAGCGTATCGCAGCCCCCTCTAGACTCGCGCGACCCGAGGCTAGGAGGCTGAGATGACATTGCCTGCACCTCCTCCAGAGAGAGGAACGCGCATTGTGTTCGTGGGGAGCACCAAGGATGCGCTCCTGACGGTGGACGTTGAGGAGAACGCACCTGCGGTGGAACTGTCGGGCAGGATTTCGCAGCTCACGAGGGACGACGGCCTGCCGATCTGGGTGAACCTCGCAAACGTGCTCTACGTGGAGAGCGTCAAGTTGTAGGGCGGATGCGTCTCGCCGGCCCGCGGTTTCGGGGCTGGGGGGCCGGTGGCGAGCCGAACGCCGCGGCGCTTGCAGCCCCCCCGGCCCGAAAGGCTAGACCTTCCGCTCGACTGCGACTATTGGCCGTTCGGGTCGTGTCCGGCGGGTGCCTCATCAATGCCCGAACGATCGCCTCGGCGTTGCTGTTCGATCAGCACGCTAGCGAGCAAGATTGTCCTGAGGCTCCGCTGTTTGAGTCGGCTTAGCTCCTCGAGAAGCTCGACCCTGCTCTTCGTTCGCACGAGCTGCTCGAACGTCCCGGCGGCTTCGTCAAGCGCTTCCAGCACCCTTTCAAGTTGAGCGCGCTCCTCGGGATCCCATGTCATGGGCCTGGAGCCTACTGCGCTGCCAGCCACGAGGCCGACCCGCGTTCCTGGGGCCCGGCGGCGAGCTGAACGCCTAGGTCGCTTGCCTCCCGGAGTCGGCCGTCCCTACTCCTCAAGCGGTTCCACCGTCCAGATCGCGTCGAAGAGCACGATGCCAGCGGCTTCCACCTCGGCGTCCGTGTCCACGATGCGGAACGCACGCCCGTTGGCTGCGACGAACACATCGCCTGGCTTCCAGTCCGCCTGCTCGGTCACAAATGCGGGAGGGTCAGCCGCTTCGCCGTGCCGGAGCATGAGCAGAAAGCGGTAGACGGAGGCCACAGAAACTCCCGGAAACAGACTACCGCGGGCCCTCCAGGCGATGAGGGGCCGGGGCAGTCGAACGCCAATCGCTTACCGCCGAGCCGGCCCATTCGAGCCTACGAAACGCTGCGTCAGGTCGCTAGTCGCCCTTTGAGCCAGTCTCTTCGACGACGAGCGCCCGCGACCGCGACGCCTTCAGGAGCCAACCGCGGGGCAATCCAGTGACTCAGTCCGGCTTGCTCGTGTCCTCCCGAGGCGCGTCCGTCTGCGGCTCCTCGGCTGTGCGCTCGGCCGCGTAGCGCTCGGCGTGCTCACGGCCCCGCTCGGCCTGCTCGCGCTCCCGCTCAGCAGAGCGCTCTGCGTCATCGCGCCTGCGCTCTGCCTGCTTGCGCTCGCGCTCACGCCTCCGTTTGTACTCGAAATAGCTGTCGGGGCCGTGAGATCTGAAGCGCTCGCGCGCGTGGCTGACGACTTCCCTCAACTTGTCCCGTGCACCCATTGTCCCTCCTCAGAGAGACGCGCCCCCCACCGCGCTCGGTGGATACTCGCAAATTTCAGAGGGGACGGCGGCCTTCCAGGCAAATAGCGCTCGATAGACTCGCGGCCGTGGTCCTAGCCGCCTCCACCGTCGCGGTCGTGGCCATCGCCGTCGCCGTCATCGTCGTGATTGTCGGACTCGTCTACGTCGTGTGGAGTGCCGGACGTAGTCGCAGGGGTCCGCAAGGCCCACCCGGCCCACCTGGCCCGCCTGCTCGCTAGAAAGATGATCGACTCGGGAGTCGGCTTCGGCGGTGGTCGCCCTAGAGGCGGCGACGCTCGCTACCTCCCGTAGCGTCGCCCGGACTCAGGGAGGGGCAGCGGGTTCGCTGCCCTACCCTCAGTCCGGATCAGTGCTGCGCGGGTTCAAACTACGGTTTTGCACAGATCGTCCTTTTTGGAAAGCGTGATTTGTACTGATCCGCTAGAGAAGTTTCCACGCTGGCGATGCCGCAGATTGGACCGCGCGGGTCGGCGAGCAAGAGGGGCCGTGGCAGTCGAACGGCAATCGCTTACCGCCGAGCCGGCCCCCTTCGAGCCTACGAAGCACTGCGTCGGGTCGCCAGAGGCCGTTTCAGTCAAGGCCGAGCCCCGAGGTTATGCTCTTGCCTGAAGACAAGGAGGCCACAATTAGCGGGCTCATTGACGTGCTGTGGCGCGGGCGCTCCCGAAAGGGAAAAGCGCTGGTCATCGGCGGAGCCGTCCTCCTCGTTTTCGTGCTCATTGGCATATTCGCCCCCTCCGACGACTCATCGAATGAGCCGTCGGCCGCGCAGGAGTCTCCCGCCGCACCGCCACCACCGCCATCAGAGCCGCCAGCGCCTGCTCCTCCGTCGCCACCGCCTCCGCCGCCGCCAGCGCCACAAGCCCCTCGCCCCGTAGTCATCAGCGGACGCGGCGCGAAAGTCGCAACGATCAGGCTCGCGAAGGACAGTCCTGCTGTCGTCACTGCTCAGCATCGCGGCTCATCGAACTTCGCCGTCGAGCTCGTCAGTCCAGGCGGAGGCGGCTCCGATCTACTCGTAAACGAGATCGGAAACTACAGCGGTCAGGTGGCCGTCGATGACGCTGCAGCCGGGCGTTACCGCGTGCCGGTCACCGCTGACGGGCCGTGGACGATCCGTTTCACCCAGCCCGTCCCAACTTCCGCGGCGAAACGCGTGCCGGGGACCATCAGAGGGCGCGGGCCTCGGGTAGTTCAGATCCGTTCGACGCAGGACCTGCAACCGGTGATTGACGTGCGCCACCGCGGTCGGTCGAACTTCGTCGTTGAACTAATCGGCTACGGCGACACCAGCGGCACGGAGCTTCTGGTCAACGAGATTGGAAACTACTCAGGTCAGTCACTCCTCAACGACATGCCAGAGGGTACGTACCTCCTCGCCGTCCAGGCCGATGGCCCTTGGACAGTGAAGTTCACCGCCTAAACGTGGTCGAGACTACGGCCGCTCCATCGCGGCAGCGCGTTCAGCAACTCGCCCGGAAGTGAACCGTCTTACCATTTCGCCTACCATCGGCGGTGCCGCTATTGGACTCGCGCAACAGGAAAGCCCCGTTTCCGGGGCTTTCCTTTGTCGGGACGGCGGGATTTGAACCCGCGGCCTCCTGCTCCCAAAGCAGGCGCGCTACCAGGCTGCGCTACGTCCCGCCGAACTCAGTGTAGATCGGCCGCTGGTTAGGCTCGGCGTCGTGGCCGAGTCAGACCGCCGTCCCGGGCTCGGCTACGCGATGGTGCTCGCGGCAGCGACTCTGTGGGCGTTCAACGGCGTCGTCTCGAAGGTGATCATCGAGTCCGGCGGCGTGCCGGCCCAGCGCCTGACCCAGGTGCGCACGACCGGCGCCTTCTTCCTCCTCTTCGCATTCCTTCTGCTCACGCGCCGGCAAACCCTCGCCGTCAAGCGCGCGGAGCTGCCCGTGCTCATCACGTTCGGCGTGCTCGGGCTGGCGCTTGTCCAGTGGTTCTACTTCGAGGCCATCAGCCGGCTGGACATCGGCGTCGCGCTGCTCATCCAGTACCTCGCCCCCGTGCTCGTCGCCCTTTGGGCCCGCTTCGCCTACCACGAGCCCGTCCGCCGACGGATCTGGGCGGCGCTCGCGTTGTCCGTGCTCGGGATCGCGCTGCTCGTGCAGCTCTGGGACGGCCTCACGCTCGACCGGCTCGGCGTCGCGGCGGCCCTGGGCTCGGCGCTCACCTTCGCCGTGTACATCCTTTCGGCCGAACGGGCAGTCATCCGCCGCGACCCGATCTCGCTCGTCTGTTACGGGTTTCTCCTGGCTTCGGTCTTCTGGGCCGTCGTGCAGCCCTTGACGTCCTTCCCCTACGAGCTGGTGGACGACAGCGTCTCGCTGCTCGGACGGCTCGAGGATCTCTCCCTCCCGGTGTGGCTGCTCATGTCCTGGATGGTCGTGCTCGGGACGATCGTGCCCTTCGCGCTCCTGGCTGCCTCGCTGCGGCACATCGCCGCTTCGCGGGCCGCGATCACGGCGATGTTCGAGCCCGTGGCGGCGACCGCGTTCGCCTACGCGTGGCTCGGAGAATCGCTCACCGCGTATCAGCTCGCCGGTGCGCTCGTCGTCCTCGCAGCGATCGCCCTGGCTCAAACGGCCCGGTGATCTGCAACACTCGCCTTCGTGGAGCGCGGGGGCCGCACTCTCGTCGCCCTGGCCGTCGTGGGCACCGCACTTGTCGGGTGGGCACCGAGCGCTTCTTCCTCGGAAACGATCGGCCTCCCGAGCCTGACCCCGCGAGAGCAAAACCTGCTCCGCGCGATCAACGAAGCGCGCGCCGCGCATGGAGCGGCACCGCTACGCGTCGAGATCCACCTCCAGCGCGCGGCGAGGGCACATTCTCGGGCGATGGTGCGGAGCGGCAACTTCGCCCACGGCGACTGGTATGGCCGCCTCCGTCGGCACGGCGTTCGCGGCTCGGCGCTGGGAGAGACGCTCGCCTGGGGCATCGGGTCCAAGGGCACGGCGGCCGCGATCGTGAGCATGTGGCTCGCCAGCCCGGGGCATCGCACGACAATGCTGAGACCGGGCTTCCGCCTCGTCGGCGTCGGAGTCGCCGTCGGCCCGATGGGCGGTTTCCGCAGCGCGAACGTCGCGACTGCGGACTTCTCCGGTAGGTGAACCTTCCCGCTTACTCGACGATCAGCTCGCGCAGCTCGGCGATCTTCTCGCGGCGTAGGGCGTCCCGCTCCCCACGCCGGACGCGCTCGAGCAGATGCTCGACGACCGAAGCGAGCTCGGTCGGGTTGAACGGCTTCGTGATGTAGTCGACGCCGCCGAGCTCGAGGCCGCGCGCCCGATCTCGGAGCTCGGCTCGCGCAGTCAAGAAGACGAGCGGGATCTCGTGCGTGGCCTCGTCCTCGACCAGCCGCTCGGCTACCTCCCAGCCGTCCATCCCCGGCATCATCACGTCGAGGAGGATGACGTCAGGGAGCTCCGCCCGGGCTGTCTCCAGCCCGGCTTGCCCGTCGGCCGCCTCCAGCACCTCCATGCCCTCGGGCTCCAGGTTGACCCGGCAGAGGAGCCGGATCGGCGCTTCGTCGTCGACTACCAGGACCTTCGTCACCGTGTCCTCCTGCAGTTGGTATATCGCACTCGTGGGCCGCTCATTCGGTTTGAGCCGCCCCCGCCGGCAGCTCGAAGACGAAGCTCGTGCCCGAAACGAGGTCAGCATCCATCCAGAGGCGGCCGCCCATCGCCGTCGCAAGACCGCGGGCGATGAAGAGCCCGAGCCCCGTCCCTCCGGTCTCCTGCTCCGCCGAGTCCGCGCGGTAGAACTTGCGGAAGATCCGCTCCTCTTCGCCGGCCGGCACGCCGGAGCCCTGGTCGACGACGCGAACCTGGACGGCGTCCCCAGTGCGACGCGCCGCGATGGTCACCGTGCCCCCCTCCGGCGAGAACTTGACCGCGTTGTCGACGAGGTTGGCGAGGATCTGGCGCACCTTCTCTCGGTCTGCCGTCGCGTCGAGCGGCTCCTCCGGAACGTCGATCACGAAACGTCGGCCGTTGACGAACTCACGCTGCGCGGAGGAGACCACGTCGGTGACGACGTCCCGAACGTCGGTCTTGTCCCGCCGGACCTGGAGGTCTCCGCCCTCGAGCCGGGCGACGCTGAGCAGCGCGTCGACAATGACGGTCAACCGCTGGGCCTCCGTCGCGATGTACTTGAGGAAGGTCGACCGTTCCTCGTCGGAGAACGCGACGTCCGTGCGGAGCAGCGTCTCCGCGAACCCGTAGATCGAGGTGAGCGGTGCGCGGAGCTCGTGTGAGACCGTTGACACGAAGCCCGACTTCAGCTCCTCGACGAGCCGATCGGACGAGACGTCGCGGAATGCGTAGATCCGACCGGCGACTGCTCCTGCAGGGTCGCGCATGATCGCCTCGTTGACCGAGAGCCAGATCTCCTCGGCGCCGCGGGAGATCTGGATCAGCCCGCCGCCTTCCGCGGACGTCTCGTCGGGATCGAGGCTGCGCTGCAGGACGTCGGACGGCGCGCGCCCGAACGCCTCGGACGCAGGAACCCCGGTGATCTGTTCCGCGGCTGCATTCCACAGGACGACCTCACCGTCCCGGTCGACTGCGACGATCCCATCGGCGACGTTTCCGAGGATCGCGACGCTCCGTTCGCGTTCGAGCACGACGCGCTGATAGAGCTCGGCATTTGACAGGAACGCAGAGGCATTGCCGGCGAGGGCGGCCAGCGCCTCGACTTCCTCCTCCCGCCACGTGCGCGGAGCATGCCCGTAGACGGCCAGAACGCCTTGCACCACGCCCTCCGGCCCCACGAGCGGCGCTCCCAGGAACGCCCGGTGGCCGGCCCTGACAATGGGATCAGCCGGAGACAGTTGTCCGTGGAGGTCGCCATGCACCACCGGCGCGCGGGACTGGACGACCTCGCCCGCCAGCTCCCCGACGGCAGATGCCCGTGAGCCGAGCGCCTCCTCCGCGCCTTCACCGTGGGCGGCGCTGACGACGAGCTCGTCGTCCTCGAGCAGTGAGACGGCGGCCGCATCGGCGCCGACGAGGTCGGGCGCCTGCGCAACGATCTCCTCCAAGATCGCCTCGGGATCGAGCTCGCTGGCGAGCAGCGTCCCGGTTCGCGCCAGCTGCTGGGCGATCGCACGCGACTTGCGCTCGGCCTCGTACAGCTCCGCCCGCTCGAGAGCACCGCGGGCGGCGCCGGCGAGATGATGGGCAAGCTCGATCTCGTCGTCCTTGAAGGACTGCTCCTCCACGAAGAAGACGAGTCCGAGGCCGTGTCCCTCCCGACGGGGCGCCTCGACCGGCACGGCCAGTAGCGACGCGAACCTCGTCTGGCGGGCGAGCTCTTGCCAGTCCTGGCCGAAGCGATCGTCGCCCGCGATCCGCGGCGCGGCGAGGACGCGCTGCCCTTGCGCAGCGCCGAGGAGCGACTCGGCGCCGTGGAGCCCGTGTCCGAAGAAGTCGACGGCGCTGTCGGGAAGCTCATGGGAGCCTGCCAGCAGCAGCTCCGAGGCTTCCGGCATCAGCACGGCCGCGAACGATCCCCCGAGCGCCTCGCTCGCCGCCTGCGCGACAGCGTCCAGCGTCTCGGCCAGGGACAGGGGTTGCGCGAGGACGGAAGCGATCCGGAAGAACCCGCGCTGGATTCGCACCTGCCTGCTGCTCTGCTCGATGCTCGCGACATTGCGAAGGGCCACGGAGCCGAGGTTCGCGAACGCCTCGAGCACGTGCACGTCCTCCTTCGTGAACGTGCGATCCGGATCGCGCGCGCCGACCCCGATCACGCCACGCACCTCGCCCCACCACGTCATGGGAGCGACCATCGCCGCGGCGAAGTCTGCGTAGGCCGGATGCGGCTGATCGACCGCGTCGTAGTCGGTCGAGATCGTCCCGTGGCCGCGGCGCATCGCCTCGCCGGCGAGGCCTTTGTCGGCAGGGAAACCGAAATCGATCAGCTCGGAGGGCAGGCCGTAGACGGCGGCGCAGCGCAGCATTCCGCTTCCGACGTCGTATAGGTAACAGTCAGCCGCGTCCGCATCCAGCAGCTGCGTCACCTCCACGACCAAACGCTGAAGGACCGTCTCGACACGGAGCTCGCTCGTCATCACCTGCGCGGCCTCGACGAGCGCGGCCTGCCGGTCGAGCCGTTTTCGGTTCTCGTCGAGCAGCTGCGCGGTGTGGAGGGCGAGGCCGACCTCTCGGCCGACGGCCTCCGCGAGCGAGATCTCGGCGGCCGACCAGGCCTGTGCCTCGTTCCTGTGAACGGCGAACACGCCGATCGTGCGGTCGAAGACGAAGATCGGTGCCGCGAGAACGGCGTGCGCGTCCAGCTCCATCATTGTCTCGACGCCGCCGAGCTCTGGGTCCGAGAGCTCTGGCGCAGCTCCGACGTCCGCGATGGCGACGGTGCGGCGCTCACGGATCGCGAGGTTGGTCACGGGCAGCTTCGGTGCGGCATCGCCGATCGGCCTGGCGCCCGGTGCGTCCCACTCCGCCCGGATCGGCGTTGCGCCCCCGGGTGTCTCGAGCCGAATGAAGCAGCGGGCGACGCCGAGCGCTTCCCCGGTCTCCTGGACGGCGACACGGAGCACGGCCTCGATGTCGTGCTCGGAGCGGACCTTCCTTCCAATGGCGGCGATCAGCTGCTCGCGCTCCAGCGCTTCTTCGAGCTGCGCTGCCGAGCGTGTGCGCTCCAGAGCGAGTGCGGCCTCGCCGGCAATGGCCTCCAGCAAGGCGACCTCTCGCGTGTGAAACGCCCGGCGCTCCTTCGTCGTCGCCACCATCAGGACTGCGATGACCCGGTCCCCGAAGATCACCGGGACCAACGCCGCGCTCTTGGTGCCCCCGCGCTCGGCGAGGCGCCGGTTCACATGCGGAGAGGATTCGACGTCGTAGATCGTCAGCGGACTGGCCTCGTAGGCGACGCTCGCTATTGCCGTGGGCTCGTTCTCGAGGTCGAGGCGTACGGAGCGCCACCAGTCCACATCGGCGTCGGGCCCGTACGCGTAGATTCCCCGCGCCAGCCTCCCGTCATCGCTGATCTGCGCCACCGCCGCGAGGTCGACGCCGAGCTGCGTCAGCACCTCGTAGACGAGCACCCGGGCGATCGACTCCGTGTCGTTCGTGTTCGCGAGCCGGGCCGAGAGCGAGGTGGAGGCGTCCCGGCGGTCCAGTGAATCGGGCGGAGGCTGCCATTTCTGCTCATCGGACGGCGGTCGGCGGAAGATCAGGACGGCCAGCGCGACCAGGACGATTGCAATGGCCAATCCGAGCAGCACGTAGCCCACGGCCGCCGCGGCGAGCGGTAGCGCGGTAACGGACACGCTGAGCAACGCCACCAGTAGCCGATGATACGGAGGAAACGGGTACGGAAACGAGGGAGGCCCGCCGCTCGGGGGGGTCGGTACGGCGGGCCAGCCCTAGTTGCTCACCGCGGATCGTGGCCAGGTACGCGCACCGCGGTTCGCGTCGCCCAGTGGTTGGACGCTACTCCGGGTCGCAAAAAAATCCAATAGGCCGACCGGCCCATCTTTGAAATAGGGAAAACCCGGCCTGGGGCTACGATGCAGCCGTGGTCAAGCGCGTCCTTTTGGCTTCGCCGCGCGGCTATTGCGCGGGTGTGGAGCGCGCGGTGGAAACCGTCGAGCGCCTGCTGGACCTCCACGGCCCGCCGGTGTACGTGCGCAAGCAGATCGTCCACAACTGGCACGTCGTCCGGGATCTCGAGGATCGTGGCGCGATCTTCGTCGAGAGCGAGGTCGAAGTGCCCGAGGGGGCAACTGTCGTGCTCTCGGCGCACGGAGTCGCACCGTCGGTGTACGAGAACGCCAAGGTTCGCCGGCTGAACACGATCGACGCGACATGCCCTCTCGTGACGAAGGTCCATGTCGAAGCGCGCCGGTATGCAGCAGAGGGCTACACGATCGTGTTGATCGGGCACGAGGGACACGAGGAAGTGATCGGGACGACGGGAGAGGCGCCCGACTCGATCGTCCTCGTCCAGACCGTCGAGGACGCAGAGCGGCTCGAGCTCGGGGATCCCGAGCGTGTCGCCTACATCACGCAGACCACATTGTCGGTCGACGAGACCACCGACATCATCAGAGTGCTGCGTCGTCGGTTCCCGTCGATCCGAGCGCCGAAGCGCGACGACATCTGTTATGCGACCTCCAATCGGCAGTGGGCGGTGAAGGATCTGCTCGACGCCGTCGATCTGCTGCTCGTCATCGGCTCGCGGAACTCGTCCAACTCGAATCGGCTGGTCGAGGTGGCGCGCGCCGGCGGCGTGAACGCGCATCTGATCGACGACGAGACGGACATCGACGAGAGCTGGCTCGACGGGGTCGAGACGGTTGGGATCACGTCGGGCGCCTCGGCGCCCGAGAAGCTCGTCGGCCGGGTGTGCGACTGGTTCCGCGCGCGGGGCGTTCACTCCGTCGAGCCGTTCCAGTCGGTGCACGAGGACGTCGTCTTCCGCCTCCCGGTAGAGCTCCGCCGCGAGCTCGCCCTCGCCGAGACTCAGTAGCGCCGCGCTCGTCCATCGGCCCATGCTTGTGTTGCATTAGAAGTACTTCCTAATCGGCACCAGGCCGGCCATGAGGTCGTGCATGACGTCATCAGCGAGCTTGCAGCGCTCGGCGCGAAGCAGATCAAGCCGCTCGCGCTCGGCCTTGATGTATCGGCGAACCTTCCAGTAGGTCGGGCGGCCGATGCCAAGCTGCTCCTCCAGCGGAATGAGCCGGCGCAAAGCCTCGGCGTAGGACACCTCGAGGCGCGCGAGCGCCTCGAGCGCAGCTTCGTAGTCGGGATTGAGCGGCGGCCATCGCGGCACGCTCCCAGCGTGCGTGACAAAGGATCACGAGCTGCGCAAGTGATGCAACACAAACCGGAACTTCGGCCCGGCGAGAGCTTGCGGGCCGGGCTGGGCGCGACTGGCTCAGGCCTTGGAGATCTCGAGGTCTGACGTGCCGCCGTTCGCTTCCAGCGAGACGGCCAGGACCTCGGCTTTGATCCAGTCGCCGTGCCGCTCGATCAGGTCGGCATCGTCTGCCGGCAGGGTCACGACGATTCGATCGGTCAGCTCGAGCCCCGCCTCTCGGCGCTTCAGATTCAGCTGATGGATGAGGTCCAGCACGCGGCCCTCCACGCGAAGCTCGTCGTCGAGCTGCGTGTCGAGCGCGACCGTGACGCCGCCGTCCGACACCAGCGCCCACCCCTCCTTGCCGCGATGCTCGATCAGCACCTCATCGGGCGTGAGCTCATGGCCGGCGACACGGAACCCGCCGTCGACCTGCTCGAACTCGCCCGCCGCGAGCGCCGCGCGTACGGCGCCCAGCTCCTTCCCCAGCCTCGGCCCGAGCAGCGGCAGATTCGGCTTCACGACGAGCTCCTCGGCCTCGACCTGGCCGTGGTCGACCCCCTTCACCCGTAGCTCCTCCCGGACCTCGTCGAGAAAGTCGTCGGGAATCGTCGCACCTTGGAGGACGAGCCTGCGCAGCGGTTGCCGGAGCTTCAGGCCCGACGCCGCCCGCGCCTGGCGACCGAGCTCGACGACTCGTCGAACCTCCCCCACCTCCCGCAGCAGCGCATCGTCAGCACGAGACTCGTCCCGCTCCGGCCAGCCGGCCAGAAAGACCGACGCAGGCGCCCCCTCCACGGGCGCCACCAGCGTCCGCCAAAGCTCCTCTGCGAGAAACGGCATCACCGGCGCGATCACGCGGATGGACTGCACCAGCGCGTGCCAGAGGGTCCTGAACGCCGCCTCGTCGAACGAGTAAAACCGCCGCCGCGACCGGCGGATGTACCAGTTCGAGAGATCGTCGACGAAGCTCTCGAACGCACGGACGACGCCGGGCGTCCAAAACCGCTCGTATTCGCCCTCCACCTCGTCCACCAGCTTCTCCGTGCGAGCAAGCAGCCACCGGTCCAGGGGCCGCTCCGCGCTCGGCGTCTCTCCCCAACGAGGCCGGAAGCCCTCGATGTTCGCGTAGGTGACAAAGAACGCAACCGAGTTCCAGAACGTGAGCAGGCGGCGCTTGACGTCGTCCGCCGGCCCGTAGCCGAAGTTGATGTTCTGGCTCGGGACCTGCTCGGAGAAGAGCCAGCGGACGATGTCCGCGCCCATCCGGTCGATCGCTTCGTTCGCCTCGATCGCGTTGCCCCACGACTTGTGCATCTCGCGACCCGTCTCGTCGCGGACGCGCTCGTACGCCAACACCTGCCGGTACGGCGAACGGCCGTCCAGCGTCACGGACATGAACGACAGCGAGTAGAACCAGAGCCGGATCTGTTCGCGGCTCTCGGAGACCCAATCGGCAGGGAACCACTGCTCCCAGTACGCGTGATCCGGGAGCGGCGCGCCGGTCAGCCCCTCCGCGGCGCCGGTCCCATAGCCGTGCTCCTTCCAGGCTGCGTTCCCCCAGCCGAGCGTCGAGAACGCGACGATGCCCGCGTCCAGCCACGCGTCGCCGACCTCCGGAATCCGCCGGACGTCCTCGCCACACTGCTCACAGCGGATCACCACGTCGTCGATCCACGGCCGGTGCAGCTCTCGCAACCCTTCGAGACTCGAAGTGGCGCGCTCCTCGAGCTCGTCCCGAGAGCCGATCACGTTCAGATGCCCGCACGCGCACGGGTAGAAGGGCAGCGGGAGACCGAAGTAGCGCTTGCGCGAGATGTTCCAATCGCCCATGTTGCGCAGCCAGTCGTCCATTCGCTTCGAGTAGAAGCTCGGCGTCCACTCGACGGTGGCGTTGGCGTCGAGCAGCGGCTGCCGGATCTCGTCGCACGAGATGAACCAGTCGTCGACGACGCGGAAGACGAGCGGCGTCTTGCAGCGCCAGCACGTCGGGTAGCGGTGGACGATCCGACCGGCCTCGACGAGCAGCTCACGCCGAAAGAGCTCCTCGATCACAGGCTCGGCCACCTCGTCCGTCGAGAGGCCCGTGAAGATCCCGTACCCCTCGACGAACACGCCCGCCTCGTCGATCGGCGACAGCACGGGAAGGCCGTGGATGCGCGAGAGCTCGAAATCCTCGGCGCCCGCTCCCGGCGCGATATGGACGATCCCCGTCCCCTCCTCGAGCGAGACGCCGTCCCACGGGATCACCCGATGCACGACCCCTTGCTGCGCGTCGAGATCGTCGAAGGGGCCTTCGTACTCGAGCCCGACGAGCTCCTCGCCGCGCGCCGTCCGAACGAACGGGCCGTCTCCGGCGAGCTCCCGGACAAGCCAGCCGCCGTCATCGCGAAGGACGTACTCCGCGTCCGGCTTCACCGCGGCGGCGACGTTCGCCGGCAGCGTCCAAGGCGTCGTCGTCCAGACGATCAGCGCTTCCCCTTCGCGCTCCTTCAGCGGGAAGCGCACGAACAACGAGGGGTGCTCGATCTCCCTGTAGTTCTCTTCACCCGCCTGCTCGTGCTGCGAGAGCGACGTTCCGCAGCGTGGACACCACTGCGTCGAGCGGTGCCCTCGGTAGAGCCACCCGCGGCGGTTGACCTCCTGGAGGAACCGCCAGATGTACTCGATGTTCGTGTCCGAAAACGTGAAGTAGCTGTTCGGCCAGTCCATCCACATCCCGAGGCGGCGGGACTGGTCGGCGATCACGCCGGAGAAGCGCGCAACCCGCTCCTTGCAGCGGTTGGCGAACTCAGCGATTCCGTACTCCTCGATGTCCCGCTTCGAGTTCAGCCCGAGGGACTTCTCGACCTCCACTTCGACCCAGAGCCCCTGGCAGTCGAATCCATTCTGGTACCGCTGCTGGAAGCCGCGCAATGCCTTGTAGCGCTGGAAGACGTCCTTCAGCGAGCGGCCCCACGCGTGGTGGACGCCCATCGGTCCGTTCGCCGTGATCGGCCCGTCGAGGAAGCTCCACCTCGGGCCGTCGGCGTTCTGCTCGCGAAGCCGATCGAAGATCCGCTCTCGGTCCCACCACTCGAGGATCCCCCGCTCAATTGCAGGATGATCGGGGACTGAAGCCAGCGTTTCGAAGACCTGATCGGCCATATGTTCGATTTTACGGAGGGGCGGGAACACGTCAGCCGTCCCGCGCGTTAGCCTCTCCGAACCTCTTTCGAAAGGAAACGAATGTCTCAAGCACAGTCCGTCACGGAGTCGACCTTCCACCAGGAGGTCCTCTCGTCCGACACCCCCGTTCTCGTCGATTTTTGGGCGGAGTGGTGTCAGCCATGCCTGCTCGTCGAGCCGGCCCTGGAGAAGATCGCAGAAGAGCGCAGCGGCCAGCTGAAACTCGTCAAGGTCAACATCGACGAGGAGCAGGAGCTCGCGATGCGCTACGGGATCGCGTCGATCCCGGCCATGGTGCTCTTCAAGGACGGTGAGCCCGCCGCAGCCGCCATCGGCGCGCAGCCGAAGTCGGCGCTCGAGCGCTCGCTCGGCCTGGAGCCCGTCGAGGCCTAAGAACCGCTTCTTTCTGGGCGGCTTCCTTCTCATCAATCCCCGTTCGGGGAGCGGGAGGCCGTCAGCCGAGGAGCTTGCCGAGGAGGCGGGTCGCCGCGGTGTCGCGGCCCGCATTCTCGGAGCTGACGACGACGCTGCCGAGCTAGCGCGAGCCGCGGACGCCGATGCCTTGGGCGTTGCCGGCGGCGACGGCTCACTGGCGCCGGTAGCGGCGATCGCACTCGAGCGCGGCCTGCCGTTCGTCTGCATCCCGTTCGGCACACGAAACCACTTCGCACGCGACCTCGAGCTCGACAGAGACGCTCCCATCCAGGCACTCGGCGCCTTCGAAGGCTCGGAGCGCTGGATCGACGTCGGGCGTGTCGCGGATCGGCTCTTCCTGAACAACGTCTCGCTCGGCCTCTACGCCCAGCTCGTCCATCGCCGGGAGGGACACCGACGCCGCCGAGAGGCCTTCGCTCAGCTTCGAGCGCTTTGGCTCCTCGCCCGGAGCCCGCGCGGGGTCCAGCTCGCCGTCGACGGCAAGCCCGTCGACGCGCAGGTCGCCCTGGTCGCGAACAACGCCTACACGCTCGAGCTCTTCTCCCCTGGCGAGCGCTCTCGGCTCGACGAGGGACGCCTGTACCTCTACCTCGCGCGCGGCTGGCGGCCGCACCAGTGGGAGGAGCGAAGCTGCGACCGGCTGACGATCGACGCTCGCGGCCACCGCGTCGATGCTGCAGTGGACGGCGAGCCCACCGCCCTGGAAACGCCGCTCGAGTTCTCGATCGAGCAGCGGGCGCTACGCGTGCTCGTTCCGCCAGGCTGAGAGCACCTCCGGGATGTGCCCGAACGCGAGCTCGTCGAGCGGCACCTCGTCCGCCGCGAACCACCGGAACTCCGCCACGTCGTCGGCCGCCTCGGGCGTCCCCTCCTCGAGTAGCGCGACGTAATAGGTGTTGAGCGTCGCGACGACCCGCCCCCGGTATTCGTAGCGATCCATCCAGATGCCCAGGAGCCGCTCGTCTCCGATCTCGATCGCGGCCTCCTCGCGCAGCTCCCGTTTCACCCCGTCAAGGGGATGCTCGCCCTCTTCGAGGAACCCGCCCGGGAGGTCCCACTTGCCCGCAAAGGGATCCTTCGCCCGCATGGCAAGGAGCACCCGACCCTGGTCGTCCACGACCACGCCGGACGCGGTGGGCTTCGAGTGCGCGTAGGTCGTGAAGCCGCACTCCGGGCACTCGACCATGCCGTCCTCCGGAGTGACCGGGGTCGCGCAGACGGGACAGTGTCTCCAGCCGTCGAGCTCGCCCACGCAGCAACAATACGGGGGTATGTCGCCGCGTCATGTCCCAGCATCGGTCACCGAGCTCTCCCGGGTCGGGTTGCTTGCGGGCCTTCCTGGAGAGCAGCTGCTGAAGCTCGCGGGCCGAATGCGCCGTGAGGAGCTCGGGCCGGGAGCGCCCGTGGTTGCGCAGGGCGACGACGGCGATCGGTTCTACGTCGTCCTCAGCGGCCTCCTCTCGGTCACCCAGTCCGAGCGTGGGCTCCGCGGGGTGCTCAAGCCCGGCGATTACTTCGGCGAGGTTGCGCTCGCGATGGACATCCCGCGGACGGCCAGCGTCTCGCCCATGACGCCCGTGACGCTGGCCAGTTGCGACCGCGAGACCTTCGACGAGTTCATCTGGCCGCTCTTCTCGGCGGACTAGCTCATCTCGCCTGTGGTCCAGGGATCGACCCCTGGATCGCCGCCACCGGCGGCAACGACGAGCCGCTCGAGGTAGTGATCCCAGCCGTGGGCGTGTGACTGGGCGGATTCCTCGCTCGGCAGCCCGTGGTGCCTGAACCGCAGCGTCGTCCCGCCGTCCGTTGGGATCAGCTCGATCTCGATCGTGGTCGAGCCGGGCGGGACCTTGCTCCTGCTGCCCGGCTGCCAGCCCCAGGTGTGGACGAGCCGGCGCGGCGGGTCGAGCTCCACGAACTCGCCGACGGCGGTCTCGCCTGAGATGACCTCGACCCGGTAAGGACCGCCGGGGCGGGGATCGAATGAGGCGCTCTGCCCCATCCAACGCGTCGCCTTCTCGGGATCGACGAGAAACTCCCAGACGGTCTCCGGGCTCGCGGCGATCGCGATCTCCCGTTCGACGGCGGTTGTCTCAGCTGTCTGTTCCACGTTTCTTCCTCTCCTCTCGCTCTGCCTCGCGTTTGAGTACCTCGAGCCGCTCGTCCCAGAACTCCGCAAGGAACGCCTTGACCTCGTTGAGCCCTTCGGGGCGCGCTCTGTAGAGGCGCTTCGTGCCGTTGCGTCGCTCGCTCACCAGTCCAGCCTCCTTCAGGACGTTCAGATGCTGCGAGACCGCCGGCCTCGTCACGTCGAAATGCGCCGCGATCTCGCCGGCGGAGAGCTCGCCGTCACGCACGAGCGACAGGATCCGACGCCGGTGCGGCGCTGCGATCGCCTTCAGCGTGGCCTCCACGAAGCGAAGTGTAAGCGATCTCTAACGTAAGAGTCAACTTACATTCCTCTTGCTTCCTCATACACCGCGTCTGACAGCTTCGGCCAGGCGTCCATCGCCCAGTCGCCGAACTCGAGATCGGTCAGACAGCCGAGGGCGAGCTCGGCCTCCGGATCCACCCAAACGAACGTTCCGGCTCCGCCCCAGTGGCCGAAGGTTTGCGGCGAGACTCTCGTGCCGGACCAGTGACCCGGCTTCTCGTCGCGCAGCTCGAACCCCAGGCCCCAGTCGTTCGGGTCGAAGCGACCCATGCCGGGGATGACGCCCGAGAGACCCGGGAACTGGACCGTCGTCGCCTCGTGCAGGGTCTCGGGCGCGATGACTGTCGGCGCCAGCAGCTCGCGCGTCAGCGCAAGCAGGTCGGCGAGGCTGCCGAAGAGGCGTGAGCCAGGAGAGCCGCGGAGCTCGGCGCTCATCCCGACCGGCTCGAGGACTGCGTGGCGGAGGTAGTCGGCGAACGGCATCTCGGCTCGCTCGGCGACGAGCTCCCCGAGTACCTCGAAGCCGGTGTTGGAGTAGATCCGACGCTTGCCCGGAGGCCCGATTGGTTCGCGCCCTTCGAACGGAAGCCCCGACGCATGAGCCAGAAGGTGCCGCACCGTCGATCCGGGCGGACCGGCAGCCTCGTCGAGGTCGACGATGCCTTCCTCGGCAGCGACGAGCACAGCGAGGGCCGTGACTGGCTTGGTCACCGAGGCCCACCGGAACTCGCGCAGCTGGTCGCCGTGAATCCCCAGAAGCTTGTCGGCACGTCGCGCGCCGACGGCGACGTTCTTCGCCGGCCAGTCGGCCACTCGGCGCAACGACTCCACGGCAGCGGATACTTGCAACCAATGGATCGCCGCCGGATCTCCTCCGCGATGCCGCTGGAGCAGACATTCGGTTACTCGCGCGCCGTCGTCGCCGGCAAGCGCGTGTTCGTCTCGGGCACTGCGCCGGTGATGCCCGAAGGCGCCGACCCGCCCGCCGATGCGTACGGCCAGGCCCGCCGCTGCCTCGAGATCATCCTCGCCGCGCTCGACGAGGCGGGAGCTGGGGCCGAGGACGTCGTTCGCACGCGCATGTACCTGACCCGCGCAGAGGACATCGAAGACGTTGGGCGAGCGCACGGTGAGGTCTTCGGAACCGTCCGGCCGGCGACCACCGGCGTCGTCGTTGCGGCCCTCTTCGACCCACGCTGGCTTGTCGAGATCGAGGTCGACGCCATAATCGACCGATGAAACAGGCTTGGCCTTCCTCCATCACGGGCGACGGCCTCGGGCCGGCCGGCAGCGTGCTCGACCACAGGTTCGGCCAGGGAGAGCCGTACACGCTCGGCGTCGAGGAGGAGTACATGCTCCTCGATTCCGAGACCTTCGACCTCGTCCAGCGCATCGACACCGTGCTGGCGGCTTTCGTCGGCCACGAGGCCGAAGCGCGGATGAAGCCCGAGCTGATGCAGTCCACGCTCGAGGTCGCAACGCCGGTATGCCGCAATGCCGGCGATGCAAACCGTGAGCTCCGCCGGCTGCGGGAGGCGGTTCGGGGCATCGCGGCCGACAACGGCCTGCGCGTCGGCTCCGCCGGCACCCATCCGTTCAGTCTCTTCGAACGCCAGCGGATCACTGCGCGAGACCGCTATCTGGCTCTCGTCGACCAGATGCAGTACATCGCCCGTCGCGAGCTGATCTTCGGCCTCCACGTCCACGTTGCAGTCGACGACCCGGACAAGGCGATCCAGGTCGTGAACGGTCTGCTGGTCGACCTCCCGCTCCTGCTCGGCCTATCGGCAAGCTCACCCTTCTGGCGCGGCGAGCCGACAGGGCTCGCGTCCACCCGGCAGCCGATCTTCGCCGCCTTCCCCCGGTCCGGCCCGCCGCCGCGGTTCCGGGACTACGCGGACTACGCCGACGTGATCGGCTATCTCGAGCACACGGGCTGCATCGCCGACTACACGCACATCTGGTGGGACATCCGTCCCCACCCGAAACTCGGGACGGTCGAGATCCGGATCTGCGACTGCGTGAGCCGCGTCGAGGACGCCGTCGCCATCGCCGCCTTCTGCCAGGCGCTCGTCAAGCACTACTCCGAGCTCTACGAGGAGCAGGGCGAGATCCCGGGCTACCACCGCGTCCTGACGACCGAGAACAAGTGGCTGTCGGTTCGGTACGGCCTCCAGGCGCCGATCATGGATCTCGCCACGGGCCGGAGGAACCGCGTCGCGGTCGCGCAGCTCGTACGGCGGCGGCTGAAGGAGGTCGAGCCGCACGCGCGCGAGTTGGGTTCCGACCGCGAGCTCGAGGGAATCACCGAGATCCTGCGGCGCGGAAACGGCTCCGATCGCCAGCTCCGGGTCTACAACGCAAACCGGGACATCGTCGAAGTCGTACGCGAGATCGCGGATGCGACGGAGGAGGGCGGCCGGCCGGCCTGAGGATGGGACCCGAGCCCGCGCCCCGCTCGTATCGGGAGCATGGACCTCTGCGGCTCGGTCGTTCGTACACCAAGCGCGCGATGGCGGGCTTGCGAGGCGACGAGCGGGCCTGGATCCGGGGCGCGCAGGCGGGCTCGCTCTCGGATCTCGAGGCGCTCTTCCGCGAGCACTGGTCTCGCTCCTATCGGGCCGCCTACCTCGTCGTGCACGACGCGCCTGCCGCGGAGGACATCGCGCAGGAGGCGTTCTTGGCCGCGATCCGCACGCTCGACCGGTTTGATCGCCGGCGGCCCTTCGGGCCCTGGCTGCACCGGATCGTCGTCAACCGCGCGATCGACTGGGCCCGCTCCCGTGCGCTTCGCGCCGAGGTCGGAGACGGCCCACTGGTCGCGGTCGCCGACGCCGAGCGCACCGAGTCGACGTTCTCGCCTCCCGTGGTCGCCGCACTGGCCGAGCTCTCTCCGGAGCACCGGGCCGTGATCGTCCTGCGCCACCTCCTCGAGTACACGCCAGCCGAGATCGCCGAGCTGCTCGAGCTTCCCCGCGGGACGGTCAACTCGCGCCTGCGGCGAGGCCTCGACCAGCTTGCGGACAGTCTGGAGGGAGAGCTCCTGTGAACGAGCGCAAGCTCCGCCGCGCACTGCTGGCGACGCTTCCGCCGGATGAGATCGGCGCGCAGCGGCGCGCCTGGCGCATCGTGCGCACGGCCTACTCCGAGCGCGTGCCGTCGCCGTGGCCGATCCGCCACAGGCGTCCACTGGCAGCGGCGTCGATCGGCGTTGCGCTCCTCGTCGCCGCGCTCAGCCCTCCCGGTCGGGCCGTCATCCGCGACGTTCGCAAGGCGGTCGGGACGGAGAAGGTCGTCGGCGTGCCGCAGTCCAAGCCGGCGCTGTTCTCCCTCCCGGCCAAAGGGCGAGTGCTCGTGTCGGCGCGCAGCGGCGTCTGGGTTGTCGCCGCGGACGGTTCGAGGCGAAACCTCGGCGCCTACGACGAAGCAACGTGGTCTCCACACGGTCTCCACGTCGGCGCCGTGAAGCGGAACCAGCTCGTTGCTCTGACACCGGCCGGCGAGCTGCGGTGGGTCCTGTCCCGGCCCGGTGTCCGGCATCCCCGCTGGGCTCCGAGCGGCTTCCGCATCGCGTACCTGAGCCGGAACACCGTGCGTGTAGTCGCGGGCGACAAGACCGGAGACGGCCGCCTCGACGCGGCACGAGACGTGGCCCCCGCATGGAAGCCAGGCAGTGAGCACGTGCTCGCCTACGTCGATCGCGGCGGAAGCGTGAACGTCGTTGCGACGGACACCCGTACCACGCTCTGGACCGCCGCCGGAGCTGCGGCCTCGCCGACGCAACTCGAGTGGTCGGCCGACGGCCAACGGCTGCTCGCGGTCCGGAGGCTCGCCGGCCGCTTCGCGCTCATCGTCTTCGACGCGAACGGTCGTCGCCTGCAGACGCTCGAGTTCCCAGGCCGGCCGCTCGAGGCCGCCTTCGCTCCGAAGGGCCACAGCGTCGCGGTCATACGGCGCCTCGGGCCCCGCAGCCAGCTGCTGGTTGTCGACGCCGACACGCTGCGGCGGCAACGCGTCGTCTTCAGCGGCCTCGGGCGGTTCAGCGACGTCGCCTGGTCACCCGGTGGCCGCTGGGTGTTGCTCGGCTGGCCGAGCGCCGACCAGTGGCTCTTCATCCGCTCCACCGATGTCAGCAAGATCAAGGCCGTCTCGAGCCTCGCGGCGCAGTTCGACCCGGGCGGGACCGCGAAGGGAGACTTCCCTGCGATCGAAGGCTGGTGCTGCACGCGTTAGGCTCCCGTCGTGCTCGGCGTGGGCGACTCCATCCCAGAGGCCAAGATCTGGCTGGCTCCACGCGAGGCGCTCTCCCTCGGTGACCTCGTGGAGGAAGGGCCGGTCCTCGTGCTCTTCTACCTCTTCGACTGGTCTGGCACCTGAACGAACGAGATGGAGCTCCTGCGTGACAGGAGCAAGGAGTTCGAGGAGGCAGGCGTGCGGGCGATGGCGGCCTCCCGCGACTCGCCGTGGTCGCACGTTGCCTGGATGGAGGCACTCGACCTGAACTTCCCGCTGCTCTCCGACTGGAACGGCGAGGCGATTCGCGGCTTCGGCATCGCCCGTGAGTACCGCGGCATGCAGGACGTCGCCGAGCGATCGGCGTTCCTGATCGGCGCCGACGGTACGGTCCGAGCGGCATGGGCCTTCGAGGACGCGGAGCTGCCGGACTTCGACGAGTTCCTCTCCGCAGCGCGGGCCTTGTAGCCGCTGTCGTCGCGCTTTACCTCGGCGCCGGGCTCGTCTCCACCTTGCCCGCGCTGAAGCACGCGGACGACGCGTTCATGGCCGAGGGTCTCCACGGGCTCCCGGGCGCAGCCGCGCCCGGCGACCACCTGCAGACGATCTGGCAGCTGTGGCTCCCGGGGCATCAGCTCGCCCAGGGCGACGATCCGATCCACGATCCGTACAGCTTCCGGCCAGAGGCTGAGCCGCGAGTGAACTTCGCGGGCTGGCCCTTCAGCATCCCGTTCTGGCCGCTCCACGTGCTGCTCGGGACGGTTCTCTCGTGGAACGTGTTCGTGCTGCTTGGGTACCTCGGCGCCGGTGGGTTCACCTTCCTGTGGCTGCGGGCCGCCGGCCTCCCGACGGGCGCGGCGCTCGTCGGCGGGCTCGCATTTGCGCTGGCGCCGTATCGGGCCGTCCAGGCAGGCGCCGGCCACCTACTGGGGTGGACCGCCATGCTCCTGCCGCTCTCGTTGTGGGCGTGGGAGCGGCGACGGCCGTGGCTCGCGGCCGCGGCGCTCACTTCCATCCCTCTTTCGGGACAGGTTCATCTGGC
>DATGDB010000089.1:0-10985 GCA_035311205.1 Gaiellaceae bacterium | reverse complement strand
AGGGACCCCATCCGATCCACGGTCCCTTCAGCCTCTTCTCCATCCGGTCCTGGATCAACCACCGGACTGCGTAGCCGCTGTCATAGGCAGCCGGCTCGGGATTGGTCGGTGTGATCGCGTAGCCGCCGTACGTACGACTCGAGGTGTAGATCAGCCGGAGCTTCGGAAAACGTCGCCCGAGGATCTGGACGATCGTCTTCAGGTTCGCGCGCAGCGCCTTGGCGTCCTGCGGGAACGGCCGGGCCTCGCCCCAGATCGCCTCCTTCAGCCAAACGACCTGCACCTCGCCCGCCGTGACGCCTGCGTCCTTGAGCCGCCGGTCGACCGCCGACCAGTATCCCGCGGCAGGACGGGCAACACGCTTCGCGTCCCAGTTGCCCATGGCCCCGTCAATGAGCGTGACAGCCGGATTGATCTCGGTGTCACCCGCTGCCTGGCGCGTGAACGCGCGGAACTCGAGCGTCGCGTTGGACATGCCGATCGACAGCACCACCGTCCGTCCGCGGATCGGGCGCACTCGCTTCGCCGCGCTGAGGCCGGCGTTCAGGTACCAGCGAGGTGGAGTGTTGGTGCCGCCCGGATAGAGGCCGCCTTTCTGGCCCCTGTACATGCGCTTTCCGAGGTCGGTGAGCGGAATGAGCCCCGTCGAGGTCTGACTGCACTCGGCCGCGGACCGCGCCTCACCGGTCGGCGCCTCGGCAGCCGCAACGGGCACGAGAACGAGCATGCCAAGGAGGAACAGCCGCAGCGCGTCCATGCGCTTCAGGGTACGGGCGCGCTGTTAGCGGCCTGTAAGGGAAACGGCCCGGCTTGGGAGAGGCCGCCTCCGGGCGGCCTCTCTCGTACGATCGCGAGATGTCGGCTGGCGGCGAACGTCATCGAGTGGTCGTGGTCGGCGGCGGTTTCGGCGGGCTCCAGGCCGTCCTGGGGCTAAGACGCCTCCCCGTCGACATCACACTCGTCGACCGGAGGAACTTCCATCTCTTCCAGCCGCTCACGTACCAAGTCGCGACCGGTGCCCTCTCGCCGGGCGAGATCGCGTATCCGCTGCGCGCCATCTTCAAGCGCAATCGCAACGTCCGCGTCCTGATGGCCGAGGTCGCCGACTTCGACCTCGATCGGCGCGAGCTGCAGCTGCGCTCGGTTTACGGCGTGCCCACCCAGCCCACGCTCGGCTACGACACGCTGATTGTCAGCGGCGGCTCGCACTACTCGTACTTCGGCCACGAGGACTGGCGCGAGCACGCCGCGGAAGTGAAGTCGCTCGAGAGCGCGCTCATCGTCCGTGGGCGACTCCTCAGCGCCTTCGAGGCCGCCGAGCAGGACCCCGACGTCGCGCGGCGCGCCGCCTGGCTCACGTTCGTCGTGGTCGGCGCGGGTCCGACTGGGGTGGAGATGGCCGGCCAGATCGGCGAGCTCGCCCGCGACACCCTCCGGCGCGACTTCCGCACCATCGACCCGCGCACGGCTCGCATCCTCCTCGTCGAGGCAGCGGACCGCGTGCTCACGACCTTCTCGCCCTCGCTCTCGGCGAAAGCCGAGCGGTCACTGGAAAGGCTGGGGGTGACCGTGCTTACCAACGCCATGGTGATCGGCATCGACGACGAGGGTGTGACGATCAATGACGGGAGTGGCAATCCGGAGCGAATTCCAAGCCGCACCATCGTCTGGGCGGCGGGCGTCACCGCTTCGAGCCTTGCGGGCAGGCTCGCCGAGCTCACCGGGGCCGAGACAGACCGCGCCGGACGCGTGACGGTTGAGCCGGATCTGACGCTTCCCGGGCATCCTGAGGTCTTCGCCCTCGGTGACATGGTCCGCGTACGCGGCGCGAGCGGCGAGCCGGTCGTGCTCCCCGGCGTCGCGCCGGTCGCCATGCAGCAGGGTCGCTACGCGGCGAAAACGATTCGCGCTCGCCTGCGCTCCCGCCCCACTTCGCGGTTCCGGTATCACGACAAAGGCAACCTCGCGACGATTGGCCGCGCAGCCGCCGTCGCGGACATCAAGGGACTGAAGCTGAGCGGCTTCATTGCCTGGATGACGTGGCTCCTCGTGCACATTTGGTACCTGATCGGCTTCCAAAATCGGCTCCTCGTCATCATTCGCTGGGCCAGCAGCTTCGCCACCCATGGACGCGGCGCGCGGCTGATCACCGAGCCGGGCGCTGAGACATCTCGTGCGTCCGCAGTCCCGTCGCGAAAGGAGTGACCCGCGCGAACCGAGGGCCTCATTCGGCTCACATCGGCGGTTCGCTAGGAGCAGAAGTCGATCGAAGTCGTCTTGCCTTCGTGACAGCGAAGGCGGACTTCGATCGACGATGGGCCGTGCAGGGATCGAACCTGCGACCTTGGGATTAAGAGTCCCCTGCTCTACCAGCTGAGCTAACGGCCCGCCGACCGGCGAGTATAGCCACGGTTTTCTGGACTTCCTGAGCGCGGACGACCGGCGTAGACTCGGGCGCGGCTTGCGGCGTCTACTGACATTCGGACTCCTCGCCTCGCCGCCTTCACTGCCGCATCGGCCTCTGCCGGGACGGCCGTGAAGCGCCCGCAGTGGCGGCTCTCGCTCTCCGGCGTGCAGATGCTGAACTGGACCATGACGAGCGAGTTCGACGGCCAGGGAACGTGTGCGATTCGCCATTCCGGCGACCAGACGATCCGCTTTGGGACCGCTCGCCCGCTGCCCGCGCGGCTCTTCGCGCTTGACGACGTCGTCTTTGGCCCCGTTCTCCGCGCGCACGTTCTTATCGGCGGGCACTACAAAGGCGTCGTCCCCATCGTGGGCAGCGAGCACCGCGACTATCACGTCATCCAGCGACCACCGGTCGGGACCTGCAGCTCCGAAGCCAGGCCGTACCTCCAGGACTGCGGCGGCACGAAGTCGCTCGTGAAGGGCGCCGCGATGTTCGTCGACACCCGCCCACCGAGGGCGAGAGCGCAGAAGGTCGCGACGCGCGTGCCGGTCCAGACTGCGCTCCTTCCCAGGATCTTCCCGGAGTGCCCGATCCGGTTTTTCGACCTTCGAAACGACTGGGTCTATCCGCTCTTTACGTACGCGGACTGGCAGCCGCTCAAAGGCGGCTCGCCGCTCTCTTCGCGCACTCGCCGCCTGACGGCTCACGGCAGCACGTCCGTCTGCTTCGCGGATGAGTATCCGAGCCGGCACAGCTCGAGCTGCGCCAAGCCGCACGTCGCCAAGATCAGCATCGATTGGCAGGTCGTCCTCTCCCGCTGACGGATTAGGCTCCTCCCAGTCGAGAGGAGGAACCATGCCGTTCGAAGTCCCACCGCTTCCGTACGACTACGACGCGCTCGAGCCGCACATCGACGAGGAGACGATGCGGCTCCACCACGACAAGCACCACCAGGCCTACGTCGACAACGCGAACAAGGCTCTGGAAGGGACCGACTGGGCCGACCGGCCCGTCGAAGAGATCCTGCAGAGCCTGGACTCGCTACCCGAGGAAATCCGCATGGCGGTCCGGAACAACGCCGGCGGCCACGCCAACCATTCGTTCTTCTGGGAGATCATGAGCCCGGTCGGGGGTGAGCCCGAGGGGGATCTCGCCGAGGCGATCGATGCGGCCTTCGGCGGGGTCCAGCAACTGGCCGAGCAGGTGAACGACGCGGGCGTCAAGCGCTTCGGGAGCGGCTGGACCTGGCTCGTCCTCGATGGTGACTCACTGGCTGTGACCTCGACGCCGAACCAGGACTCACCGTTGAGCGAGGGGAAGACGCCGATTCTCGGCATCGACGTCTGGGAGCACGCCTACTACCTCAAGTACCAGAACCGGCGGCCCGAGTATCTGCAGGCGTGGTGGAACGTGGCCAACTGGCAGGAAATCGCCAGGCGCTACGACACCGAGCGTTAAGTGACTGTAAAAAACCCCCTCAAGAGTCTAGGTTTGCCGCCGATAAAGGGACCAACCGTTCCGGTTGAGTCCCCATGCGAACTGCGCTTGCCACAGTTTTCGCCTCAATTCTCCTCGCGCCGAATGCGGCCGCGGCCGGGGATCCGGAGATCGCTGCGCTTCAAGTCGGCCTCCGCACTCACGGCTTCTATGCGGGCACCGTGGACGGAGTGCTCGGCGGGGGCACCGTCCAGGCCGTTCAGCGGCTGCAACGCAAGAAGGGGATCGCCGTCGACGGCGTTCCGGGCCCGCAGACTCGGAAGGCCCTTGGGCGGTACGGGAAGCGCGCACCGTTCGGCGGCCGCGTGCTCGCCGCCGGCTCGCGGGGCTGGGACGTGGCGGCGCTGCAGTTTGCGCTCGCCTGGCACGGATTCCCGTCGGGCGCCTTCGACGGCGTCTTCGGTGCTTCGACGGATCAGGCGCTGCGCGAGTTCCAGCGCTGGAGCGGCCTCAACGCCGACGGCCTTGCCGGACCGTCGGTCATCCGCGCTCTGAGGGGGCCGCTTCCGACGTGCCCGATCTCGCTCGCCTCACCGATGCCCGGCGGGTACGGCGACTTGTTCGGGCCGCGTGGAAACCGCTTCCATAGCGGCGTCGACTATCCGGCCCAACGCGGCGCGCATGTTGGCGCCGCGGCGTCAGGCGTCGTGATCTACGCCGGATGGGCCGCCGGCGGCTGGGGGAAGCTCGTGACGGTGGCGCACGCGAGCGGCGTCCACACGATGTACGCCCACCTCTCGCGTGTCGTCGTGCGGGTCGGGCAGCGCGTTTCGACGGGGCAGCGTATCGGCCGAGCCGGCGCCAGCGGCCACGCCTCGGGGCCGCACCTGCACTTCGAGGTCCGCGTCGGCGGCGCTGCCGTCGACCCGCTCAGCCGCCTCCTCTAGCTCTTACGCTGGCGGCGGTTCGCGCTCCTCGACGTACCGCTCACGGCGCCGGCCGAAGTAGCCCGGGCCACCCCAGCTCGACCAGAACACCAGGGAGAGCAGCACGCCGGCGGCGCCGACGATCATCAGGATCCAGCCGATCGCATCCTCGTTCACACCCTTGGCGTCGCCGGTGACACCCCAGACGAGAATCGCGCCGACAGCGATCAACAACAGACCTACTCCGAGTCCCATTCAGTCCTCCTTCGCTTGGCCGCGGATCCCGCGGCAGAGGACGGTGTACCCATTCTGTTTGTCCTGCTAACTCCGGCTCTGAGCCTGTAGGCTCGCGGGCGGTGCGCGCGGGATCGCTCATTCGCGTTCTCTTGGTCGCTCTCCTACTCGCCGCAATCGCGACCGCGATTGCCATCTTCGTTCCGTGGCTGCCGGACAACGCCTCAAAGGAAGGCGCCCGGATCGACTTCGTCTTCTGGTTCGTGACGGCGATCTGCATCATGATCTTCTCGGTCGTCGCGTCGCTGAGCGTGTACTCGCTCATCAAGTTCCGCGCGAAGCCCGACGACGACTCCGACGGCCCGCCCGTCCACGGCCACACGGGGATCGAGATCGCTTGGACAGCGATTCCCCTGCTCCTCGTTCTCTCGATGATCGTTGTGAGCTCCGTCGCTCTCGCGAAGAACGATCGGGACCCCTCGAATTCGATGCGTGTCGAGATCCTCGGGCAGCAGTTCGCGTGGCTCGTTGCCTACCCGCCCCCTGGGGCTACTGAGGATACGAACGGGTTCGTCTGTTTCAACCCCCAACAGCAGGGCGCGCAGGTCGACCGGCGCTGCAAGAGCTCGACCACCCTTGTCCTGCCGCTGGACCGCCCTGCCCGGCTCCATCTCACCTCTCGCGATGTGATCCACTCTTTCTGGGTGCCCGAGTTCCGCCAGAAACAGGACGCTGTTCCGGGCCTCGAGACCGAGATCACCGTCACTCCGACCCGCACCGGCAACTTCCCGTTCATCTGCACCGAGCTGTGCGGAGCCGGACATGCACTGATGCGCAGCCGGGCTATCGTCCTGCCGCAGAGCGATTTCGACGCGTGGCTGAGGAGGGGGGTGCGTAGATGACGACGACCGTCGACGAGCACGCTGAGCACGAGGCCTACGTCGTGAGCCCGCCGCCGAGCGGCTGGCGCCGGTATCTACTCGGCCCCGGCTGGATCCGCGCAATCTGGATGACGGCGCTCTTCTTCGGGCTCGGCCTCTTGCTCGTCATCGGGATCCGTGAGCTCGCCGGCTGGCACCCGATCTTCTTCTGGGAGGCGATCATCACCGTCGCCGCGCTCGTCGCGGCCCCGATCGGCTTCCTCGCGGGCCTCGGTGCGTTCGACTACTGGGTCGCGTGGGCGCTCGGGCAGCCGACCAAGCCCGAGGATCATTCGATGCACGGCGCCCGGAGCTGGACGGACTACTTCCGGATCAACACCGATCACAAGGTGATCGGGATCCAGTACGTCACGACGACGATCTTCTTCTTCCTGGCCGGCGGCATGCTCGCGATGCTCGTCCGCGCCGAGCTGGCCCGGCCCGAAGCGAACTTCGTCGACGCCCAGACATACAACGAGCTCTTCTCAGTCCATGCGTCGCTGATGATCTTCCTGTTCGTGATCCCGGCCTTCGCTGGGCTCGCGAACTTCGTGCTGCCGCTCATGATCGGCGCGCCGGACATGGCGTTCCCGCGGCTGAACGCCCTCTCCTACTGGCTCCTACCGATTGCGGGGATCATGATGCTCTCGAGCTTCTTCTTCCCCGGGTTCGGCGCCGGCTGGACGAACTATGTTCCGCTCTCGGTCGACCAGCCGTACGGCAACGTCTTCTTCTCGATGGCCGTCCAGTGGGCCGGAGCGTCCTCGATCATGACCGCGCTCAACTTCCTGGTCACGATCATCACCATGCGTGCGCCCGGAATGACGTTCTGGCGCATGCCGCTGCTCGTCTGGGCGAACTTCACGACCTCGCTGCTCGTCGTCATCGCGACGCCGTTCATCGCGGGATCGCAGTTTTTCGTCATGTTCGACCGGGTGCTGCATACGAACTTCTTCGAGTACGGGGAGGGCGGCTACCCGCTCGGGTACCAGCACATCTTCTGGTTCTACTCCCACCCGGCCGTCTACATCATGATCCTGCCCGGGTTCGGGATCGCTTCAGAGGTGATCTCGACGATGTCCCGGAAGCCGATCTTCGGCTACCGGCTGATGGCGCTTTCGCTCGTCGCCATTCTGATCCTCGGCTTCTCGGTCTGGGCCCACCACATGTTCGTCGCCGGCATGGCGACCTGGTTGCGGATCCCGATGATGATCACGACGCTGCTCATCGCCGTCCCGACCGGGATCAAAGTGTTCTCCTGGCTGGCGACGACCTGGGAAGGGCGGATCAACTTCTCGACGCCGATGTTATGGGGGCTCGGATTCGTCTCGCAGTTCGTGATCGGAGGGCTGTCGGGGATCTTCCTCGGCGCGGTGCCCATCGATATCGCTGTCTCGGACACCTACTTCATCGTCGCCCACATCCACTACGTCCTCCTGGGCGGATCGCTGTTCACGATCTTCGCCGGGATCTACTACTGGTTCCCGAAGATGACCGGGCGGATGTACAACGAGAAGCTGGGGAAGGTCCACTTCTGGCTGACGTTCCTTGCCTTCAACGCGACCTTCTTCCCCATGCACCTGATTGGCGTCCAGGGCCAACCGCGACGCGTCTACACCTACGACCCGCAGTTCGGCAACTGGAACATGTTCATCTCGATCTCGTCGTTCGTCCTCGGCGTTTCGTTCCTGATCTTCGTCTACAACATGATCGTCAGCTGGGCGCGCGGCCCCCGGGCGCCGGCCAACCCGTGGCGGGGCATGTCGCTCGAGTGGCAGGTGTCGTCGCCGCCGCCGATCTTCAACTTCGACGAGATACCCCAGGTCGTCGGCAACCCGTACGAGTACGGTGTCCCCGGCGCACGCCACGCCGTCTTCAACGGCGATCGCGAAGCGGCGCGGGAGGAGGTACGCGCGTGACGCGCCACATCCTGGTGGTGGCTAATGAGACCGTTGCGGGCCAGGGGCTGATCGACGCCGTCAAACGCAAGGCCGCCGAAGGCGAAGTCGGGATGGTGACAGTGCTCGCACCCGTCAGCAGGCCCCGTTCCGGCTACGTCGTCTACGAGGACACGCGCCGGGCGGCGGCGGGGCGTCGTCTCGACCGGACCTTGGCGGCGCTTCGCGAGGCCGGCATCCCGGCGCACGGGCTCGTCGTCGAGACGGAGCCGGACGACGCCGTCCGAGACGCCTTCGCGATGCTCGACCCAAAGCCGACAGACGTGATCCTGTCCACGCATCCGGTCGAGAAGTCCGGCTGGATGCGCAAGAACGTCGTCGACCGGGTTCGAAAGGCGGCCGGCGACATCCCGGTCGAGCACGTGGTCGTCGACGTCGGCGCCGAGGGCGGCCCGGCGAATGTCCTCGTGGTCGCGAACGAGACCGTCATCGGCGAGGCGCTCCTGGAGACGATTCGTGACCGCGCCGCACGAAGCCCTGCAAGCTTCCTGATCATCTCGCCGCAGAGCGATCCTGCGCAGGGGGCGCATCCAGCGGCCGAGCGTCGGCTGAGCCGGGCGCTGTCCGAGCTCCGAGCCTCGGGGATCGACGCGCACGGCCAGATCGCGCACCCGGATCCCTACACGGCGGCTATGAACGCGATTCAGGACGAGCGGACCGACGAGATCATCGTTTCGACGTTCGAGCCGACCGAGTCACGGTGGCTTCGGAAGGATCTGTTTCAGCGCCTACAGGAGGAGTCCGGGCTGCCCGTCGAGCATGTGACGATCCCGGCCGAGGAGGTCGGGGCGATACCCGCAGAGCCGGTCGAGCAATGAGCGCACACGCCGAAGCCCACGACGCCCACGCACTTCATCCGCCCGAAGCTCACCGGAGCTCCCGTGTCGAGCCGGCGGTGCTCGGGATGCTCCTGTTCATCGCGTCGGAGATCATGCTCTTCGGCTCGTTCTTCACGGCGTACTTCTTCGTCCGCGTCAACGGGAACGCCGAGTGGCCGCTTCCGCCGTTCGAGCTGCCGAAGTTCGTGGCAGGGGTGAACACGGCGATCCTCGTGACCTCGAGCTTCACGATCCACTGGGCGCTGCAGTCGATCAAGCGCGGCAACCGGGCCGGGCTGCAGGCCGGCCTCGTGCTCACGCTTGCCCTCGGCGTGACCTTCCTGCTCACGCAGATCCGCGAGTACTCGCGCGTAGGCTTCGCGCCGCACGACGGCGCCTTTGGGACGATCTTCTATGGGCTGACGGGCCTGCACGGGGCGCACGTGTTCATAGGACTGACGCTGCTGACCTTCGCGACGATTCGAGCCTTCCGTGGACACTTCTCGGTGGCGCATCACGCCGGCGTCGAAGTCCCGGGGATCTATTGGCACTTCGTGGACGTAATGTGGATCGTGGTGTACACCACCGTCTACCTGCTGTAGCGGAAGCGGAGCCTGCCGCATGAAGAATCCGTTCAAGAGCGAAGCCGACGCATTCCGGCTCGTGCTGGTCGCGCTCGGCTACTTCGGGCTGATCGTCATCGCCGCTGCGATCAACAAGTGGCTCGGCCTCGCTGTCTTCGTGGTCCTCACCGCCCTGGCGGTCGGATGGATCATCCGCGCGCGCCGGGAGCCGCCGCAGATGACGGGGCCGATCCGGCGAAGCGCCCCCGGCGAGCGGCGCATCCTCGTGATCGCCAACGAGACGGTGGGCGGGCGACCGCTGCGCGAGGAGATCGAGCGGCGCTCGGAGGGCTATCGCGCCCATGTGCTCGTCGTGTCTCCGGCACTCAACTCGCCGCTTCGGCACTGGGTCTCGGACCAGGATCAGGCGCGCGCCGCGGCACAGGAGCGGCTGTCGCGCAGCCTTGCGCGCTTGGCGGAGGAGGGCATCGACGCGCGCGGCGAGGTCGGCGACGGTGAGCCGCTACAGGCGATCGAGGACGCCCTACGCTCGTTCGGCGCCGACGAGATCATCATCTCGACGCATCCCGAGGGCCGTTCACAGTGGCTCGAGCGTGGCGTGGTGACCGGGGCGCGCACCCGCTTCGACGTGCCCATCACACACGTCGTCGTCGACCTCGAGGCCGAGCGAGAGGAGGTCCGTCCTCATGGATCTCCTACTGCGTCGACTTGACGACGTACTGCGCGAGCGCTCTGATCTGATCCGAGCGGTTCGGTGCCAGGCACCGGTCCGGTCCCCTGTGGATTAGTCCTCAGTGCGTCGACTCGAAGACGTACTGGGCCAGCGCCTGAATCTGCTGCGGCGTCAGTTGCCCCTTGAACGGGGGCATCCCGCCGCCGCCGTTCGTGATCTGCGTGACCGCCCGCTGCATCGTCGGCTTGACCTGATCGAGGTTCGGGCCGATCGTCCCAGACGTTCCCGCGTCGGCGAGCGTGTGGCAGCTGCCGCAGTTCGATTGGAAGAGCAGCTTCGGGTCGTTGCCGCCGGCGCCGGGCGGCAGCGAGACCTTCGCCTTCGGGTTGCCCGCCACCTCGGCGACGTAGGCCGCGACGTTGTCGGCGTCGTCACCCTTCACGAGATTGCGCGGCATCGGCGGGACGGCGTACTTGATCTGATCGTGGACGACCTGGAGGATCGTGTCCTGAGGAAAGTCCTCGCTGCGTGAGGCGGAGAACGCCGCGTCGAGGTTGGGGCCGCCCGCGGGGTTGCCCTCGGAGCCCTTAGTGCCCGCCTCGCGCAGCGTGTGGCAGCCGCCGCAGCGCTGCGTGAAGAGCAGCTTCCCGTCCGCGACGTCGGCGCCCTGCTCCGGTGCCAGTCCGCCGGTTCCGCACCCGGCGAGGGCCAGCGCCGCGAGCAAGAGGAGCGCCGCCCGCCGCAAGAGCTACGCGGAAGGCTGCGTCGCCGACGCGAGCGCCGAGATCGCCTCTTCACGAGTCCCGTAAATCGTGAAGACTCGGTCGAGGCCGGTGATCTCGAAGATCTTGGTGATGTTGCGGTCGCTGCAGACGAGCGAGAGCTGACCGTCGTTCGTGCGCAACCGCTTCACGCCGCCGACGAGAACGCCGAGCGTTGTGGAGTCGATGAACGTCGTGTCCGAGAAGTCGACGATGACCTCCCTCGCACCCTTGGCGATTACATCGAGCAGCTGCCCCTTGAAT
>DATGDB010000088.1:0-16404 GCA_035311205.1 Gaiellaceae bacterium | reverse complement strand
CACTCCGTCGACGACGTCGTCGCACTCGAACAGTCCGATTCCATCCGCGAATCGTCCGACCACCAGCTCTTCGAGCTGACCGCCGCTGATCGTCGAGGCCCACCAGATCCGCCAGAGCCCTGTCTCGGGCTCGAACAGTCGCAGCGTGAATCCTTGGAACCCGGGCCGGCCGGGAAACTCCGGCGCCTCGTACGTGTCGACGTTCCCGAGCCCGCCGAGGATTGGCGCGGCTTGCGACTCGGCGCGGAACTCGATCCATTCGCTCTCCGGATCGACGAGCTTCGCGCGCTTGCGGTTTGCGATCTGCCAGGTCCCGAACAGGAAGTCGAAATCGTGGTGGCCGTCGGTTTCGCTCCTGGTCTCGACCGGTGCTTGTGCCATGAGCTCTTGCTTCTTTCCTCGAGGGAGTCGCGAAGCTACCGACCTTTGCGGTCACTTTTCGTCCGCATGAGTGCTTGAATCTCCGACATGTCCCGTCCGGCGTCCCGACTCCTGGCGTTTCTCGAGCTGCTGCAAAACCAGCGCGTCGTCGACGGACGCGCCGCCGCCGCTGAGCTGGGCGTGAGCGAGCGGACGATCCGCCGCTATGCCGTCGCTCTCCACGACCTCGGCATTCCGGTCGACGGTCAACCGGGCGTCGGCGGCGGCTACCGGCTTCGACCGGGCGTGCGCCTGCCGCCGCTGATGCTGTCGGATGAGGAAGCGGCCGCGGTCGTCTTCGGCCTCCTCCTTGCCGAGCAGCGTGGTCTCGGCGGCGCCGAGGGGGCGGTCACGAAGATCGCTCGCGTCTTTCCTGAGCGCCTGATCCGGCGCGTCGAGCGTCTGCGTACCGAGCTCAGCCTCTCCGGCGAGCCCGATCCCGCACCGGCTTCGGCCGAGACGCTGCTCTTGATCGCGGAGGCGGTGCGGCGCCGACGGTCGCTCGAGATCGGCTACACGCGACGCGACGGGACTCGAAGCACACGTGAGATCGATCCGCTCGGCCTGGTCGCACGCCGTGGGCGGTGGTACGTGCCGGCGCGCGACCGTGGGAGCGGGGAGCTGCGCACGTTCCGGGCCGACCGGATCACGCGCGCGACGATCGGCGGGCCGGCCGACCCGCCCGAGCCGGACTTCGACCCTGCCGCGCACGTGGTCGAGATGCTCGCGCGCCTGCCCTGGGCGTGGGAGATCGAGGTGCACCTCGACGCGCCGGTCAGCGAAGTCGCAGGGCGCGTGCCCGCGACGCTCGCGGAGCTCGAGGCCGACGACTCCGGAACACGACTCAAGATGCGCGCCGACTCGCTCGAGTGGGTTGCCGGCGTGCTTGCGGGACTGGGAGCGGACTTCCGCGTCATCCGCCCCGACGAGCTCCGAGGGCACCTCGAAACGCTTGCATCGAGGCTTCGAGCGGGCGCTCGGGTCGTCTGAGAGACGCCTTCCCGGTAGTCGATCGGACGACTTACTCTCGTAGTCTGTGAGACTACTCTTTGGTAGTCTCGTGGACGCCCATGATCACCGACGTCAATCCGTTCATCTACTCCCACCCGGTTCTCCCCGAGGACATCATCGACCGGGACGAAGAAACGCAGGAGCTCCTGCACAACGTCGTTGGCGGGCACTACGTCCGCCTGTTCGCCCCGCGCAAGTACGGCAAGACGAGTCTCTTGCGGCGCGCGCTTCGCGACGGGCAGGAGCAGGAGAACTTGATCCCTGTGCTCGTCGACCTGTATCGCGTCTCCTCGATCGCCGACGTCACGGTCCGTTTCGAGCGTGCCTACTCGAAGCACCTGAAAGGCGCGCTCCGGGCCAAGGTTGAGGACTTCCTCCAGAAGACCGGCATCGGCCTCTCGCTCGGCGCGTACGGCATCAGCGCGAAGCTGCGAATCGATCCCAAGGCCGACCCGTTGCCGGCGTTGCACGCACTGCTGGATCTGCCGCTTCGGCTCGAGGAGAGCGGCGGCTATCGGGCATTGGTCGCGCTCGACGAGTTCCAGGACGTCGACAAGGTCCCCGACCTGGACGGCCTGATTCGCAGCCATATCCAGCACCACGGAGAAGTCGCCTCGTACGTTTTCGCAGGCTCTGAGCCGGCGCTGATGAAGCAGCTCTTCGAGAGCAAGGATCGCCCGCTCTACGGATCGGCCGTGCCGATGCGTCTCCAGCGGCTCCGCAACGAGGACATCGCCGCCTATGTCGCTCATCGGTTCGAGCAGACCGGCCGGGGCGTGGGCGACGCGCTCAACCCCCTGTTGGATTCGGCGAAGGGACATCCACAGCGGACGATGCTGCTCGCGCATCGGCTCTGGCGTGAGGTTCCGGAGGGGGCGACGGCAACGCTCGACCACTGGCGTGCGGCGCACGCCGGCGCTCTCGCCGACCTCAACCCGGAGTTCGACGCGCTCTGGCGCGGCTTCGATACGTCCCAGCAGAAGACGATGCGGGCGGTGATCGCGGGCGAGGGGTCGCCGTACAAGACCGACGTCCGTCGCCGGCTCGAGCTGACGAAGGACATGGTCCGGAAAGCACTCCCGCGCCTGAGCGCCACGGCGGAGATCGAGTCGGTCGACGGGAAGCACGTCGTCGTCGACCCGCTGTTCGCCGAGTGGGTCGAGCTCATCAACGAGGGTGTCTCCGATGTTGGCTCGAACGAATGAGGTCGGGCCGGACATGGACTGGTCATGAGCGACGGTGAGCGTAGGCAGCGTTTCAATGCCCTCTTCGCCTCGTACAGCTCGGACATCGTCGCGTACTGCGGCTGGCGGTCTCGTTCAGCGAGCGATGCCCAGGACGCGGTGGCCGACGTGTTCCTGGCGGCGTGGCGCCGGCTCGAGGAGCTGCCGGCCGGGGATGCCGGGCGTGTGTGGTTGTACGCGACTGCGCGGCGGGTGATCGCGAACCAGCGACGGTCGAGACGCCGGCGCGACGCGCTCCACGAGCGGCTCGTCCTCGAAGCCACGTTCGTTCCGCAGGAGCCGACGTCCGAGCAGGCGCTGGTGCACGAGGCCCTTCGCCGGCTCGGGCCGACAGATCGCGAGGTTCTGCTCCTGGCGGAGTGGGAAGGCCTCTCGCCTGCTCAGATCGCGTCCGTGCTCGGTTGTCTCCCTGTGACCGTCCGCGGGCGGCTCCACCGCGCTCGGCGCCGCTTCAGGACGGCCTTCGAAGAGTTATCGGAGGTTGAAAGCGACTTGTCGGTGCGACGGCCACGAGCCGCCGTCGAAGGAGGATCATGAACAGGTCTCAGAGCATCGAGGCCCTGCAGAGGGCAAATCCCCGCCGCAAGGCGGGCTTCGCGGAGTCTGTCCAAGCAGCCGGCGACGCAGTCCGCGCACGGGTCGGGACCGCAGCCGCTGGATCGGAGCCGCGGACTTCGTTTCCGCGAGGGCGGTTGATGGGCGTCGTCTTCGCGGCCTTGGTGCTCGCCGCGGCCGCCGTTACCGCGATCTGGACCATCGGCTCGCCCGGCGCCGAGGACGCAACTGCGGCGGTGAAGAGGGCGGCGACGTTGAGCGCAGCAGCTGCCGAGCGATCGGGGACTGCTGTCGTTCGAATCACCCACGACGGCAAGCTCTGGGCGGGGACGACCATCCGCTGGCGTGGAGCAGACCTCGCTGTCCGCAGCGACGCGCCCCGGCGACGCGGCAGGCCCGGCTCGGAGCTCCTCGTTGTCGATGGAACCGTCTACGGCGTCGAGCCCGGCCGCGGCTGGGTCGTACAGGGCACGCCGGAAAACATCGATCCGGGCAGCGGCACGACTCCCGACGAGTACCTCGCCGCCGTCCGTGAGGACGTCGGGGGGGTCACGCTGCGGAGGATCACCGGCGGCATGACCGGATTGTCGAAGCGCTCGCCCGACGACGGCTCAACCGTCTACAGCGGCACCGTCGCGGCCGGGGAGATCGCGAGGGAAACGGGCTTCAAGGAGGGACAGGCGATCCGCGTTTTCCCATTCGGCTACGTGGCGCACGACGAGGCCGCTAATCCGTCCGCGCTGCTGGACTCGGCGGTGACGGTCGGCGCCAACGGCGCGGTTCGGGAGATCACCGTGAGCTGGGGGACGACCGCATCCGCGTGGAGGTACACCGTCACGTACAGCGGGCTCGGCGCAACCCCAGCGCCGACGGCGCCCGCGAACGCGCGACCTCTCAGAGAGCGGTAGCGCTAGCAGTTCCCGTCATTCCGCGCGCCGCAGCGCGACTTGCGGTCGCAGCAGCTCAGGCGCAGGATCTAACCAGCAATGGTCCTGAGCCGCATGCTTGCTGCGCTCGCGCTTCTCGGCGTGGTTGCAATAGCGAGCACCGCTCAACTCGACAGTGGCAGAGCGCTCTCGCCGTCCGAGCCGACGGTTGTCGTCGTTCTGATTGCAGTGGCCGCGGTCGTGATCGGCTTGGCGGGAATTGCAATCGTGGGTAGCTACGCGGTCTTCAGCGGTAAGCGAAGAGAGCTGCTTATCGGGCTGTTGGTCACGGCACTGTTCGCGGCCGTCGTCGCGCTGATGTTCATGCCTACGAATGCACCGCGCGACGAGGGGAATCCTCTGCCGACGCGCGAGCAGCCTCCGCCGGCGCGAGTCCTGGAGGAGGGGAGTTCGGGAAGAGATGTTGCCGCAATCGTCGCGGCCCTGGTTGCCAGCTCGGCGCTGCTCGGGGCGGTGCTTGCTCTCGTGGGCGCGAAGGTGAGAGCCGATCGGCGCCGACGACGAGAAGCGGCTGCCCTGGAGGAAGAGGAGGCGGTGCTGGAGGCTGTCGAGGAATCGCTCAACGATCTGCGCCGCGAACGCGACGTTCGCCGCGCGATCATCGCCTGCTATGCACGCATGGAGCGCGCGCTCGATCGCGCCGGCAGTGGACGCCAACCAGCCGAGGCGCCGTTCGAGTACTTGGCTCGGCTCCTCGAACGCATCACGGCAAACGGAACGGCGGCTCGCACGCTGACGGAGCTCTTCGAGCACGCCAAGTTCGGGACCGAGCCCATGGACGAGCGGGAAAAGGATCGGGCGATCGGGGCGCTCGAGCTGCTGCGTGCGGAAGCCGGCCAACCGCCGTGAGCCGCCAGCTTCTCACGTTGGCCCTGGTCTCGGCGATCGTCGCGTTTTCCATGGTCCTGCTCGGTGCGCTCCCGGCCGCAGACGTGATTCGCATTTATCTCCTCGGCGTGGTCGCTGTCGCAGGAGCCATCCTCGCCGGACGGACGCTCTCGGGCTTCGGCCGGCTCGGGCGGTCGCCGCGCTGGTGGAAGCGGAGCGTCAAGAAGACGGAGACGCCCCCGTTCTTCGAGCGGGCCGACCGCCGAATCGAGCTGGCCAATGTGTCTGAGGTCTATTTCGAGCAGTTGCGTCCGCGTCTCCGGGAGATCGCCGAGCAGCGTCTCTCCGGGCGCGGCTTGCGGCTGAGGAGCGAGGAGGCACGCGAGCTGCTCGGTCCGGAGGCATGGCTTGCGCTCGAGCAGCGCGCCAAGGATAAGTTCGCGCGGCCCGAGGAAGGGCGGCTCGAGCGGGTCATCGAAGCGCTGGAGCGGATCTGACCTTGCTCCCCCTCGCTACCACGTCGGAGCTCTCCGAGCGCATCCTCGGGCAGGTCGAACGGGCGATCGTCGGCAAGCGTGACGCACTCGAGCTCGTGCTGCTCGGCATCCTGGCCGACGGCCACGTCCTGATCGACGACTTTCCGGGCCTGGCGAAGACGCTGATCGCGCGCTCGTTCGCGCAGGCGACCGCCGTCGAGTTCATGCGGGTGCAGTTCACACCCGACCTTCTGCCTGCGGACATCACCGGCTCAGCCGTCTACAACCAGCGTGAGAACGAGTTCGAGTTCCGGCCAGGGCCGATTTTCGCGAACCTGCTCCTTGCCGACGAAGTGAACCGGGCACCGCCCAAGACACAGGCGGCACTGCTGGAGGCGATGCAAGAGCGGCAGGTCACGAGCGGACGGGAGACCCGCCTGCTGGCCAGCCCGTTCGTGGTCATCGCGACCCAGAACCCGATCGAGTACGAAGGCACGTATCCCCTTCCCGAGGCGCAGCTGGACCGCTTCCTATTGCGCCTCCGGGTCGGCTACCCGACACTCGGCGGAGAGCGTGAGGTGCTTGCGCGACGGCTGGCACGCGCCGTCGACGACGTCGAGCTCGAGGCCGTCGTCGACGGGCCCACGCTGGTCGAAATGCAGCGATCGCTCGAGCAGGTCCACGTTGCCGACAGCATTCTCGACTACATCGCGCGGCTCGTTCGGGCAACGCGTGAAAACGCCCGGGTTCAAGTCGGCTCGAGCCCGCGCGGCGGCCTCGCGCTGCTCAAGCTGACGCGCGGGCGCGCGATGCTCGACTCGCGTGGCTTCGTCACGCCGGAGGATGTGAAGGCGGTAGCGGGACCCGCGCTCGCGCATCGGCTCACTCTCGCGCCGGAGCTCTGGCTGCAACGGATCCGAGGCGACGACATCGTGGAGGAGTGCCTCGACCAGGTGCCGACGCCGGCTGCCGAGGATCTGACGCCGCCCCGCCCGTGAGTCTCTTCGCTACACCCCGGCTTCGTGCTGCAGTCTTGCTGACTGCCGTCGGCCTCTTCGCGGCGCTTGCCTTGGGCCGGCCCGAGGCCGTCGCCGTCGTCGCGCCGTTTGCGTTGCTGGCAGTCGTCGGCGTGCGGAATCGTCGGCTCCGTCCGCCCGCAGGGACGCTGCGCCTCGAGCGCGACCGCGTGCGTCAGGGCGATCGTGTGGAGGGAGAGCTCGAACTCCAGTCGCAGACTGCGAGCGACCGCCTCGAGGTCCGCTTGGCGCTGCCGCCTGGTCTCCTCGTGGAGCGCGACGATCTGTGCGCCGTGCCTCTCCGGGCCGGTGAGTCGGTGACATTCGATCTCACCCTGCGCTGCGAGCGTTGGGGCGCCTACTCAGATGCGCGTGTACGCGTCCGCAGGTACGACCGGCTCAGGCTGGTCGCCGACGAACACGAGATCGAGCTCGGAAAACCGCTTCGCGTCTACGCCGAGAAGGTCGTGTTGCGAGCCGTCGCGCGCCCGCGCGAGACCCAAGCTTCGGTCGGCGACGAGGTCTCGCGCGCGAAAGGCGAAGGAATCGAGCTCGCCGAGCTGCGACCGTTCGTCGCGGGCGATGACCTGCGGAGGATCAACTGGCGGGCGACCGCGCGAGCCGGCGAGCTCGTTGTCAACGAGTTGCATCCGGAGCGCAATACCACGGTCGTGCTGATCCTCGACGTCCTCACCGACCTCCAGAGCTCGCGCGGAGCTCCGCTCGACAGATCCGTCCAGGCCGCCACGGCGCTCGCCGAGCGCTATCTCGCGCGACGCGACCGCGTCGGGCTGCTCGCTATCGGCGGCGGCCTTCGCTGGCTTCGTTCGGGAAGCGGCGCCACTCAAATCCACCGCATCGCGGACACACTGCTCGAGGTGCGCGCGCTCGTTGCCGCTCATAGAGAGCCGCGGCCGCTCGCGATTCCGCTGCGGACGATTCCGTCGAAGGCGCTCGTGTTGGTGGTGTCACCGCTGCTCGAGGACGCGGTCGTGCGCACGGTGCTCGAGCTGCGTGGTCGTGGATTCGATCTCGCGGTCGTCGAGATCCCGCCGTTGCCCTATCTCGAGGTGAAGGGCGAGAATGCCAAGCTGGCCGTCCGACTGTTGCGGCTCGAGCGCGATCTGCTGAGGAGTCGGCTTCGTTCGCGTGGGATTGCAGTGGTCGAATGGAGCGAGGACGGATCTCTCGAGGGCACGATTCGAGCGATGGAGGAGTTTCGACGCCGGGCGCGCGTCGTGCACGCGTAGCGACGGGGGCCGTCGCGGTGTTCGCGGCCGACGCGGTGGCCGTCTCCATCGTCATTCGTGCCGGCCGGCCGACGCCGTTGGCCTTGCTGGCGGCGGCCGTCGGCGTGGCCTTCGTGGTCGCCGCGCTGCTCGTGGTGTGGGAAGACGGCCTCGTCGCCGGCCCCGCTTTTCTACTGCTCGCCTACGGGATTTCTTTGGCAGACAACGGAACCGCACTCGATCGGACGGCGCCCCTCGTAAGCGTCGGGCTGGTAGCCGTCGTCGAGCTGGGCTCCTGGTCGCTCGAGCTGCGGGATGGAGCAGAGGAGCAACCGCTCAGGCGGCTGCCGTCGATCGGGCTGCTACTCATCACGACGCTGCTGGCCAGCGCCCTCCTCCTCGTCGTGGGCGGTGTTCGTCCAGCAGGCGGAATCGCGCTGTGGGCCATCGGCGCGCTCGCGGCGATTGGCGTTCTGGTGCTCATCAGACGTCCGCTCGCAGCAGAAGACGTCGGCGGCTAGTCCTCGACTTCGTCTTCGGCTTGCTCGGCGAGCTCGACGATGTCGCCCTCCTTGAAGAGGATCTTCCGTAGGGCTACGCGCCACTTCTCCTTTCGCCGCGCGAGGAACTCGAGATCCATCGAGAAGTGGAGGAACTCCTCTCGTTGCGCATGTTCCATGATCGCGCGCGCCTCTTCGTTCGTCTCGATCGACATGCGCTGCTCGTACCAGCCGATCGCCTCCGCTTCTTCCTGAAGCGAGGCGATGACCCGGGCGAACGTGCGCGCGTCGTCGGTGAGGTCGGCGGGCGGCTCGTGATACTGATCGGTCGGCATGGTCGAACCATTGCAGACTTCGCAGCGGTGAAGCCGACGAGCCGTATAGCCCAGGCGTATCCGGACAGGATCGAGGTCCGGGGACGCGATCTGACCGGCGACCTGATGGGCCGGCTGACCTTCACGGAGTACTTCCACCTCCTGCTCACCGGCGAGGAGCCGACCGACGAGCAGCGGTACTTCCTCGACCTGCTGCTCGTTGCGATCGCGGAGCACGGGATGATGCCGACCAACGTTGCCGCGCGGATGACGCTCGCCGCCGATCCAGGGTCGCTGCAGGGCGCGGTTGCCGCGGGGATCCTCGGCGCCGGTCCGGTCGTCCTTGGAACCTCCGAGGAATGTGCCCGTCTCCTCGCCTCGAGCCGAGAGCCGCTGGAGATCGCCCGCGAGATCCACGACGCGGGTGAGAAGGTGCCCGGCTTCGGTCATCCCGTGCACAAGCCGATCGACCCGCGGGCGGAGCGGATCCTCGAGCTGGCAGATGCCCACGGTGTCAGCGGGCCGCACGTGGCGCGCGCGAGGCTGCTCGGCGACGCCGTGCCCGAGACGTGGGGCAAGCCGCTGACGATGAACGTCTCGATGCCGATCGCGGCGGTGATGCTCGACCTCGGCTTCCCCTCGTCGGCCGTGAAGGCCGTCCCGATCCTCGCCCGAACCGCGGGCTTGCTCGCCCATCTGGCGGAAGAGCAAGAGCATCCCGTCGGGCTCCTGCTCGCCGAGGCGGCGGAGGAGGCGGTCGACTACGAACCGTGACGTCGAGACGCTGCCGTGGGACGAGCAGTTCGTCCGCGACGACGAGAGCTACCGTGCACAGCTGGCCTACCTCCTCGAGCGCTCGCCGTTCTACCGGGCGAAGCTCCGGACAGAGTTCAGCTACCGCCTCGCCGACATCGCTGAGTTGCCGCTCACGGAGAAGAGCGAGCTCAGGGCGACCATCACGCGCGAGAACCCGATCGGCGCCCATCTCTGTGCCGAGCCGTCAGAGATCGTCCGGATCTACTCGACGAGCGGAACGACCGGCACGCCGAGCTACATACCGCTGACGGCGAGCGACCTCGACAACTGGGTGAACGGCTCCGCACGGAGCTATGCGGCCTCGGGCGTCGCTCCCGGCCAGCGCATCGTCTCGACCTACAACGCCGGGCCGTTCGTCGCCGGCGCCGCGCTGCAGGCCTTCGAGCGGATCGGTCTCGTCCACATCCCGGTCGGAACCGGGAGCACCGAGCGGCTGGTGAAGGCGGTGGAGCTCCTTCGGCCCGAGGCCGTCGTGCTCACGCCGTCATATGCCGCGTACCTCGCAGAGAACTTCGACCTGCGCGCGTCGAGCGTCGAGCGCGTGCTCGTAGCCGGTGAGCCGGGGGGCGGCGAGGCCGCTTTTCGCGCCAAGCTCGAAGACGGGTGGGGTGCACGGGTCTTCGAGGCGATGGGGATCGGGGACATCGGCGTGTCGCTCTGGGGCGAGTGCGAGGTGCAGGACGGGATGCATCTGGGTGCGCGCGGTTTCGTGCACGCGGAGCTGATCGAGCCTGAGACAGGCGACGCGCTTCCAATCGAGGACGGCGCGTCAGGCGAGCTCGTCCTGACGCATCTCCGGCACCGGGCCGCACCGCTGCTGCGGTTTCGCACGCGCGATCACGTCCAGGTTCGAACGAGCCCTTGTGGTTGTGGCCGCACGGCCCCGCGCGTACGCTGCATCGGGCGCACCGACGACATGCTGATCGTCCGCGGCGTCAATGTCTTTCCCTCCGCGATCCGCGAGGTCGTAAGCGCCTTCGCGCCGGATGTCAGCGGTCACATCCTCGTCAAGCCGCAGGCGCCCGGAGTGAAGCAGGAGCCGCCGCTTCCGGTGAGCGTCGAGCTCGCGAAGGACGTGATCGACGACGGCGCGCTGGCCGAGGCGATCAGCGAGCGCCTGCGGGACGTGCTGGTCGTCCGGACTCGCGTGGAGCTCGTCCCCTGGGGGAGCCTCCGGCGCAGCGAGTACAAGTCCAAGCTCGTCGAGCGCTAGCCGAACCCACCGCCGCCGCCTCCGCCGCCACCGCCGCCTCCGCCGGAGAAGCCGCCGCCGACGCCCACCGAGCCCGAGGACGGCGGTGCCAGCGCCGAGCCAAACCCGGAGGAGAGGTCGCCGATCGACATCGAGGACGCGCCTGAGCCGAGGTCGCCGTTGGGCGAGATCCAGTAGATCGAGCTCGCCTTCGCGAGCTCCTCCGGCATGTGCAGGTGCGCGGCCTGGAGCACGCGGTCGGCGATCCCGAAGGCGATCCCGTAGACGAGGAAGCGCTCCCAGAGCGCGAGCGAGGCCGGCGGCGCCTCGTCGAGACGCGGGAAGTCCGTCAGGTAGCGCCGGAAGGCGTCCCAGCGCTCGGCCTCGACTTCAGCCTCACGCGAGCGCCGCCGCCAGAGCTTGCGCCGGGTGAGAGCGCCGGCGAGCATCGCCGCATTGAGGAAAGAGCAGATGCCAAGGGCGAGCAGCACGACGTCGCTCCAGCGCGGGTAGACCGAGCGCCAGCCGTCGATCGCGAGGTACGCGAGCAAGACGCCGAGCCCGACGAACGCGAGCAGGCCGACCAGGAGCGGGACCGCGCCCAGGGAGACGAACCAGTGCCGGGCGCCCACCTCGGTGTCGACGCTCTCCTTGAACGCCGTGAAGCGCTCGGACATCTGCTCCCGCTCGTCCTCGATCTCCTCGCGGAACTTCGAGAGCCGCTCGGAGCCACCGTCGAGCACGTCGTCGACGACGTCGGCAACGTTGCGCTCCCAGGCAGTGAGCGGCTGTTCCCGGTCGCCGGCGCTCAGCTCGAGGTCGCTCACCAGCTCGCTGCGCAGGCCGCCCCAGAGCGAGCGCTCGGTCGTCGTGGGGGCGGAGCGATAGAAGCCCCGCCGGATGAGGTCGAACAGCGTCGCGGTGAACTCAAACGAGCCGGCGGCCCCACCCTGCCGGAGCAGGACCGCTACGAGCGCGGGCTGGGTGTCCGTCGGCGGCTCCTGCTCGTACTCCCGGTCGTAGCCGGTGCGGAGCTCACGACCGAAGCGCCAGAAGACGAGCCCGGCCAGGAGGAACGCCGGAATCGTCCCGAGGGCAAGGAGGATCAGCCCCGGGCGCCAGGGGTGGCGGATGGCGCTCTCGATCCGGTCGTGATCCCGCTCGTATGCGTTCGCATCTGCCTGCTCCTCCTCGCTGATCTTCGCCAGCCCGTTGCCTTCGGCGACGCGCATTCCGGCAGTCGACGAGAAGGCCTGACGTGGATAAAGCGCGCGCAGCTCTACGAACTGTCCCGCCGGGACGGCGATGGCACGGAGGACCGCCTGGGTGCCCCGGAGCGTGACGTCGCCGCGGACCCAAACCGGGTGTCCCCAGGCGCGGACGACGTTCCCCGGACCAGTCATCGTCGCCGTGAGGCGGCCCAGCGGCTGCTCCCACTCGTCGCCCCAAACCTTCAGATTGACGTCGACGACGTCGTCGTAGGCGACGGGCAGGCCGCGGATGCCGTAGCGCAGGGTGAACGTGCGCGACTCGTCGGCGGCCTGGAACCGCCAGACGATGCGCACCTTGTTGCCGAGCCGTTCGGTCCCGAAGGTGTTCGGCGGGCCGCCCGGCTCGAGCGCGGTCCGCGCGCCGGGCGCGTATTGACGGCCGCCCTCGGCGACCGAGATCCCGTCGATCGCCTCACCCTTACGCACCGGGATGTCGCGAAAACCGAACGTGTACGCGCCCGAGAACGCCACCGTGATGTTCTCCTCGACCTTGACCTCCGGCGCGAGGACGACAACGTTGACGTCGCTCTGGACGAGGTCGTAGGACCGCGCGTAGGCATTACCGGCGAAAGCGAGCGCCACGGTGAGGCCGGCCGCGGCCACCGCCAGCCTGCGCGGCATGTCGATCAGCCGGCGGGCGCCCCGGGCGTGAAGCTGACCTGCGGGGGCTCGCGCTGCGCTTCGTCCACCACGTCGAAGAACTCGCGCTTCGTGAAGCCGAACGGGCCTGCGAGGAAGACGCCGGGGGCCGTCTGGATCGCGTTGTTGTAGGTCAGCACCGTGTCGTTGTAGACCTGGCGCGAGACGGCGATCCGGTTCTCCGTCTCGGCGAGCTCCGTCTGCAGCTGGCGGAAGTTCTCGTCCGCCTGGAGCTCCGGATACGCCTCGGCGACGGCGAAAAGGCGTCCGAGCGCTTGGCTCAGGAGCCCTTCCGCCTGCGCGGACGCGGCGGGCGTCTCCGCCTGCTGCGCGGCAGCGCGCGCCTCGGTGACGTTCTGGAACGTCTCGCGCTCGTGGGCGGCGTAACCCTTGACGGTCTCGACGAGGTTCGGGATCAGGTCCCACCGCCGCTTGAGCTGAACGTCGATTTGCGCCCAGGCGTTGTCGACGCGGTTACGGAACCGGACGAACCGGTTGTAGAGAGCGATCAGGGCGATGGCCACGATGGCCAGCACGACCACGATCACGATCACCCAGATCACCGGCGGCGACTCTATAGACTCGGCCGGCTCTGGGCAGCGACGCTCTTGTCACGACGGTTGTCGGGAGCTATCCCCAACCCGGCTGGCTGATCGACCGCGAGCGGCTCGGGGAGCGGCTGCCGCCGCGGGTGCGAGCGCGGGAGCTCTGGCGCGTGCCCGAGCCGTTCCTCGAGGAGGCCCAGGACGACGCGACCCGGCTCGCCGTTCAGGACATGGAGCGGGCCGGGGTGGACATCATCACGGACGGAGAGATGCGCCGGGAGAGCTACTCCAACCGCTTCGCCACCGCTCTGGACGGCGTCGACCTGGAGCATCCAGGCGTCGCACTCGATCGCACCGGGCACGAGAATCCCGTTCCGAGAGTCGCCGGGCCGATCCGCCGGCGAGGGCCGGTGGAGGTCCGCGACGTCGAGTTTCTCCGCTCGATCACCGACCGCCGGATCAAGATCACGGTTCCGGGCCCGTTCACGATGACCCAGCAGGCGCAGGACGATCACTACGGCGATGCACGGGAGTTGGCGCTGGGTTACGCCGAGGCCGTCAACGAGGAGCTGCGCGACCTGAAGGCGGCCGGCGCAGACGTCGTCCAGATCGACGAGCCGTACCTCCAGGCCCGGCCGGAGGCTGCCCGCGAGTACGCAATCGAGGCGATCAACCGTGCGCTGGAGGGCATCGAAGGCGAGACCGTCCTCCACACCTGCTTCGGCTACGCACACATCGTCCATGACCGTCCGAGTGGCTATCCATTTCTCCGCGAACTCGGCGAGTGCTCTGCGACGCACCTCTCGCTCGAGGCGGCCCAGCCGAATCTCGATCCGAAGGTGTTACGCGATGTCTCGGACAAGACGATCGTGCTGGGCGTCCTCGACCTCGGCTCGAGCGAGGTCGAGTCGCCGGAGGTCGTGGCAGAGCGGATCCGGAAGGCGCTCGGGGTGCTGCCGCGCGAGCGGCTCGTCGTCGCTCCGGACTGCGGGATGAAGTACCTCCCGCGCGAGCGTGCCTTCCGGAAGCTCCAGTCCATGGTTGCCGGTGTGCGCCTCGTCGGGGAAGATTCCGGCTGAGCCACGAGCGAAAGGGAGGGTCCGTCATGGCAATGAAGCTGAACATGCTCCCGCCGAGCGTGAACAACATGTCCGTCCGCGTCTTCGTGCGCGCCGCCGGGATTCCGGTCGACGAGGAGAACGTCTGGGGGAAGACGCAGGAGGAGGAGTACCTGTCGAAGTACGCGGCAGGCCTCACGCCGATGATCGAGACCGATGAGCTCCCGCAGGGCGCCCTCGGCGAGAGCTGCGCGGTGATGATGTATCTCGCGAGCCGCGACGGCCGTGACGACCTCTACCCGACGGATCTCAACCGCCGCGCGATGGTCGACGCCGCGAACTTCTACACGATGAGCATCCTGTATCCGCTCCTGACGCGCGCGACGTACCCCCGCCTGGGCTTTTCGGGCTATCCGGGTGAGGTGTCGACCTCCGAGGCCTCGGACGAAGACAAGGAAGCCGCGCGCAAGGCCGCGGAAGAGGGGCTTCCGCGCATCCTCGACACGTACCGGCGCTTCTACGGGATCGACAAGGGCTTCATCGGCGGAGGGGAGAGCCCGACGATCGCCGACATCCGGCTTGCCAGCACGCTGGAGTTCCTCGCCGTGATGGACACCGAGCTCCCGGACTGGGCGAAGGACTACATGCAGCGCGTGGAGTCCGCGCTCGGCGATGCCTACAGCGAGCCGGCGGCGGACGTCCGCGGCTACATCGAGCAGCTGTCGGAGCAACCGGTCGCCGGGTAGAGCTGTCCGTCAGGCGCGGGCGTCGAACAGCGCGAACGACCCGCGCACCTCGATGTGTGGTTCGCCGACCTCGTCTGCCAGTGCGCGCTCGAGGCCGTCGACGCGGTCGGCAAGGTTCGTGAAGACGCCCTCGCGGTTGTAGAGCCCGAGCGCCTTCCGCGCGACCCAACCGTGGTCTACGCCGCTCCCGAGGATCGTGCTCCCGAACACGATGCCGCCGTCTGCGAGGAAGGGTTTCACATTTCGGAAGACGACTGCCTTGGCTTCCGGAGGGACCGGGAGGCAATGGAGGACGCCGTTCAGGGCGACGGAGGCGTATCGGACGGCTCCGAGGTCGAGCGGCTCGAGTGCGTTGGCCTTGACGACCCGCGGTGAGTAGCGCTCAAGACGTGCGGCCGCCTTGCTCAGGCACGCTTCGCTCAGGTCGACAAGGGTGATTTCCGGTTGCGCGACCGGGAAGCGGCAGTGGTCGAGGAAGTAACCGGTGCCGACGCCGATGTCGAGGTGAGGAGTCCCGACGTGCCGGTTGTACAGCTCGAGCATGTGCCGCCTCGGGCACTTCCACACCAAGCTGCACGAGAGCCCGAGGATGACGGCGTCGTAGAGCGCGAGCCGTCTTGGCGTGTATGCGGTAACGCTGGGGTGACTTTCGAGCGCCTCGGTCATCGGGGAAGCCTGCGTAAGCCTAGGCGTGATGTGCAGTGTGTTAGGTTGTGGCCATTCGAGTGCACATTACTCTTGCGGATGAGCTCGTTCGTGAGCTGGACCGTCGTGTAGGCGCCCGGCGTCGCAGCGCATACATCGCAGGTGCTGTCGAACGGGCGCTCGAGGACGATCACCGCTGGGAGCTCCTCGAGTCGGCTGTCGGCGCAATCTCCGACAGCGGTCATGAGTGGGACCACGATGCAGGCCGATGGGTACGTGAGCAGCGTCGAGCCGACGAGCGTCGTGTCGGGTAATTGGCATCGGTCCTGCTGGACACGACCGTCCTGATTGATCTCCTTCGTGGTCGCCCGGACGCGCGGGAACGGCTGCTTGCGCTTCGTCGCGCGGGCGACGCGCCCCACACGTGCGCCGTCAATGTGGAGGAGACTGTTCGTGGGCTGAGACCGCGGGAGCATCCGGTCGCCGAGGCGCTCTTTCGGGGATTGCGGATTGCGCCACTTCATGCGGCGGAGGGCTGGCAGGCGGGAGAGTGGCGGCGCCAATTCGCCGGGCGCGGCCGTACGCTTGCCCAGGAGGACTGCCTCATCGCCGCAGCGGCACTCTCAATCGGCGGACGGCTTGCGACAGGCAATCCGAAAGACTTTCCCTTTCGGGAGCTCTCCGTCGAGCACTGGCCTGTCGGCGCCTAGCCTTGGACAAGAAGGAGATTCCGCCGGTCTGACGGAGTCGGGCTCGTGGTCGAGTCCTTCTTCTGGGGCATATTGCCGCCTCGTCGCTGCTCCTCGCTTCGCGCTCGCGTTCGGGATCAGCTCGCTCGAGTAGCGGTCACTCGACCGCTTCGAGGATCTCCCAGTCGTCGGGGACACCTTTAAGGGTGTGCGTTCCGCGGTCGACGAACCTGAGGCCCGAGCCGGTCACGAGGTCTCTCACG
>DATGDB010000087.1:0-5692 GCA_035311205.1 Gaiellaceae bacterium | reverse complement strand
AGTGGCGGGTCTTCCGCGCCCTCCAGCTGGCGAACTTCACGACGCCGCTCGTGCTCGAGGACGACACAGCCCTAACGGCCACCCTGGACCGTCTCGATGGGGTGGACGGAAAGGCGATCGTCTCGATCCTCGACGATCCTGTCGTGACCGAGGCCTACGAGCGTGACAAGGCCGAGTCACGCGAGGCTGCGGGCTCGGCGGCCGAGCTGCAAGGCAAGACCGCACAGTCGGACGGGCCGGTGCGCTTCACGGCGCCCTCGATCGTGTTCGAGCGCGATGGGCAGCGCCTCGTCGCCGGAGGGTGGCAGCCGATCGAGGCCTACGACGTGCTTCTCGTCAACCTCGACCCGGCTCTAGACCGCCGCGCGGCACCCGGCGGTCCGGCGCCGTTGTTGGAGCAGTTCCCCGACGGCCTGACGACCCAGGAGGTCGCCCAGCTCCTCGTGGAGGGCAACGAGGAGCCGGACCGAAACGCCGCAGAAGCAGGACTGCTCGAGCTCGTCGCCGGCGGAACGGCCGAGCGCATCCCGCTCGGCGACGACGCGCTCTGGCGGGCGGCCTGACCCCCGGGCCGTCAAGGCCCGGGGGTTGACCATCGGACTACGCCGAAGCAGGGGTCGGGGCGGACTCGGGGGGAGCCTCGGCTTCGGACACGTCGAACCGAGGCAGCCACTCGAGCCAGCTCGGCAGGTACCAGTTCCAGTCGCCGAGCAGCTTCATCGAGGCGGGCAGGAGGATCCCCCGCACGATCGTCGCGTCGATCAGGATCGCTACCGCGAGCCCGACACCGAACTGCTTGAACATCAGCATCGAGAGCGCGATGAAGACGGCGAACACGAACACCATGACGATCGCGGCGCTCGTGACGACGCCGGCGGTCGTCTTGATTCCGTGGGACACCGCTTCCTCGGTGGACATGCCGCGCTGGGCCGCCTCCCGGATGCGGCTCAGGAGGAACACGTGGTAGTCCATCGAGAGCCCGAAGAGGATCACGAACAGGAGCAGCGGGACGACGGGGTCGATCCCTGCCGTCGAGCTGAACCCGAGCAGGGTCTTGCCGACGCCATGCTGGAAGACGAGCACCAGCACGCCGTAGGCGGCGCCCACAGAGAGCAGGTTGAGCACGATCGCCTTCGCCGCGATCACAGGCGAGCGGAAGGCGACGAGCATGACCAGGAACGCGAAGACGAGCACGAAGGCCACTACGGGGGGCAGGCTCGCCTTCATCTCGTCGGTCGAGTCGATCCAGTTGGCGGTTAGGCCCGTTACGCCTGCCTCCGCGTCCGGGAAGGCGCCTACGGTCGTGGGCACGATCTCGTCGCGCAGGAGGGCGAGCGAGGCGTTCGATTCCGCGTCCGTGCCCTTCCCCTTGATCGGCACGGTGATGTTCGCGACCGTCCCGGCGTCATTGACGTCGACCGTGATCGGCTCGTACATCCGGCCGCTCGCCACGGCCCGCCGTTCGAGCCGCTCGATCGCGGCCCGCATCGTCGGCGCGTTCACGTCCGGCGCCTTCACGACCACGTTGGCCGGGAGAGCTTCCCCCGGAAACGCCTGCTGCATCCGGTCGTAGGTCTGCACCGCCCGGAGCGACTTCGGGAACGTGTCAGGGCCCGGCTGCGCCATCCGAAGCTGCAGCGCGGGCAGCGCGAGCACGACCAGGAACCCACCGGCGAGCAGGGCCGAGAGGCCCGGCCGACGCATGACGCGGTCGACGATCCCGCCCCAGATCCGCCCTTCGCCGTCGTCGCGGCGCAGACGGCTGACGAACGGGATGCGGACCCGGTCCACCTTGTCGCCGAGCCTCGACAGCAACGCCGGAAGCACGGTCAGCGAGCCGAGCATCGCGGTTGCGACGACGAGGATCGTCGCGACGCCGAACGACGCGAAGATCTTGTCGCCGGTCAGGAACATGCCGGCCATCGCCACCATCACGGTCAGTCCTGAGATGAGCACCGAGCGGCCGGAGGTGGCCGCTGCGGCTTCGAGCGCAGCCCGCTCGCTGCGGCCGGCGGCGCGTTCCTCCCGCTCGCGCCGGAGATAGAACATCGTGTAGTCGACGCCGACCGCGAGCCCGATCAGCAGCACGAGCGCAGGCGCCTGGTCCGCCACCGGGAGGATGTGGCTGGGCAGCGCGATCAGGCCGAAGGTCGCGAAGACGGCGGTCAGGGCGAGGAGCAGCGGGATGCCGGCCGCCACGAGCGCGCCGAAGGCGACCACGAGGATTGCAAGCGTGATCGGGAGCGACAAAATGCCCGCCTTCCCGAGGTCGTCGGCGGCAGCCGTTTCGACCGCGTTGGCCGCGCTTGCATACCCGAACTCGCCGATGAAGAACCCCGGATGAGCCTTCTGCGCCTCGTCGACCTTGGCGAGTACCGGGTCGATCTTCTCGGCAGCCTTGTCGGCATCGCCGCGAATCTCGAAGTCGACCAGAGCCGCGTGCCCGTCCTTGGAGCTGTCGCCCGGCCGGACGTTCTGGACCGCGTCGAGCCTCGAGAGGCCGGCCGCGACATCGTTGATCGCCGCCTTGAACTCGGGATCGGTCGTCCTCAGCGAGCGATGCTGGATGAAGACGCTCTCCGCCGCGGGCTGCTTGAAGCCCTCGTCGAGGATCTTCTCCATCCGGCCGGACTCACCCGGCCCTGGCGCGTTCGGGTCGGTGAACTTCGTCCCGATCGCGCCGCCGAGAAAGACGGCAGCGACGACGAACGCGAGCCAGCCGAACGTCGCCGTCTTCCAGTGGTCGGCGCTCCAACGTCCCATGCGCGCCGCCAGGTTGTTGGGCTTCGTAGCGGACATGCTGTTCCTCCTTGGGGGGTGGGGGGCCATGCGATCGACCGTAGGACGGCGGCCGCGCGTACACATCGTCGGAAGGCCGGAATCGCCCTCGGACCATCCGGTGAGCCGTCCTCCTACCCGGGTAGGAGGCGACAAGCGAGCGCGTGGAGTACGTTCACGGCGTGAGCGTCAGAGACTTCGCGCGCAAGTACTGGTTCGACCTGTTGATCGCCGCCCTCGCGCTCGCAGCCATGCTCGAGCTGATCGTCGGACGGGAGACCGCACAGACGACGCTGTGGTTCGGCATACCGGCGCTCGCGGTCCTCGTGCTCCCGATCTTCGCCCGCCGGCGCTTTCCGTTCGGCGGCCCGGTTGGCTATTTCGTGCTCGCGGCGGCCATCTCGCTCATCGACTGGCAGCTGGTCCCGTCGCTGGAGGCCTTCTTCGTGGTCGGCCTCGCAGTCGCGTTCCTGCTCGGCAACCTGCGCAACGCCTGGCAGGCGGGCATCGGCCTGGTCGTCATCGTCAGCAGCTTGGCGCTCATCGTCTACGAGATTCCCACACATACGACGAGCGAGCTCGTCTTCATCCCGATCGATTTCATGGTCGCGTGGGTCGCCGGCTTCGCTCTCCGCGAGCGTTCCGAGCAGGCCGAGGCGGCGGAGATGCGCGCGATCCTCGCCGAGCGGGAGCGCGAGGCAGCCGCACGCATCGCAGTCGCAGAGGAGCGCGCGCGGATCGCGCGCGAGCTGCACGACATCGTCGCTCACGCCATCAGCGTGATGGTGCTCCAGGTCGGGGCGGTCAGGCACGAGCTCCCTGATGCATTCGCGGAGGACCGCGATGCGCTCAGAGGCGTTGAGCAGGCCGGCCGCACAGCGCTTGCCCAGATGCGCGGCCTTCTCGCTGCCATGCGTCGCGACGAGGATGGACTCGAGCTCACGCCTCAGCCCGGCCTCGACGGCCTCAACTCGTTACTGGAGGAGATCGGCCGCGCCGGACTGCCCGTCGAGCTGCATATCGATGGGCGGCCTTTCCCGCTCCCACGCGGGATCGACCTGTCCGCCTACCGCATCGTGCAAGAGGGCCTGACGAACGCGCTCAAACATGCACAAGCCACCGGCGCGGATGTCACGGTCCGCTACAGGCCAGACGAGGTCGAGATCCACGTGCGCGACAACGGCCACGGCGCCGGGACGAGTGACGGGTTGGGTCACGGGCTCGTCGGAGTCCGGGAGCGCGTCAAGATCTACGGCGGCGAGATGTCCGCAGGGAAGGAAAACGGGGGCGGTTTCGTCCTTAGCACGCGCCTCCCGCTCAGCGGCGACCAGCAATGACGATCCGCGTACTCGTGGCCGACGACCAATCGATGGTTCGCGCCGGCTTTCGCATGCTGCTCGGCGGCGAAGAGGACATCGAAGTCGTGGCCGAGGCGAGCAACGGGCTCGAGGCGGTCGACAAGGCGGCGCGCTTCGATCCAACCGTCGTCCTGATGGACATCCGCATGCCCGAGCTGGACGGGCTCGAGGCGACGCGGCGGATCCTCGCCGCCGACAACGCGGCGCGAATCTTGATCCTGACGACGTTCGACCTCGACGAATACGTCTACGAGGCGCTCCGCGCAGGCGCCAGCGGGTTCGTTCTCAAGGACGATCCCCCCGAGCAGCTCCTCGGCGCTATCCGCATCGTTGCCGGCGGAGACGCGCTTCTCTCCCCCGCCATCACCAAGCGAGTGATCAAGCGATTCACGCGCATCCCGCAGCCGGCGCCTCCGCCTCAGCTCGAAGAGCTGACAGAGCGCGAGCTCGACGTGTTCCGCCTGATCGTCCGCGGGCTCTCGAACGCCGAGATCGGCCAGGAGCTCTACATCAGCGACACGACCGTGAAGACGCACATCACGCACATCCTCCAGAAGCTCGAACTGCGCGACCGGGTCCAGGCCGTGGTGCTCGCGTACGAGACGGGGCTGTTCGAGGAGGATGCGAGCGCACGAGCTCTACGCGTCGATCATTGAGCAGTCACAATCTTGGGGCTATTTCCCAGACGGTCGAGACAGCCAGCACCCCGGAGGACGAGTCCGCGAAGTACGCCTCGCTGCTCGCCACCGGTGAGCGCGTGCTGCTCGTCCGCCAGCGCCACTGGCTGACGTTCCTCGAGGCTGGAAGATGGTTCGCCCTCGCTCTCGCCGCTGGGCTCCTGGCTTTCATCCTCAACCAGGGTGTCCCCGACAACGGTGTCGCCGGCCCTCTCAGCACGCTCCTCAGGTGGGCCTTCTGGATCTTCTTCGTCATCGGGATCATCGGGGTGGTCTGGTACTTCCTCAATTGGAGGATCGAGCGCTATCTCGTCACGACCCGTCGGGTGATTGAGTCGGGTGGCCTGATCAACAAGTACACGCGCGACACCTCGCTCCAGGCGATCACCGACATGATCGTCGGCCACCCGTGGCTCGGGCGGATCCTCGGCTACGGCGAGATCGACCTGCTGACGGCGTCCGAGGCTGGAACGAGCAAGATTCGATTTCTCCCCGACGCCGACGGCTTCAAGAAGGCGCTGCTCGATGCAAAGCAGGAGCACGAGCTGGAGGTCGGCGGAGGCCGGGCCCTGCAGGAGGCGGTCGCCGCTGCCTCGGCGCCACCTGCACGCGATAGCGGCGCGCCGCAAGCCGGCATCTCGGCCGACGAGCTCGACTCCTCGCTCAGTCGGCTCGCAGACTTGCGCGATCGCGGTCTGATCACACAGGCCGAGTTCGACGAGAAGAAGCGCGAGCTCCTCGATCGATTCGCGTAATCGCCGCTACGTCGGCGCAGCGACCGGCTCCTGCGTCTCGCGATCTCGCGGCCAGAGCAAGTACGTGGCGACCAGGGCGATCGCGCAACCCAGGATGGTGTCGAGTAACCGCCGCTGCGCCCAA
>DATGDB010000086.1:0-16528 GCA_035311205.1 Gaiellaceae bacterium | reverse complement strand
TCGCCGCCGGTGATCCGCTTCGCGTTCACACGTGCGGAGACGAGGACGCCGGGCCCGTTCACCTCGACGTCGGAGCCGTGGAGCGCGAGCTGCCGGAAACCGACGCTCTTCCCCGCGGGACAGGCGTAAACCGCACAGACGAAGGCCTTAGGCCTCGCGCTCGGATCGGCCGAGCCCAGCACAGTCGCGGCGTCTGCTCTCTGGACGCCTGCGAGCAGCCCGAGCACGAGCGCTGCGGCAAGAGCGAGGGTGGGGCGCCGGACTGGCATCACTCTGCGTTCGCATGAGGAGCGCGGGTGGTTCGGTCAGGAGCCCCAGGGCCCGACTCCGCCGATCCGCTCGACCGTCGTGCGCAGGACGTAACCGGTCGGCGGGTCGTCCATCGGCGGGAACTTCACGTCTGGCCCGAGGTACACGTACGCGAGCCGCTGCAGCAACTCGGCCGCGCCTCCCTCCTCGATCCGGGCGCGCCCATGAACGACGAGGTACTGCTTCAGGCCGGGCGGCTGGATCTCCGTCCCTTCGATGGAAAGCGAGACGCGTGGGTCGCGGGCGACGTTCTGCAGCTTCCGCTGGTCGCCGCGCAGATGCCCCGAGACGATCTCATCCCCGTCCAACCCGACCCAGACACAGCTCACCTGCGGCGAGCCGTCGGGGTTCAGCGTGACGAGGTGCGCGAGCGAGTCCGATTCGATGACGTCGCGGGCGCTCGCCGGAAGCTCCATGGGCCGAAGCGTGCCGGACACGCGCCGGCCGAGCAACGCGAAGTGAGTGGGCCGGGGCGCAGTCGCGCCCCGGCCCGGCCACGAGCTCCTACGCGGGGCAGGTCACTCTCGGGTTCCAGGCGAAGAAGAGACCGCTGGGATTGTTGTCCCAGAGCCACACGTGGAGCGCGTAGAACGGAGGCAGACCGAAGCGGTTCGGGCTCGGGATGAAGTCGAACGTCTGTCCGAAGAGCTTCGGCGGCGCCGCGTTCACGCCGTGCTCCGCTTCCCACGCGGCCTTGAAGATCACGTATTCGAGCGCCGCCAGGCGGAAACCGCCGTTCGGCTTCGTCACATAGACGAGCGCCTCGGGGTGCGCCGGGTCAAGCGTTCCGTCGAGGAGCGACCCGTTCACGAAGTGGTCGCCCATCGCACCCACGGCGCCGTTCGAGATGCACGTCTTGCCGCTCACCTCCGGCAGGTGGAACGTGTAGCCGGCTTGCTTGGCGGCGTCGAGATTGTGGAAGCGGGCGTTTGCTGTTGCCGCGCCTCCCACGTCGGAACGGTCGCCCGCCTGGGCGATTCCCAGCCCGCCAAGCGCGAGCAAGGGCACGGCAGTGATGCAGATGACGAGTAGACGTTTCATTGCTCTCCTTTCTGGCGATTTCAGGCAGCCACCGGCGTTGGATCCGGCCGCACCACGACCGTGTCCGCGACGGCGACGATCTCGTCGACGGGCAGGCCGGCGCGGTACGCGTGAGTGCGAATCGCCTCGGGGCTCGAGGCCTGGTAGATGCAGACGGTGCCGAGCGCGCCGTCCGGCTCCGAGAGCACGTAGCTGCGAATCCACCTGATGTCGTCAGGCAGCTGGTCGCCCTCGGCGGTAGAGCGAGCGGCTGCCTCCTTCAGCTCCTCGGGCGTCCGCCAGCCGCCGCGGCGCAGGATGACGTAGGTCTCCACGAGCCTCTCCTTGTCTTGGGGAACGCTTCGACGCTACGACCGGCGGCGAGCCGGTACATCGGTGGAACTGCCTAGATTGGGCGGTCCGCTACCGGTCTTGCAGGAGGGCGAGCCGGTGCGCCGCCGCGACGGCTTCGCCGCGACGTGCGACATCGAGCTTGCGCAGGATCGACGAGACGTGGTGGTGGACGGTTCGGACTGACAGGAAGAGCCGTTCGGCGATCACAGCGTTGCTCAGCCCTTCGGACATGAGACGCAGGACGTCGAGCTCGCGTCCAGTCAGCAACGCCGCATTGGCGCGAGTCGACGCGCGGGGCCCTCGGACGATGCCGCGCACGCCTCGTTCGCGCAGGCGCCGGGCGACAACTGCGGCGGTCGCGTGGGCTCCGAGCTCCATGAGGTCGTCGTGGGCGCGACGGAGCGCATCGACAGCATCGGAGCCCGCCCGAGCGATCGCCGCGTCGTAGGGGCAACCGAGGCGGTCCCAGGCCGCCGCTGCCTCCTCAGGCCTGCCCGCGAGCTCGAGCGCGTGCGGCTCGGGCACCGCGATCGCGACCGGTTCGTCCAGGCCGGCGCGACGACGCCAGCACGCGAGCCGGCCGACGAGCCAGGGAGCACCGCGCTCAACGGCGAGTGACAGGGCCTGAGCGGTGATCTCGTCGATCGCGCCCGTATCGCCGGTCAGCCAGGCCAGTTCAGCGCTCGCCGCGCTCGCCGGTGCGATGCGCTGGAGCTCCCCGCTCGGCTGCGCCAACTCGCGCGCCTCGTCCAGGAGTGGGCGCGAGCTCGGATCGCCGCGGCGGGCTCGCACGAGGCCGAGCACGACGCTGCCGAGGATGCGGGGCAGCGGCGAGCTGCGCTGGTCGCTCGTCGCGAGGGTCGCCGAGGCCGCCGCCTCGTCCCAGCGTCCCTGCTCGAGCTCGAGCACGGAGCGCGTGGCCAGCAGGTTGAGACGCCAGAGGTCGTAGTCGGGCTCGGCGGCGATTGCCAGCCCCTCGGCGTGGTAGTGCTCCGCCAATTCGTGTGCGTGGTGGCGGACCGCCGCCCACGCCATGTTCCCGTAGGCACGCAGGACGTGAACCTCCAGCCCGTGATCGCGTGCGAGCTCTAGGCTCCGCTCCACTTTCTCACGGTGATCGGGGCCGTGGAGCAGGAACTCCATCACGCCTAGCGAGTTGAGCGCGTGGACGAGCGGCACGGTCTCGTCGAGGCGCTCCGAGAGCTCGATCGCGCGGTTCGCCCAAGTCGCGGTCCCCTCGGCGTCCTCGACGTTCATGCGGATCGCCGCCAGGTTCGCGTAGGCCATTGCGAGCGCGGGGCCCGGTGGAAGCTGCTCCAGGACTTCGATCGCCCTCCGTCCGGCCGGCTCGGCCTCCACGCTGCTCGCCGGGCACATCTGGAGCTGGGATAGGAGGCTCAGCGACTCGCCTTCCTTCGACCTGTTGCCGGTCGTGCGATAGACGTCGAGCGCCTGCTCGACGGCGGCGATCGCGTCGTAACAGCGGTCTGTGAGGTAGCAGGCATCGGAGTAGCGCTCGAGAAGCCGCGCGCGGGCCTCCGGATCCAGCGAGTCCGCAAAGCGGAGAGCGCGTGCGTACTGGCCGGCGGCCTCGCGATGGGCGCGCAGTGCGCTCGCGCGAGCGGCCGCAGCGGGTGCGTGGCGAAGGACGGCTTCGGCATCGCCGGCCGCTTCGGCGTGGTGGGCAAGGCGGGCCGCGTCGGGCGCGCCGTGTGGCGGCTTCGAGAGCGCGACGAGAGCTCGCCGGTGCAACGCCAGCCGGCGGCGAGGCTCGATCGCCTCTTCGATCGACAACCGCGTCAGCTCGTGGCGGAATGCGACCGCGGTCGAGGAGGCGGTGAGCATCCCGGCGGCCAGGCACTCGTCGAGCGTGCCGGCGTCCTTCCCCGCGAGCGCGTCGAGCAGCGCGACTTCGACGTGCGGCGGGGCGATCGCGACCGCTTCGAGGAGATTCCTCGCGCCGTCGGTCAGCCGCCCGGCACGCGCGAGCACCGCATCGCAAATGGTCGGCGGAATCGCGCCGCTTCCCGCTGCGAGCACCTCGGTGACGAAGAACGGGTTTCCGCCGGTCTTCCGGTAGAGCTCGTCCGCGTCGACCTTCGCGTCGCCCGCGAGCGCGGCGACCCCGTCCTCGGACAGCGGCTCGAGCGTGATGCGGTCGACCGTACTGCGTGTCGCCAGCTCGCCGACCACCGCTCGGAGTGGGTGGCTACGGTCGAGCTCGTCGTCCCGGTAGGTCACGAGGACGAGCACAGCCGCGCGATCGACCTTGCGCGCGAGCAGCCTGAGCGCGTCGAGCGTCGCCTCGTCGGCCCAGTGGACGTCCTCGAGCACGACGATCGCCGGCCGCCGCCCGCTCGTCTCGGCCAGGAGCGCCGAGACGATGTCGTGGGCGCTGGCTCCGGACTCGAGCACCGTTTGCAGCTCCCCGCCGGCATCGTCAGCGATGTCTACGAACGGTCCGAGCGGTCGCGGCGTGATGAGCGGGTCGCAGGCGCCCTTGAAGACGCGGACGTTCGGCTCGTTGCAGAGGGCCTCCACCACGGCCGTCTTGCCAACGCCCGCCTCACCGGCGATCAACATCATCCGTCCGCGCCCGCCGGCAGCATCGGCGAGGGCTCGCCGAAGCCCGTCGAGCACGTCGTCTCGCTCGAGCAGGCCGGCCTGCTCGAGCGCCGAAGTCACAGTCACCGACAGATCGTGGTGCGCCGGCGGCCCGTTTTCAAGTCTCAGACTGTCGGTCTTCGACGAGGCCGTGTCGCCGCGCCTGCGCGACCGCCTCGCCGCGGCTCGTCACGTCGAGCTTGCGCAGGATCGCCGAGACGTGGTGATCGACGGTACGGGTGGAGAGAAAGAGCCGCTCGGCGATCGCCGCGTTCCGCAGGCCGTCGGCGAGCAGGCACAGAACGTCGACCTCGCGTGCCGTCAGCCCGGATCCATTCGTGCGCGTCGAGCTGCGCGGGCCGCGGGCGACGCCGCGCACGCCGAGCTCCCGAAGACGTCGTGAGACCATCCTCTCGAGCGGTTTCGCGCCGAGCTCGCGGGACTTCTCGAGCGCGAGGAGGAGCGAGCCTTCGTCCTCGCCCTCGCTGAGCGCCAGCGCGGCCTCATACGGGGCGCCGAGTTGCGTCCACAACCCGGCGGCGCCGGTCCGGTCGCCGGTGAGCTCGAGCCCGTATGGCACCGCTACCTCCACCGGGGTCTGCTCGTCGACACCGCCGCGCCGACGCCAGGAGGCGAGCTCGCCGATGTACCAGGGGTGCCGACGCTCGAGAGCGAGCTGGTACGCCGCTTCCGTTTCGTTGGCGATCGGAGTGGGCTTTCCTTCGAGCCAGAGGGCCTCGGCACGTGCCCCCGCGACCCATCCGATCATCTGCAGGTCGCCCACCGGTCGCGCCAGCTCGAACGCTTCGTCGAGGAGCGGCCAGTACCCGGGGTCGCCGCGCCGCGCCCGCACGAGCCCGAGCACGATGAGCGCGCTCAAGCGTGGCGAGAGCACGTCACTCGGCGGGAGCTCGAGAATCCCGGTCGCCGTTTGGGCTGCATCAGTCCAGCGGCCCTGAGCGAGCTCGGACTCGGCCTGTGCCCCGACGAGGCAATTGAGCCAGGCCTCGAGACCGGCTTCGCGGCAGTACTCGATGCCAGGCGCGATGTAGCCGTCCGCCCGTGCCCACTCGCGCCGGAGGACAGCTATCGAGGAGAGGTTGATGTAGGCCCGGCCGACGTCTGTGGCCAATCCACCCTCTCTGGCAAGCTCGAGGCTGCGCTCGAGCTTCCCCCATCCCTCTTCGACGCCGTGTTCCAGTTCGACGACGCCGACGTTGTTGAGCGCGTTCACGAGCGCCTCGGTGTCGCCCAGGCGCTCGGCGAGCTCGATCCCGCGGGACCCCCAGGTGATCGTCTCGTCGCCGTCGCTCGCGAGCATCGCGACGTGCGACAGCGCGCTGTACGCACGGGCGAGCTCCCATCCCGGAGGAAGCTGCTCGAGGATCGCTATCGCGTCCGCGGCTGCGGACCGCGACTCAGCGGTGCGTCCGATGCAGACGAGGAGCCGCGAGATCAGTCGGAGCGTGTTGCCTTCCTTCAGGCGGTCGGCGCGCTCGCGATGGATCGCGAGCGCCTCCTTCAACGCCGCGACGGCCTCGTCCCGCATCTCCGTCAGATAGCCCTCGTCCGCAAACCGCTCCAGCAGGTCGGCCCGGGTCTCCGGCGGGAGGTCGTCGGCGAAGCGGAGTGCCCGCGCGTACTGCGCTTCGGCCTCGCGGTGCGCACCGACCGACGATGCGTATTCCGCCGCAGCGGGGGCGTATTCCACCACGGCCCGGGCGTCTCCGGCTCCCTCGGCGTGGTGGGCGAGGCGGCTCAGGTCGCGTTTGCCTGCCGGCGGCTCGGCCAGCGCCGCGAGCGCCCTCCGGTGAAGGCTCAGTCTGCGCCGTGGCTCCAGTGACTCCTCGACGGCGAGGCGCGCGAGCTCGTGGCGGAAGGCGACGGCTCCCGGGGCTGCGACGACCATCCCCGAGGCCAGCGACTCCTCGAGCGCGCCCACATGCTCGCCCGCCAAAGCGTCCAGCAGCCAGAGCTCGATGCGGGGTGGGGCGATTGCGACTGCATCGAGCAGCGTCCTTGCCTCGTCGGTGAGTCGTCCGGCCCGGGCGAGCACGGCGTCGCGCACCGTCGGCGGGATGTCCCCGTTGCCGGACGCGAGCACCTCGGTGACGAAGAACGGGTTGCCACCGGTCTTGCGATAGAGCTCGCTGGTATCGACTTGCGCTTCCGCTGCGAGGGCGGCCACAGCTTGCTGGGAGAGCGGCTCGATCGGAAGGCGGTCGACCGTGCTGCGGGTGGCGAGCTCGCCGAGAACGGCTCGGAGCGGGTGTGAGCGCTCCAGCTCGTCGTCGCGATACGTCGCGATGACGAGGGTGGCCGCGCGATCGACCCTGCGGGCGAGCAGTCTCAGAACGTCGAGGGTGGCCTCGTCGGCCCAGTGCACGTCCTCGAGCACGACGATCGCCGGTCGCCTGCTCGCCTCGGTGAGGAGCGCCGCGGCGAGGTCGTGCGCACTGCCTCCTGCTTCGATCACCGTCGCGAGCCCGTCGCCCGCGACGTCGGCGATATCCACGAGCGGGCCGAGCGGGCGAGGTGTGAACAGCGGGTCGCACGCGCCCGTGAGCACGCGGACGCTGCCGTCCTGCTCGTCGGAGAACGTCTGCACGACGGCGGTCTTGCCGACGCCGGCCTCTCCTGCGACAAGCACGAGCCGTCCGCGTCCGGCAGCGGCCTCGGCGAGCGCACTGCGGAGGTTCTCGAGCACGCCGTCCCGCTCGAGCAGGCCCGGCTGCTCAGTCGCCGCAGTCGCCATCGTCAGCATCCTCTTATTTCCGAAGCCGATTCTCAAGGCCCGAAAGTTCAGGACTGGAGGCGCGGATACGGACAATTCCAGAGTCGCGCATTTGACACTTCTTCCGTCGCGCCCTTGAACGACACGCGGGCCGGCGCTTTCTAGCGTTCGGGGCATGGAGGAACCCCGAATGGAGGAGAGGCAGTCGTGACAAGCAGGAAGCGCAACACCATCCTTGGCATCGCACTCGGTCTTGCGATCGCGGCGATCGCGCCGATGTCCGCGTCGGCGAAGCCGGTGCCGGCCAATCAGGACGTTCAGGACCACGGCTCGTATCAGCTGGGCCCCGGCGAGATTCCGGTCCTCAGCGTTAACGCCCAGCCCATGGAGCTCGGCCTCAGCGAGGGCAAGATCCGCGCGCTCGGCCTCGGCGACAGGGCAGTCGGCACGGTTCATGCACAGCCCATGGAGCTCGGCCTGAGCCAGGGCAAGATCCAAGCACTCGGCCTCGGTTCAGACGGCCGGGCGGTCGCGAAGAGCCCGGACGACCGGGCCGTCTCGAGGGCGACGACGCTTGATACGTCGCCGTCTCCCGTCGCGATCAGCGACGACGGCCGGAGCGTCGACATCAACCCGTACACGGTGACCGGCTTTGGCCTCGCCCTGCTGTTGGCGATCGGCTTTGGCATGGGCATCGCGGTCTGGCAGAGCCACAGGACAAAGCTCTCGCTGGCATAAGACCGGAGCTGGCGGATGAAAGGGCGGGTGCGCAGGCCCGCCTTTTCTTTGGTCCATTGCGCGGTGGCCCGGAATGCGTCAGGGTCCCGCGTCGATGGTTCCCGAGGCGTCACTCGCGTCGACCGAAGAAGGGCTCGTCCCGAGGGGTGAGGGCTGGTTCGTCCTCAACGCGCGTGAGGCCCGCTGGGCGCACGAGGAGGGGCGCACGGCGATCTGCCTGTTCGAGGGCGAGCCGGATTTCTCGCAGATCGGGATCAACATCGGCGTCCTCGGGCCGGGCGAGCCGATGTCGATGTACCACTGGGAGGCCGACCAGGAGGATTTCCTCGTCATCGCCGGTGCGGCGCTGCTGATCATCGAGGGCGAGGAGCGGCCGCTGCGTCAGTGGGATTTCGTGCACTGTCCTCCCGAGACGAAGCACACGATCGTCGGGGCAGGCGACGGGCCGTGCGTCGTCGTTGCCGTGGGTGCGCGCGAGCGCTCGACCGGACCCGACTGGGGCGGCTACACGATCGACGAGGCCGCACTGCGCCACGGCGCCGGTGTCGAGAAGGAGACGAGCGACCCGGACGAGGCGTACGCGCCGTTCCGCCGGCGCAAGCCGACTCGCTACCGCCAGGGCTGGCTTCCGGACTAGAGGTGTGAAGGGCCCGCGGTTGCGGGCCCTTCTCTGGCGTTACGTAGAAGCGATTCCCTCCATGCCGGCCGGCAGTCCCCCGACAGCTCCGAACGCAGTCAAGCTTCCGTCGCTGCCGACGCGAAACTCGTGGACGGTGCCGCTCCCGGTCTGCACGTAGAGGAAGCTGTTTCCGGTCGGCGAGGTCATGTCGATCGGCCCGGGGCTCGTCGTGGCAACGAGGCCCGTGGCGCCGACGAGTGACGGCTGACCGCTCGCCGAGATCTCGAAGGCGCTCACGGTGTTGCTCCCCGTGTTCGTGACGTAGTAGAACGCGCCGACGCGGAGGATCCAGCAGAGCGCGACCTGTCCGTCGCTCTGTGACCTCGGGTCCGTGAGCGTGCCGTCGCCCTGCACGGCATACGTCGTGACCGAGCTCGCTCCCGCCTCACCCGCGGCGAGCCGGCCGGTCGGCGTGAACGTGAAGGCGAACGGAACCGGCGTCGCCGATGCGTTCTTGATCGGAGTCGCCGACAGACGACCGTTGGGTTGCACGTCGAACACGTCGATCGTGCTGCCACTCGTCTTCGTCGTCACGATCAGCTGACCACCGTCGGGCGTGAAGCCCACCTGGCCAGGTGAGGCCAGGAAGTCCGGCGGATTCGTATTAGCGAGCCCCAGTGACCGCTCCGAGTTCCGAATCGCGACTAGACGGTCGCCGGCGATCCGGAATCCCTGGACGATTCCCGAGCCGCCCGAATTGAGCACGTAGACGAGCTTGTCGTGGACGGCGATGCTCGCCGGGAAGCCGCCGCCGGAGTCGACGACGTCCTCGAGTCGAAGCTGGTCGCCGTGCACGCTGAACGTCGAGACCGAATCGCTTCCCGCGTTCACCGCGAACAGCAGCCGGTGGCCGGCGTCGTAGACGAGCGATCCTTGTGATGCGAGCCGGTCGGACTCGGTTCCGGGGGTCGCGACGCCTCCTTTTCCGCCGGTGGCGTACGTGCCGGCGCGGGCGAGGTGCCCATCCCCGTCCACGTCGTAGACCGCGATCTGATTGGCGGCAGGATCGTTCGTCTGGACGAAAACAACCCGCCCGTTGTCCGTTCGCTTGGCGTTGCCTTGTCCGGCGTAGACCGCTTGTGCGCCGGCGACCATCACGGTGGTGATCGCCAGCACGACGGCCGCCAGAAATCGATGCTTCATCGCTCAGCCTCCTTGGCTCTCGCTTGTCACGGGAGCTTTCCCGCGGAGCGGCGCCAGGAAGTCGCAAAACGGCCAGAGTTTCGAATTTCGTAAGAACTCGGCCGGGCCTGCGGCCGGGGCGCGACGGGGTCAGACCCCGTGTCGAGCGTGTGATGTTTTGTCCCCAGGAGGGACATGTCCGACGGCTCGGCGGCGATCAGGCAGCGAGCTCAGACGATGACTCCGGCGCTTCGCTCGCGCTCGACTCTGACTCGACACCGGGGCGAAACACGACCGCGAACACCGCACAGGCTGTCATGAGCCCCGCCGAGATCCATAGGGTCATGCTCATCCCGTTCATGAAGGCATGGCGGACTGCGTCGAGCAAGACCGGGGAGTCGGCGGCGTTCGCGGCATCGACGCCTGCGACTGCGCTGTCGCGAGCGGTTCGGGCGAGCGCGGGGGAGACGGCATGGTCGATCTGCTCGCGATACGTTGCGTTGAGGATCGCGCCGAGAATCGCGGCCCCGAGCGCCCCTCCGACCATGCGGAGCGCCTGAAGGACGCCCGACGAGACGCCACTGCTCTCGTCGGAGACAGCGCCGAGCGCGGTATCGATCGTCGTAGGCAGCACGAGGCCAAGACCAAGGCCGGAGAGCGCGATCCAAGCGACGGCTTGCGCATCACCGGTCGCGACGCTGGTGGTCGCACCAAGCGCAAGCCCCGCCGCGAGCAGTCCCAGCCCGAGCGCTGCGACGGTCCTCACACCGGCGCGAGCGGCGAGCCGATCGGCGAACGCCCCGCCGACGAGCAGGCCGGCGATCAACGGGAGCAGGCGAATGCCGCTCCCCTGCGCGTCCGCGCCACGTACCACCTGGAAATACAAGGGACCTGCGAAAAGCAGTCCGAACATCCCGAACGAGACGATGGAGCTCAACGTGGCACCCCAGGTGAACGCCCGAGATCGGAACAGCCGAAGGTCTACGAGCGGCGCTGAGACGCGGTGCTCCCAGAGCACGAACGCCCCAAGTGCGAGCACACCGACGCCGATCTCGGCGAGCGACTCGTGATCGCTCCAGCCCCGGTCGCCCGACCCGATCACGCCGTATGTGAGAAGCGCGAGCCCGCCGGCCGAGAGCACGATTCCGACCAGATCGATCCGGTGCCTGATGCTGCTGCGGCTCTCCGGTAGAAGCACGGCGACGGCCACGATCGCCAGCACGACGACCGGAACGTTGATGAGGAACACCCAGCTCCAGTGGAACTTGGTGAGCATCCAGCCGCCGAGCAGGGGCCCGATCGGATAACCGAGCATCACCGCGGCTGTGATCGCGCCTATCGCTCGCCGTCGCTCGGTCTCGTCGAACAACACGGGGAGCAGAGCCAGCACCATCGGCAGCAGGAGCGCCCCGCCAAGACCGAGCAGCGCGCGAGCGGCGATGAATGCGCCGGCCGAAGGCGCCAAGGCGCAGGCGATCGAGGCGGCCCCAAAGATGACCAGGGCGAGGATCAGGATCCTCTTACGTCCGTAGCGGTCGCCGAGCATTCCTCCCGGTATAAGGGCGGCGGCGAAGACGAGCGTGTATGCGGCGACGAACCATTGCAACTGACCCGTCGACGCTTCCAATGATCGGCCCAGCGTCGGCAGGGCGACGCTGAGAATTGTCGCGTCCAGACCAACTACGAGCACTGCCAAGACCAGCGGCCCGAGCGCCCACCATCTCTTCGACGTCATCACAGTCCTCCCGACTCGAGCGATTTCATTCTCGGCATCTTACGCCATTATGACAGTCAATGTCAAATAGGCTTAAAACGTCAGAAAGGCAGACCGCGCCTTTCAATGCTAAAATCGTGCCGATGACAGTCGAGACAGGCTCCGGCACAGGCTCGTTCGACCTGCGCGAACGCAAGCGCACGAGGACGCGGCTCATGATCCAGACGGAGGCCCTGCGCCTCTTCGAGGAGAAGGGCTACGCACAGACGACCGTTGACGAGATCGCTGATCGTGCGGCGATCTCACCTCGCACCTTCTTCCGCTACTTCCCGACCAAGGAGGACGTTGTCATCTGGGACGAATACGACCCGCTGGTCCTCGACCTTCTGGATTCGCGCCCCGACGACGAGCCGGTCGCCGAGACGCTCCGTTGGGTGATTCGCGAGTCCCTCAGCGGCCTCTATCAACGCGATCCCGAGCGCCTACTTGCACGGGTCCGGCTGGCGTCCACCGTTCCCGAGCTGCGCGCGCGCTTCGTCGACGAGCGGACCCATGGCGTCGAGCTGCTAGCGCCGCTGCTTGCGAGCAAGCGAGGATCGCGCACCGACGACCTGAGCGTGCAGGTGATCGGCTCGGCGCTGCTCGCTGCAGTTTCCGCCGCCCTCGACCGTTGGCAAGAAAGCGGCGGCAAGAGCGATCTCGTTGACCTGCTCGACCAGGCTACGGACGCCCTCGTGGAGGGCGTGCGCGACTTGCGGCCGAGCCCGCAGGCCCGCGACGCTCCGGCGCAGGCGCGCCGGCGCGGCTAGAGAATCTCGATCTCCTCGATTCCCGGCTCGGAGTCGGGAAGCTTGGGGTCCATGCGCTCGAGCGCATCCACGACCAGTGCGGCGACGGCGAGGCTCTTGACCCAGTTCCGGTCGGCCGGGACGACGTACCACGGCGCCCAGTAATTCGATGTGGCCTCGATCGTCTCGTCGTAGGCACTCATGTACTCCTCAAACCGCTCATGGGTCTCGAGGTCGGCCTTGCGGAATTTCCACCGCTTTTCAGGGTCCGCGATCCGCTCCCTGAATCGCGCTGCCTGCTCTTCCATGGAGACATTGAGGAACACCTTCACGATCGTCGTCCCTTCATCGGTCAGCATCCGCTCGAAGGCGTTGACGTCGCGCGGGCGCCGCTTCCAGACCTTCTCCGGCGCGAGGCCGAGCATCCGCACCGTGACGATGTCCTCGTAGTGGGAGCGGTTGAAGATTCCGATGTGGCCGCGCTCGGGAAGCGCCGCGTGGATGCGCCAGAGGAAGTCGTGGGCGAGCTCCGTGGAGGTCGGAGCCTTGAAGGACACGGCCCGGCAGCCCTGAGGGTTGACGCCGGTGAAGACCTTGCGGATCACACCGTCCTTTCCGGAGGCATCGAGACCCTGAAGGACGAGGAGGAGGCTCCGCTCGCTCTCGGCGTAGAGCCGCTGCTGGAGGATGCTGAGCCTCTCGACGAGCCCCTTCAGCTTGTCCTTCCCAGCCGCCTTGTCGAGACCGAACGTCGCTCGCGTGTCACGCGCCATCAGTTCCGCCGGCCGGCCGGGCTGCACGCGGAGCTCGTCGATCAACCCGGCCTCTCTGTGCGGTAGCGCAGGAAGACCATGTCGTTGCCGAAACGGCGTTCGTCGAGAAGCCCGAGGTTCAGGCGGACGCCGTCAGGAAGGGACTCTGTGCCGCCTCCGACCACGACAGGCGTGACGAACAGATGCAACTCGTCGACCAGCCCGGCCTTGATCGCCTCGGCGGCAAGGTCCGGGCCGCCGATCGTGATGTCAGCTTCCGCCGAGGCCTTCAGCTGCTGGACCGCTTCCGGGTCGAAGTCTCGCTCGATCCGGGTCCGCGCGCTGGAAACCGTCTCCAGCGTCCTCGAGTAGACGATCTTCACGGCCGTGCGCCAGATCGCCGCAAAGTCCTGGATGAACGGCGGCTCGTCGGCGACATCGATCGTCTCCCAGGCGCTCATCACCGCGTACATCCGGCGCCCGTACAGGTACGTGCCGACCGGCCGCTCGAGCTCGTTGACGAAGGCATGTACCTCCCCGTCAGGCTCCGCCCAGTCGAACTTGCCGTCCTCGTCGGCGATGTAGCCGTCGAGGGATTCGATCACCGAGTAGATGAGCTTCGCCATGCGCATCTAGGCATATCGAATCGCTCAGGCCGCTGCCCGCTCGAGTGCATCGTCCAGGACTCGAGCCGGCCATGGGCAGGAGCACGACGGGCGAGCGAGTACGTGACTCTGTGCAAGAAAGCGCTTCCGGCGCGGTGCCGGTCGACCGGCGGCCTCGCAGCATTAACATCACCGTGCGGACAATGCTCCTCGCCGCGGCCTTCGTCGCGGTTTTTTGGGCGTTCATCGCGGTCCGCACCTCCGTCCTGACGCTGTTTCTCGCGTTGTTCTCCGCGCTCGTCCTCGATCCCGTGGTCGAGCTCATGCAGCGCAAGCTCAAGCTCGGCCGGAGCGCGGCGGCCGTGATCCTCGTCCTCGGGATCGTTGCGCTTGCGCTCGTAGTGGTATTCGTCCTGGTGTCGCCGTTCTCCAACGCACTGCGCGACTTTGTCGACGCGCTTCCGTCGATCGTGCAGAACATCCGCGATTCGTCGATCGGGTCGTGGCTCGACACGCACAGTCAGGCGCCAGAGCAGTCCCAGGAGCACGTGAAGCAGATCGCCGAAGCGATCGGAAACGCGGCCGGCGGTGTGCTGGGCGTCGGGATATCCGGCTTCAGCCTCGTCCTGACCCTTGTCACTGCGATCTTTCTGACGCTGTTCCTGATCATCGACATGCCGCGGCTCGTGGGTGCCGTGGACAGCCTGCTCGATCCGGGCGGCTCGGCGCGGCTGCAGCGGATCTGGCCCGCGATCGTGACGGCGGTCTCGCGGACGATGCTCGGCAACATCGCGATCTCGATCGTCTGTGGGACGATCTACGGCCTGTCAGCCTGGGCGCTCGGCCTGCCGTTCCCGCTGGCGCTCGCTTTGATCGCGGGGTTCCTCGACCTCATCCCCATGGTCGGCGCGACGATCGCCGGTGTGATTCTCGTCCTCGCCGCGCTCACCCAGGGGGTGACCGCCGCGGTCATCATGCTCTTGATCGTTCTCGTCTACCAGCAGGTCGAGAACTACGTGCTCCAGCCGACGATCCTCGGCAAGGCAGCCGACGTCTCGGGATTCTTCGTGATCGCGAGCGTTCTCGTCTTCGGAACGCTCTTGGGCGCCGTCGGAGCGATCATCGCCGTCCCGATCATCGCCTCGATCCAGATCGTCGTCCGGGAGGTCACGGCGAAGCGGCGGGCGGAGATGGCAGAGCTCCGCGCAGCCGACCAGGGCGCGCATCCACCGACGACTCCTTAATGGGCCGGTGGAATCTCATCGAGCGACGGCTCGAGCGCTTTCTCCGGGAGCCCCTGTCCGTACGGAACGCCGCAGGCGTCATCGTCGTGGCGACGACGGTGATCGTCATCGGCGCCGGAGTGCTCATCACACTGCTCGACAGCGAGGAGTACCCGAACGTCGGCATCGGGTTGTGGTGGGCGCTACAAACGGTCACCACCGTCGGCTACGGGGACGTCGCTCCGAAGAATGTCGCCGGCAGGCTCGTCGGAGCGTTCGTGATGCTCGAGGGCATCGCCTTTGTCGCGATCATCACTGCCGTCATTACCTCGGCCTTCGTCGCGCGGGCGACACGTGAGTCCCAGGCGGCGCAAGCGAAGGATGAGCTGAGCGATCGGGAGCTGATGGAACGGCGCTTCGACGAGCTCGAGCAGAAGCTGGACGCCCTCGCCTCGACGAGCGGGCCCGCCGGCGGCTGAGGTCACTCAGGCCGGGCTCGCCGCTCCCACAACGCCGCATTGACGACGGCGGCGCCGACGACGACCCGGCTGATCAGGTAGAGGCCGAAGAGCAGCGCGGCCGCGGCTCCCAGCGTGCCGTAGGTTCCCTGCTTGGCGAGCGCCCAAGGTGTGATCACGTACACGACGACGACGTTGAGCACTTCGATGCCGAGGCCGCAGAGGAGTGCACCGGGAAGGAGCTCGACCCAGTCGGCGCTTCGATGCGGAAGCTTCAGTGAGATCAGGAGCCAAAGGCCGGCGTACGCCGCGACCGTCGCGAGCGTTGCAATCAGGCCAGGCCAAGGTGACCACGACCGCAGGGCACTGTCGAGCGTGGTGACGGCGCCGAAGGACAGCAACAGCGCTAGCAGCCGGAGCGTGGCGAGCGGTGTCGGCTTGGGCGCGGCGGCACGGACGTCGCTCCACACGAGGCGGTGTGCGCCGATCAACACGCGGAGCAGGCTCCGCGTCGTCCAAAGCAAGGCCGGAATGCCGATCAGGAGCGCGTACCAGCGGTTCGGGCTCTCCGCGGCATTCGTGATCGAGCTCGAGACCAACCCTTCGATGCCAAGCGAATCTGCCGCCTCCTCGGGCGAGCTGGACGCCGCGTCCGCGGCAAAACCGAGCCCTGCGACGGCGACGAGCGCGAGCGGCAGCAGCCAGATGAAGAGCCGGTAAGCGAGCGCGCCGGCGATGATTCCCCCGCCGACGTCGCCGTCGCGTTCGACCATCTCGAACGCTGCATCGACCGAGCGATGTCGTCCGCGTTCTGTCTGCGCCCGCTGCGCGAGCTGCTGCTGGTTTGCCCGGAGCGCAGCCGCCCACAGACGTGTTCGGTCCCGCCGCGACGCAGGCTCGACAACGTCTTGTGCGGGCTCGCGTTCTACGGGTTCCACGAGATAACCACGTCTTGGATGCGATGTATCGTGCCCCACAAGATCCGGACATGACCTAGGTCGTCCAAGAGCAGCAGAGCGGCCTACTTCCTGGTGGCGACGATTGCTCGGGTCTCGAACCTGTTCGAGCTCGTCTCGCTGAGGTGGGCCGCGGCGCACATCGCGGTGGGCTGTCTCGGGGGCCTGCTCGTCGTTTTCATCGGCACACCTTGCGCAGGCGAAATGAACCAGACGAGATCAAAGCGGCCACCGCTCCGCCCATCGAGCTCAGATCCACGTGGACGTCGCTACGGAGCTTCGACGAGCATGCGCGCGACGGGGTTCGGCGCGCCATACCGCTGGTCGGAGCTTGGGCGCAGCGGCGGTTACTCGACACCATCCTGGGTTGCGCGATCGCCCTGGTCGCCACGTACTTGCTCTGGCCGCGAGATCGCGAGACGCAGGAGCCGGTCGCTGCGCCGACGTAGCGGCGATTACGCGAATCGATCGA
>DATGDB010000085.1:0-9731 GCA_035311205.1 Gaiellaceae bacterium | reverse complement strand
GGGCCAGCGAAAGATCCTTGACGTCGTAGCGCTTTGTCGTTGCCATCTGCTCTTCCTCTCGAAGTCTGGAACTAGAACTGGTCTCTAGGCCGCCAAGAGCCGCTCATGCTTTCGCTGCTCCCAGTCGACCCAATCCTCTGTGCCAACATCCGCTCTGGCCAGCCAGCTTTCGACCGCGGTGTGCAACATGGGCTCGCGGCGCAGCCGCGCCGCGAAGGCGATGTCGGTGAGCTCGACCCCGAACTGGCCGCGCAACCGGCGGAGCGAACGAAGCTGATTCAGCTCGCGCAGCCCGTAGAGGCGGTAGCCCGACCAGGATCGCTTGGGGACGACGAGACGAGCCTGCTCGAGGTAACGAAGCATGCGAGCCGACCATCCGGTCGCCTTCGCGGCCGCTCCGACAGTCAGGCCGTCCATGGGAAAACCTTAACACAAAAGTGTCAATGTTTTCCAGGCGTGTCGCCTCGGCCGTATTGATCCTCCAACCGGACGACGTCGTCGAGGTGCGGCGTCGAAACCTCGAGCATGACCGTGTCCTCGAGCGCCCGGATCCGGTGCACCGTGCCGGGTTTGATCCGGAATGCGGCACCCGGGACGACCACCTCCGAAATCGTCATCGTCTCCCCCGGTTCAGCGAACTCGAGCTCCGCGCGCCCCTCCAGCAGATACCAGGACTCGTCCTTCTGCCGGTGGAACTGAAGGGAAAGCTGGTGCCCGGCCTTGACCGCGAGGAGCTTCCCGGCGTAGTCATCGGCGAGCGCCCAGATGAGCTCGTGGCCCCACGGCTTCTCGATCCGCTGTGGCTCGAAGCTGAAGCGGTCGAGGCTCTTCACATTCGGGGACGAGAGCGGGCCGTTCGACATACGCGCATCATCCCACTACGAGGTCAGGAGACGTTCCGGATCGGACTTCACGAATTCCTGAGCGAAACGTAGATCCTTAGGAGTGTTCACCGTCAGCCAGAGCCCTTCGTGGCGGAAAGCGCGCAGCCGGCCCTCCTCGGCCAGCTCGGGGAACGTTGTCATCTCGTGGTCGCCGCGTTCGGGCAGCCTCGCGATTGCCTCGTCCTCGAGCACGTAGAGACCGGTGTTCACCCAGAACGGCAGCCTCGGCGCTTCGCGGAAGCCGCGAACGACATCGTCGCCGTCGACCTCGACCACGCCGAGATGGCTCTTCAGCGGGGCGACCGTGATCGTCGCGGCGCCGCCCTTCGCCTCGTGTGCCCCGAACAGCTCGCTCAGGTCCAGGTCGAAGAGCTCGTCGCCGTTCATGGCATAGACCGGGCCGGCGCTTTCCCGAGCCTCAGCGGCGAGCCGTAGGCCGCCTCCCCGCCCGAGCGGTTCCGGCTCGCCGACGGCCACGACGTCGACGCCGAGCCCCTCGAGCTCCCGTTCGAACAAGTCCTCATCCCCCGCCGCGACGCTGAAAATGACGCGCTGGACGCCTGCTCGCTTCAGCAGCGCAATCTGATACGCGGCGAGCGGCCGCCCGCCCACGTCCACGAGTGCCTTCGGCCGCCCCTCGGCAGCCTCGCCGAGCCGCTCGGCCTTTCCGCCGGCGAGGATGATCACCTCGGTTGGAGTCATCTAGGCGGGCTCGCGTTCGGGCTCGGCGGTCTCGGGCAGGCCCGAGAGCGACGAGCTCGCCCGCCCGATGCCTTCGTACGTGAAGCCCTGCTGCTGGACCGCCCGAGGATCCAAGAAGTTGCGGCCGTCGACGATCAGCGCCGTCCTCATTGCCTCCCGGGTCTCGGGAGAGGCGAGGTCGCCGAGCTCCTGCCACTCGGTGACGATGACGGCGGCATCCGCGTCCCGTATGGCGTCGAGCACGGTGTCGCGGATATCGACACCCTTCATGAGCTCGCCCGGACGCGCGACCGGGTCCCAGCCGCGCACCTCGGCGCCTTCGGCGAGGAGACGCGAGGCGAGCACGATGCTGGGCGCCTCGCGCATGTCATCGGTGTTCGGCTTGAAGGAGAGCCCGAGCAAGGCGACGCGCTTGCCACGCAGCTTGCCGAGATGCTTCTGCAGCTTCGCGATCACGCGGCGCTTCTGGAGCTCGTTGACCTCGATCACAGCGGAGAGCAGCTGGAAGTGGTAGCCGGAGTTCGACGCGAGCTGCTTCAGCGCCGAAGCATCTTTCGGAAAACAGGAGCCGCCATAGCCAATCCCCGCCTGCAGGAAGTGCGGGCCGAGCCGGTGGTCGAGGCCGACGCCGCGGGCGACCTCCTCGACGTCGGCGCCCACGAGCTCGCAGACGTTCGCAATCTCGTTGATGAAGCTGATGCGCGTCATCAAGAACGCGTTCGCGGCCAGCTTGATCATCTCGGCCGATGCGACATCAGAGCGAACGACGGCCGCGTCGAGCTTCTCGTGGAGCGCCTCTACACCGTCGCCGTCCTCCGGCTCGAAGGCGCCGATGACGATCCGGTCGGCGTTCATGAAGTCGCGGACGGCCGTGCCTTCCGACAGAAACTCGGGGTTGGAGACGTAGCCGACGTGCTCGAGGCCGCGCGCGTCGAGCGCGGCGCGGACCTTCTCTCCCGTCCCCACGGGAACCGTGCTCTTCATCACCAGCACCGGCCGGCCGGCCAGCTCCGGCAGGTCGTCGAGAACGCTCCAGACGGCGGACAGGTCGGCGTCTCCGGCATAGGTGGAGGGCGTCCCGACGCAGACGTAGAGGAAGTCGGCGCCGTCCGCGGCCTCGGCGGGATCGGTCGTGAAGCGCAACCGCTCTCGACTTGCCCGGACGAGCTCGGGAAGCCCGGGCTCGTGGATCGGGATCTCGCCGCTCCGAAGGGCCTCGATCTTCTCGGGCAGCACGTCGCGAACGACGACCTCGTGCCCGAGCTCTGCGAAGCAGGCGCCCGTGACCAGACCGACCCAACCGGCCCCGAAGATGCCGACCTTGGTCATTGCCGCTTCTTCTTCGCCTTCTTCTTCGGGCTGTCGAGCGGCCGCAGGCCGCGCGCGATTGCCAGCATCGTCTCGTTCGACAGCGAGTCGCGCAACGTGTTCACGACCCAGTAAGTCGCGCCGTCGGTCTTGAGCACGACCATGTGCAGGTCCGAGCCGTCGAAGTAGAGGTCGTACTCCCTCCGGCCGATTCTTCTCGTCACGTTCTTGCTGTCGAGGATCGGCGCGTCCTCCCAGGTCGTCTCCTCGACACCCCAGTACTCGTCCGCGCCGGTTCGGAACGTCAACCGCACGGCGTGGTCATCCTTCGTGATCGGGTAGACCCGGACGGGCTTCTCGCGGTCGATCGAGGAGCTCCGCTCGATGAGGCTCGGAACCATCAGCGGGAAGCCTGCGCGCCTCTTCACCAGGCGCAGGTAGCTCAGGCTCGCGCTCGGGTTGCGGGTGACGTTCGGCGGCGTGCGCTTGGGCGTCCGGTCGACCGGTGCAGGGGCGAGATTGCCGTGGAAGGTCTGCCCGACCACGACCACGAGCATCGCGGTGTTGGCGAACGGGGCGACCGTGGGCGGCATCGCACCCTTGACGTCGGCCGAGCCGAAGAGGTTGCGAACCGCCCTGGCCGCCGCCTGCGATCCCCGCTTGGCCGGATCGAAGTAGACCGTGGTCCGGAAAGGCCAGAGCTTCCGCGGCGCGTTCGCGAGCACGCCCTCCGGCGGAGGCAGTGTCTTGTACCCGCGGCGGCTGAGCAGGTAAGTGGCGTTCGCAGCCGAGCCCGTGATCCCGTTCCCGTTGAGGACAACGATCGACGTGCGGCCCGGCGGCGGGGCCTTGCTGCCCTTGAGCCTCGGCCGCTGGCCGAGCGCCGCCGCCGTCGCCTTCTCGCCGGCATCCACGTCGGGCGTCTGGAACTCCTCGACGGCGGCCTGGATGTTCGACGGATCCGTGGTGAGCTGGTTGTAGCCGACGAGGCCCTCGATCCGGGACTGGAAGATCCGGCCGGCTGGGAGCCCCTCGGCGAAGAACGCCCAGCCCCGCACCGTGTCCGGCGTCAGCGACTTGCCGCCCCCGCGCCCAACCTGGACGTTCTGGCGAACGACCTTCATCAACCTGGGCAGCGTCCGGAGGTTGAAGGAGTCGGACAGCCGCTCCTTCAGCGCCCGCATGAAGAGCCGCTGGCGCTCGATCCGGTAGAGGTCGGAGTCGGTGTGGCGGAAGCGCACATAGGAGAGCGCCTCGCGCCCGGTCAGCCGCTGGTAGCCCGGTTTGAGGTCGATCGGCGGGAACGTCGGCCCGCCGCCGGAGTTGTCGTTGAAGTACCGGCGGTCGATGTCGAGCCAGACGCCGTCGAGCTTGTCGACCAGCTGGATGAAGCCGCGGAAGTCGACTGTGACGAGGTAGTGGATCGGGAGCCCAGTCAGATGCTTGACGGTCTGGACCGTGCCTTCCGGGCCGCAAGAGCCGAAGGCGGAGTTGATGGGGCCGCGGAAAGGCGTTCGTCCGGGGCAGTAGACGTCGACGAGAAGGTCGCGCGGCATCGAGAGCATCGAGAGCGTCCCCTGCTCCGGATCGGCACGCATGAGCATCACGGTGTCGGACCGCGTCCCTCCCCGCTCGTCGCCTTTGGCAAAGCGGCGCAAGTCGGTACCGATGACGAGCGCGATCGCGGGCCGGCCGGGCAGCTGGAGATCGAGCTTCTTCGCCGCCTTGACCAGCTGTGGGTTGCGCTTGGAGCTCTGGTCGATATCGACCACCGTCTGCTCGAAGTCGAGGTAGTGGCCGCCGGCGATCCCGAACAGGAGCGCCGTCGCCGCCGCGAAGAGAAGAAAGAGGATCCGTCCGATCGTTGCCAGGAAGCCGCGGCGCTTTCCGGGCTGCTCGTAGCGCGTGATCGGCGTCAGCGCGGTCGGAGGTCGACGGCCTCGGCCGTTGCCGTCGACCTCAGCGGCGCGCCCGACTCCTCGTTTCAGCGTCGTTCTCATCGTGTAGATGCGCGAAACGCCCTCGCGGGCGCCACGCGGGGAGGATAGCTCAGGCGACCGCCGGAGCTGTCAGGGGCTCGTAAGCAAGATTCGGGCGTAGCCAACGCTCGGCCTCGGCCACGGTCATTCCCTTCCTCGCGGCGTAGTCCTCTACCTGGTCGCGGGCAACCCGGCCCACGGAGAAGTAACGGGCCTGACCATGCGCGAGGTAGATCCCGCTGACGCTCGCCGCGGGGTACGTGGCGAACGTCTCGGTCAGCTCGAGCCCGACCGCCTCCGCACCCAGGAGCTCGAAGAGCTTCTGCTTCTCGCTGTGGTCCGGGCAAGCTGGGTAGCCGTAGGCCGGCCGGATCCCGGGGAAGCGCTCGGCGAGGAGCTCCTCGTTCGAGAACTTCGGGCCCTCCTCGTACCACTCGCGTCGCGCTTGCTCGTGCAGGAACTCGGCGAAGGCTTCGGCGAGGCGGTCTGCGAGCGCCTTGACCATGATCGCTCGATAGTCATCGTGCTCGGCCTCGTAGCGCGCCGCCAGTTCGTCCGCGCCGTGGATCCCCACCGCGAAGCCGCCGATGTGGTCGCCGGACGGCGCGACGTAGTCGGCCAGGCTGCGGTTCGGCCGGGAGTCGCCGTAGGCCGACTGTTGCCGCAGCATGGGCAGCCGCATGCCGTTCTCGAGGACGATGTCGTCACCCTCGGCCCATGCCGGCCAGAACCCGTACGTTCCACGCGCGTGTAATAACTGATCGCGGGTGATTTCGCCGAGGAGCTCCTGAGCGTCGTCGTAGAGCTCACGCGCGGCCGGCTGCTCCAGGATCGCCGGGAAGCGGCCCTTGAGCTCCCAGGCATGGAAGAAGAACTGCCAGTCGATGTACGGGACGAGCTCTTCGAGCGCCGGCTCGACCACGCGCGTTCCGGTGAACTCGGGAGCCGGAAGCTCGTCGAAGCCGACCCGCTCCCGGTTCGCGCGGGCCTCCTCGATCGGAAGGAGCGGCTTTCGCTCCTTCTCCGCATGCTGTGCCCGCAGCCGCTCCTGGAGCTCCGCGTTCTCCTGCTCGAGCGTGGCGCGGCGCCCGGCGTCGAGCAGGTTCGAGACGACGCCGACGACGCGGGATGCGTCCAGCACGTGCACCGTCGGCTGACCGTAGGCTGGTGCGATCCGCACCGCGGTGTGCTGTTTGGACGTCGTCGCGCCGCCGATCAAGAGCGGCAGGTCGAGCCCCCGACGCTCCATCTCCTTCGCCACGTTGACCATCTCGTCCAGCGACGGAGTAATCAGGCCTGAGAGACCAACGATATTGCAGCCTTCGTCGAGCGCCGTGTCGAGGATGCGGTCGCCGGGCACCATCACGCCGAGGTCGATGACCTCGTAGTTGTTGCAGCCGAGGACGACTCCGACGATGTTCTTGCCGATGTCGTGCACGTCGCCCTTGACCGTCGCGAGCACGACCTTGCCCTGCGCCTGGCGGGGAGCGCCCGCCGCGGCCTCCTCCATGTACGGCTCGAGGTACGCAACCGCGCGCTTCATCGCGCGTGCACTCTTGACCACCTGCGGCAGGAACATCTTCCCCGACCCGAAGAGGTCGCCGACGACCTGCATGCCCTGCATCAGCGGGCCCTCGATCACGTCCAGCGGCCGGTCGAAGGCCTGTCTGGCCTCTTCCGTGTCGGCCTCGATGTGGTCGACGATTCCGTGGACGAGCGCGTGCTCGATCCGCTTCTCGACCGGCGCATCGCGCCAGCCCACGTCGAGTTCGCGCCGCGTCCCTTCGCCCCGGTAGCTGTCCGCGAGCGTCACGAGCCGTTCGGTCGCGTCAGGCCGTCTGTTGAAGATCACGTCCTCGACGTGCTCGAGGAGGTCCGGCGGAATGTCCTCGTAGACGGCCAGCTGACCGGCGTTGACGATCCCCATATCCAGCCCTGCCTGGATCGCGTGGTAGAGGAACGCGGCGTGCATCGCCTCCCTGACGATGTCGTTGCCGCGGAACGAGAACGAGAGGTTCGAGATGCCGCCGCTTGTTCGCACTCCCGGACAATGCTCCTTGATCATCGGCAGCGCGTCGATGAAGTTCTTGGCGTACTCGTCGTGCTCCTCGATCCCGGTGGCAACGGCAAGCACGTTCGGATCGAAGACGATGTCCTCGGGTGGGAACCCGGCCTTCTTCGTGAGCAGGGCGTAGGCGCGTGCGCAGATCTCGACCTTGCGCTCGACCGTCTCCGCCTGTCCCTGCTCGTCGAACGCCATGACGATCACCCCCGCGCCGTACCGCCGGATCGTGCGGGCCTGTTCCAGAAACTGGCGCTCGCCCTCCTTGAGGCTGATCGAGTTGACGACGCCCTTGCCCTGAAGGCACTTCAGTCCCGCCTCGAGCGCGGACCAGCGTGAGCTGTCGACCATGATCGGGATCCGCGCGACCTCGGGCTCGGTCGCGACCACGTTCAGGAACGTCGTCATCGCTCGCTCTGCGTCGAGCAGGTCGGCGTCCATGTTCACGTCGAGGAGGTTCGCGCCGCCCCGAACCTGCTCAAGCGCGACGTCGACGGCGCCCTGGAAGTCGTCCGCCTCAATCAGCTTCCGGAAGCGCGCCGAGCCCGTCACGTTCGTGCGCTCGCCGATCATGACGAAGCCGGTGTCGGGGCCGATCTCGAACGGCTCGAGCCCGCTGAAGCGTGTCCGATGCCGTCTCGCCGGGACCTGCCTAGGGGCCAGGCCCCTCGACACGTCCGCAATGGCCCTGACGTGGTCCGGAGTGGTGCCGCAGCAGCCGCCGACGATGTTGACGAGCCCCTCGCGCGCGAACTCGCCGAGGAAGCGGCTCGTGTCGCTCGCCTGCTCGTCGTGCTCGCCGAACTCGTTCGGGAGGCCGGCGTTCGGGTGGCAGGCGACGTATGTCGTCGCCGCGCGCGCGAGATCCTCGACGAACGGGCGCATCTCGGTCGCGCCGAGTGAGCAGTTGACGCCTACGACGAGGGGATCCGCATGCTCGACCGAGATCCAGAAGGCCTCGACCGTCTGGCCGGACAGGTTGCGCCCGCTGCGATCGACCGCCGTGAAGGAGATCCAGAGCGGGAGCTCGGCGGCTACCTCCCGCGCCGCAACCAGGGCCGCCTTGGCGTTCAGTGTGTCGAAGATCGTCTCGATGAGGAGGATGTCCACGCCGCCCTCCACGAGCCCACGGATCTGCTCCGCATACGCCTCGCGAACCTGGTCGAACGTGGCGCTCCGGTAGGTCGCGTCGTCCACCTTCGGCGAGAGCGAGAGCGAGACGTTCAGCGGACCCACCGAGCCGGCGACCCACGCCGGCCGGTCGACGGCGTCCGCGGCTTCCCGGGCGAGCCGCGCGCCGACCACGTTCATCTCGAGGGCGTACGGCTCGAGCGCGTAGTCGGCCTGGCCGATGGACGTCGCCGTGAACGTGTTCGTGGTTACGACGTCCGCCCCCGCAGCGAGGTAGGAGCGGTGGATGTCGCGAACGACGTCCGGGCGGGTCAGGTTGAGGAGATCGGGATCGCCGGCGACGTCGCGTGAGTGATCGCGGAACCGCTCGCCGCGGTACGCCTCCTCACCGCGCACCGTCTTCTGGATGAGGACGCCGTACGAGCCGTCGAGCACGACGATGCGCTCGTCCAGAAGCTTTCGGAATTGATCGATCGTCGCCTTCACGAAAAACGCTCCTGCCCAAAGAGGTCAGAAGCGAGGCTCCGTGGCTCTTTAGGCGTTTGGTGACCCGGTCGCCAAGCTGCCGTTCAAAGTTCCGGGGTGTACCCAGGGTACAGGAGGCGAAGCCAATTGCCGCGCGATTTCATTCCGAACGGCAGCCCGGAGCTCCCGTCTCGGCGTATCGCTTCAGGCCTTCGAGGAGCCGCTGGGGCGGCAGCTTCGTGGGCGCGCGCCGGACGAGCGAGGTGTTCGTCCGGAGCGGCCACATCTCAGCGATCCGGGCGACGTTTCGGAGCGAAGCTGCACGTGGAATCCACGTCTCCTACGAATTCCGAGTCGAGGGTCGGAGCTTCCACGTCGAGATCGACGACGGAGCGTTTGGCGGCTGCGCTCGGCGAGGCAGAGGACCCGGACCTCGTGATCGTCACAGACGCTCTGAGCGGGGCTCGGTTAGCCCGCGGCCGGGGCGATGGGGCGGATTCGCCCGGTGCCGCCGCCCGCGTACACGTCGAGCTGGTTCTGCGCGTGGGCGATCCGCTGCTCCACCTGCCAGCGGTCGGCGTCCGACTCGCCGCGCTCGATCCGCTCGAGCTCGCCCTGCGCCTCCTCGAGCTGCTTCCGCGCGCGGTCCTGGTCGATCTCGCGCGCGTCGACGGCGTCGTCGACGAGCGCCAGGGCCCGGTCCTGCTCGACCTTGAAGAACCCAGGGCCGGTCGCGAAGTCGCGGACCTCCTCGTCCCGGCGGATGTGGATCCGCGTTCCGCCCGCTTTCAGCGTGGCGACGAGCGGCGCGTGCCGCGCGAGGATCCCGATCTCGCCGGCCGCGCCCGGAACGATCAGCATCTCGATTTCGCCCTCGAACGCCGGCCCCTCGGGAGTGACGAGGGACAGGGCGAACGTCCGCCTGTCTTGCGCCATTACCTAAGCAGGAACTGGTTCGGCCTCACGCGCCTCTTCCTCGGCGGCAGGCTCTTCGGGCTTCGCCTCTGGCTCCTCCTCGCCGGCCAGCTGGCGCCCCTTCTCCACGGCCTTCTCGATCGTGCCGACCATGTAGAACGCCTGCTCGGGCAGATCGTCGTGCTTGCCCCCGAGGATCTCCTGGAAGCCCTTGATCGTGTCCTCGAGCTGCACGTACTCGCCGGGCGTCCCGGTGAACTGCTCGGCGACGAAGTTCGGCTGCGA
>DATGDB010000084.1:0-2758 GCA_035311205.1 Gaiellaceae bacterium | reverse complement strand
CAAGGAGCGCCTGGTTCGGCAATCCGCTCGCTTCGCGCGAAGTGGAGTCGATCATCTCCTCGTTCGGGAATCCACCGCCTGCACTCGCGGGCGCCTACACCAGGGGAGAGATCGGGCGCGTCCGCGGGGCGAAAGGAGACCGCAACTATAGCCTGGTCGTCGTTGCACTCGGCTCGACGCGCTGACGGCCGCCAAGAGCTGCTTCGGCGCTTCGTCGAGGCGGCGCGGCGGGCTCAGATCGTCACGATCGTCAACCTCGCTCAGTCGGAAGGCGACCTGGGCGAGCTCTTCACCGCAGAGCTTTGCGAGGCCTTCGAGGCAGAGGTCGCCTTTGTCATCGCCGAAGGTAACGGTGGAAAGGCCCGCACGCTCGTCGGGGCGTACGGCCTGACGCCCGACCAACGTGCGGATCTGCTCGAGGACGGGCTTTCTGCTCGCGCGCTCACGAGTGAGGGGCCTCAGCAGTACCAGGGAGATCTACTCGGAATCGGAATTCGCGAGCTCGTCCTCGCGCCGTTCGCCGGCGAAGCGGCCCGCGGCGTCGTCGGCGTGGGACGCCTCTACGACGAGCCCTTCGACGACGGGGAAGTCGCCCTTCTCGAGGCGGTTGTCGAAAGCCTCAAGCATGCGCTGGAGCGGATACGGCTAAGTGAGGAGCGCGACGTCCTCCTCGCGCGGGAGCGTGCGGCGCGGCGCGAAGCCGAGTCCACAGCGGAGAGGCTAGTGCGCCTGCAGAGCATCACCACGGGGACGATCCTCTCGGAGCTGCCGCTCGAGAGCATGCTGCGCGAGCTGCTCGAGCGAATTCGCGAAATCGTTGCGGTCGACACGGCCGCGATCCTTCTCGTCGAGGAGCCCGACGCCGAGCTCGCCCTGCGCGCGGCGGTCGGCGCGGACGCGCACATCGAAGGAGCCGTCGAGCTCGCACGACGTGAAGGGGTCGCTCGCCGGGTCCTCGATGAACGCCGTGAAGTCGATCTCGGCGATGCACACATCGATGGGAATCGGCGAGACGATGAGGCGATCCGTTCGCTCATCGGCGTGCCGATGACCGTCGAGCGACGGGTCGTCGGCGTGCTCGTGGCCGGCGCGGTCGTTCCGCGCGACTTTTCTCGGGAAGACGTCAGCTTGCTTGGGCTCGCCGCCGACCGTGCCGCGATCGCGATCGAGAACGCCCGGCTCTATCGGGAAGCCGAGGAGCGCGGGCAAGCCGCCCGGGTGCTCGGCTACGTCGCCGACGGCGTCTTCCTCGTCGACGCCCAGGGAACCGTTCAGCTCTGGAACCCAGCGGCCGAGGCCATCACGGGCATCGCTGCCGACGAGGTTCTCGGCCGCCCCGTCGACGAAGTGATCCCCGGCTGGGATGCGCTGGCGCAAGCAATCACGGTCACGAGCGCTCCCGCTGCGTCCACCGGCCCTTCGACGACGCTCCCTGTCGAGATCGGCGGTCGCGAGCTGTGGTTGTCGGTCGCCGGGGTCAGCTTCGCAGAGGGAACCGTGTACGCCTTCCGCGACCGCACCGAGGAGCGGCGACTGGAGGAGCTCAAGGAGGACTTCATCGCCACCGTCTCCCATGAACTGCGAACGCCGATCGCCGCTGTCTACGGCGCGGTGCAGACGCTGGAGCGCGAGGACGTCGACTTCACAAGCGACCTACGCCGCCGCCTGCTCTCGGTGATCTCGGATCAATCGGAGCGGCTTGCGTACGTCGTCAACGACATCCTGCTTACGAGCCAGGTCGAGTCGGGACAGCTAGTTCTCGTGCGCGAGCGGGTGAACGTCCTGGACATTGCACGGAGAGTCATCGAGGCCGCACGCACGCAGGCTCCGAGGGAGCTCTCGCTCGAGCTGAAAGCACCGCCTGCTCTCCCCCCGCTAGCAACGGACACCGACAAGTTCCGCCAGGTGCTCGCGAATCTTGTGTCCAACGCGGTCAAGTATTCGCGCGGCGCGGGCCGCATCGAGGTGCAGCTGGAGCCGCGTCGACCTCGCCTGCGAATAGCCGTCCGAGACGAGGGGGTGGGTATCCCCGGCCCCGAGCAAAAACGGATCTTCGAGAAGTTCTACCGCCTCCCCGACCGGGACCGCGCGGTTGGCGGCACCGGCCTGGGCCTCTACATCTGCCGTGAGCTCGTCCGACGCATGGACGGCAGGATCTGGGTCGAGTCGAGCGAGGGAATCGGCTCGACGTTCTTCGTTGAGCTCCCCGGCTTGGGCTCGAACCAATAACCCTCTGGTTGAAGGCGATCACCGAGCCCTACGGCCGGGAGGTTCACGGAGTGCCGCGCGGCGTGAACATGAAATACGCGAACCAAGTATCCGGCGCATTCGGCAGCGTGAAGTGGCACGCCGTCAGCTCTTGGCCATTTGTGTTGGCTCCGAAGAATCCAGGCTGCCGGAAGGACGCGACCGGATCACCCGATCGCTCCGGGTTGTCCCACGCGTCGTAGCCGAACGTCGTGCCGACGCTCCCGGCTCGAATGGCCGGCGACTCAGACGAAACGACCAGGAACGACGGTGAGTGGCTCTGCAGAATTCCCGCGGCAACGACGCTATGGCCGCCGCAGTCGGGGTCTAGGAGAATCGCGTTTTTGTTCGTGTCGGGGTCGGGGGCGGCTGATGCCGACGGCGCGAGCCCGTTCGAGAGCAGCAAAGCGGCGCAGAAGAACCCACCTCCGGCCGTCTTTGACCGGCCGAAGCTAGCACTGTTCGCCACCAGTTCCAAGTACACGGGCAGGCCGCCGATGCAGCAAAAGCC
>DATGDB010000083.1:0-16104 GCA_035311205.1 Gaiellaceae bacterium | reverse complement strand
GAAGTCGGTGGTCCCGGTCAGCTCGGAGGCATCGCAAAGGACGATGCAGGATGGGTCCACTCGCTCGTCTACTACAGAGGGCGGGACGACGCCGACAGGTATCTCCATGAGATCTCAGAATGCCTCCGGTCAAAGGGCCATTCGGTTCACGTGGAAAAGGTGCTTGAAGACGTCGACGACTTCCCCCGCTTCGGCCCCAACGAGCCCGAAACATCGGCGTAATCGTTACGCGCGCGCCGTCGAGCGGTTTCCTCGTCGGGAACCGACCGATCGCGCGGTAGAGCTCGCTTGCCCGCTCGAACTCGCCCTTCGCCGAGACGATCGAGGCGCTCGCCGGGCTCACGCCATGGCGAACGAAGGCCCTGCGGGGACAGGGCCTTCAGCATCCGCGAACGATCTACACCGCCGACTATAAGCAGGGCTCATTCTGTCCGCGCGCGCGCGGTACGCTTGCTAATCAAGCGTTGCACGCATCGTGGCGAGCTCCTCCGAGTAGACGAGGTCGCGACCGCGCTCCGATGCAGCCGCTCTTCGGGTCTACCGGCGGATCGACGACGGCTCGCTGCCTGCGTACAGGCTCGGGAACCGCCCGCTGCGCGTCCGGGCCGGTGACGTCGAGCAGCTCTACGGCCGAGGCCGGCGCGCACCCCGCCGTGAGGATCGGAGCGCCGGCGAGGCGCAGAACATCGGAGACGAAGCTGCGCGATGCTCGCCTAATACGGGCACCCGGACGCCGCGATTGCCCGAGAGCGTGTCCCCGAAGCCTTCCGGCAGGCACCGACCGCGCCAGTCCCGCTCGTCGCCGAGGCTCGCTGAGTCACGCGGCGAGCCACGATCCCGCCGTTTGCAGCGATTCGTTCCTATCGTCCGCATCGGCCCCGCTGAGGTGTGAACCGCCCGCAGGCTGGGTATTCCGCCCTCACCCCCCGTCCGCGTCCACGAGCGAAAGGAGGGAATGAGATGTACATCGGTGGTGGCGTACTTCTGTTGATTCTCGTCATCCTGCTCCTGATCTGGCTCCTCTAGGGCCTGCGCCGGCCCCGAGGTCGGCTGGCACAATGGCCGTTCTGTGAAGGCGACGGTCGAAGAGCTCCCAGAGAGCAAGGTTCGTATGACCGTCGAGGTGCCGAGCGGCGATGTCGAGCACGCAATCGACCACGCCGCTTCGGACCTCGCGGGCAACCTGAAGATTCCCGGCTTCCGCCAGGGAAAGGTGCCCATGCCCGTGCTCCTCGCACGGGTCGGGCGCGAGCGCCTCTACGCCGAGGCGGTCGAGAGCCACATCGGCGGCTGGTTCCGCGCCGCGGTACGTGACACGAACGTCCGCCCGATCGAGGCGCCCGAGTACGGCTACGAGCTTCCGTCGTCGCCCAGAGACACCTTCCAGTTCACGGCGACCGTCTCGGTGCAGCCGAAGCCGGAGGTCGCTGATTGGACGCAGCTCGAGGTACCCGCGGCGGAGCCCGAGGTGCCCGAGGAGCTGATCGACGTCGAGCTCGAGGTCCTGCGCTCGTCGGTCGCCGAGCTCGCCCCGGTCGAGGGCCGTCCCGCGCGTGAGGGCGACGTGGTCGTTGTCGACCTCGTTTCGGGCGAAGGCGATGCCCAGCGCGACTATGTCGTCGAGCTCGGAAGCGGCCGACTGCTTCCCGAGATCGAGGAAGGCCTCGTCGGAATGGCGCCGGGCGAGGAGAAGGAAGTGGAGTTCCGGACGCCGGACGGCTCGCAATCGAGCCTGACTGCCGATGTGAAGGAGGTCCTGGAGAAGGTGCTGCCGCCGGTCGACGACGACCTCGCGAAGGCGGCAAGCGAGTTCTCGACGCTTGAGGAAGTGCGCGCCGAGATCGAAGGGCGGCTGCGCGGCCAGCTCGAGGCGGAGCTCGAGAACCAGTTCCGCGCCGCCGCCGCCGACGCGCTCGTGGAAGCTACGAACGTCGAGGTCGCCGACGGCCTCGTCCAGGCGCGCGCAGTCGAGCTCTGGAACGCCCTCGTCCGTTCGCTCGAACGGCGCGGCATCAGCGCGGAGGCCTACCTCCAGCTCTCGAACCGCACTCCGCAGGAGATCCAGGCCGACATCGAGGCAGAGGCGAGGCAGTCGCTGGCGCGCGAGATCGTGCTCGAGGCGGCCGCCGCCAAGCTCGGCATCGAGGTCTCCGACGAGGACGTCGACGCGCTCATCCGCGAGGAGGCGGAAGGAGCGGACGAGGATGCGGAGCAACTGATCGGCCAGATCCGCGAGGCCGGCCGCTACGACGCGCTGCGCGCGGACCTCCGCATGCGCAGAGCGCTCGACCGGATCGCGGCCGAGACGAAGAAGATTCCGATAGAGCTCGCCCAAGCGCGAGACCAGCTCTGGACCCCAGAGAAGGAGAAACCCGAGATCGCTACGAAGTTGTGGACCCCCGGTAGCAAGGAGCCTGCATGAGCCCGCTAGTCCCGATGGTGATCGAGCAAACGTCGCGCGGTGAGCGCGCGTTCGACATCTACTCGCGCCTGCTGAACGAACGAATCATCTTCCTCGGCACACCGATCGACGATCAGATCGCGAACCTGATCATCGCCCAGCTGCTCCACCTCGAGTCAGAGGATCCCGACAAGGACATCGCCGTCTACGTCAACTCACCCGGCGGAGACGTGTACGCCGGGCTCGCGGTGTACGACACGATGCAGTTCGTCAAGCCTGACGTCCAGACGATCTGCGTCGGGATTGCGATGTCGATGGGAGCGCTACTGCTTGCGGGCGGCGCGAAAGGGAAGCGGATGGCGCTGCCGAACGCCAAGATCCTGATCCACCAGGTCTGGACGCCGTCGGGCCCGGGCGGTCAGGCCGCAGACATCGAGATCCGCGCGCGCGAGACGCTAAACCTCAAGCGCCGGCTCGAGGAGATCCTGTCCGAGCACACGGGCCAGGAGCTTGAGAAAGTTGGACGCGACACCGACCGCGACTACTTCATGAACGCGCAAGAGGCAGTCGAATACGGCATCATCGACCAGGTGATCAGCAGCCGGGACTCGAGCAAGCACTAGTGCTCGGCGCGATTTCGGAGTAGAAGGAGAGCTAGTGGCCAGGGCGAGCGACGGGAACGAGCAGCTTCTCTGCAGTTTCTGCGGGAAGAGCCAACGGCAGGTCAAGAAGCTGATCGCCGGTCCGGGCGTCTACATCTGCGATGAGTGCATTGATCTCTGCAACGAGATCATCGACGAGGAGCTCACCGCTCCGTCGCAGCTCGACCTCGAGAACCTGCCTCGCCCGAAGGACATCTACGGCGTCCTCAACGACTACGTCGTCAGCCAGGAGGAAGCGAAGCGCACGCTCGCGGTCGCCGTCTACAACCACTACAAGCGCGTGCAGATGGGGTCGGAGGAGTCGGACGTCGAGCTCCAGAAGTCGAACATCCTCCTGCTCGGCCCGACCGGTTGCGGCAAGACGCTCTTGGCGCAGACGCTGGCGCGGATCCTCAACGTCCCGTTTGCGATCGCCGATGCCACCGCGCTGACGGAGGCCGGCTACGTCGGCGAGGACGTCGAGAACATCCTCCTCAAGCTGATCCAAGCGGCGGACTTCGACATCAAGAAGGCCGAGACCGGGATCATCTACATCGACGAGGTCGACAAGATCGCGCGGAAGGCGGACAACCCGTCGATCACGCGCGATGTCTCGGGCGAGGGTGTCCAGCAGGCCCTGCTGAAGATTCTCGAGGGCACCGTCGCCTCGGTGCCGCCGCAGGGCGGGCGGAAGCACCCGCACCAGGAGTTCCTCTCGATCGACACCACGAACATCCTTTTCATCTGTGGCGGCGCGTTCGCCGGGCTCGAGAAGATCATCGGCCGGCGGATAGGGAAGAACGCCGTCGGTTTCGGCGCCGACATCCGCTCACGGCACGACTCGGAGACGAGCGAGCTGCTCGCGCAGGTGATGCCGGAGGACCTGCTGGCCTACGGGTTGATCCCGGAGTTCATCGGCCGGCTGCCAGTGATCTCGGCGGTGCACCAGCTGCAGCGTGAGGACCTCGTCCAGATCCTGACCGAGCCTCGCAACGCGCTCGTCAAGCAGTACCAACGTTTCTTCGGCTACGACTCGATCGAGCTCGTCTTCACGGACGACGCGCTCTGGTCGATCTCCGATCGCGCGTTGGAGCGCGAGACCGGCGCCCGCGGGTTGCGCTCGATCATCGAGACCGCACTGCTCGACGTGATGTTCGAGCTGCCCTCGCGCAAGGACGTCTCCAAGTGCGCGATCACGAAGGAGACGATCGAGAAGGGCGTCAAGCCGACGCTCGTCACGAGCGCCGGCGCCGACGAGGCCGACGAGCTGCTCCGCGAAGAGTCGGCCTAAGTCTCGGCGCTCCGTATACTGGGCGCATAGTCGCTGCCTGACCACATCCGTTTTCTTGAGCGCCGCCAGAAGGTCGGTGCCGGCGAGTGATGGAAACCCGCTACAACCCGCAAGGCGTCGAGGAGCGCTGGCAGCAGACGTGGGAGGCTGAGGGGCACTACCGGGCCGACCCTGACGCCCCGGGCGAGCCCTTCTCGATCGCTCTCCCGCCTCCGAACGTCACGGGAAGCCTGCACATGGGGCACGCGCTCAACGCGTCGATCCAGGACGTGCTCATCCGCTGGCACCGGATGCGCGGCTTCAACGTGCTCTGGCAGCCGGGCTATGACCACGCGTCGATCTCGGTGCACGCCGTGATCGAGCGTCAGCTGCTGGCTGAGGGAACGAGCCGGTTCGAGCTCGGCCGTGAGGCGTTCGTGGAGCGAACCTGGCGCTGGCTCGAGGAGTACGGCGGGATCATCATGGGCCAGCTCCGGAAGCTCGGCGCCTCCCTCGACTACTCGCGCGAGCGGTTCACGATGGACGACGACTACATCCGGGCGGTCTACCGGTTCTTCGTCCACCTGCACCGGCGCGGCTTCGTGTACCGCGACAACCGAATCGTCAACTGGTGCCCGGGCTGCCGTACCTCCGTCTCGGACCTCGAGGTCGACTACCGAGACGTCGACGACGCGCTGACCACCGTGCGCTACCCGCTCGCCGACGGTTCCGGCTCGATCTCGATCGCGACGGCTCGACCCGCGACGATCCTTGCGGATGTCGCGGTGGCGGTGAACCCGGGCGACGAGCGCTACCGCGCGCTGGTAGGCAAGGAGGCGATCGTCCCGTACGTCGAGCGACGCGCGCCGATCATCGCCGATGAGCGGATCGATCCCGAGTTCGGCACGGGCGCGCTGAAGGTGACACCGGGACACGATGCGACCGACTTCGAGATCGGGCGCGACCACGGTCTGCCTGAGCTGACCGTGATCGGCCTCGACGGCCGGATGAACGCGGACGCAGGGGATCTCGCTGGGCTGACGCAGGAAGAGGCCGAAGAGCGGGTCCTGGAATGGTTGCGAGAGCACGACCAGATCGAGAAGCGCGAGTCGTACCGGCATTCAGTGCCGCTCTGCAACCGCTCGAAGGATCGCATCGAGCCGCTGATCACCGAGCAGTGGTACGTGGAGATGAAGGAGCTGGCTCAACCCGCGATCGCAGCGATCCGTGATGGCCGCGTGCGCTTCACGCCTGAGAACCAGGGCGGCGTGGCGCTCGACTGGCTGCAGAACATTCGCCCGTGGAACGTTTCGCGCCAGCTGTGGTGGGGTCAGCGCATTCCGGCCTGGTACTGCCCCGACGGCCACGTCACGATCGACGAGGACGAGCCTTCGGCCTGCGCCGAATGCGGGAGCGCGGAGCTCCGCCAGGACGATGACGTGTTCGACACCTGGTTCTCGGCCGCGCTCTGGCCGTTCGCAACCCTCGGCTGGCCGGACCAGACCCTCGAGCTCGAGGTCTATTACCCGACGGATGTGCTCTCGACCGCGCGGGACATCATCTTCCTCTGGGTCAGCCGGATGATGATGGCGGGCCAGGAGCTCATGGGCGAGATGCCGTTCCACGACGTGATCATCCACTCGCTGATCCTGGCGCCGGATGGCCGGCGGATGTCGAAGAGCCTCGGCACTGGGATCGAGCCCGACGACGTGATCGACGAGCACGGAGCCGACGCGACCCGCTACGGGCTCCTGAAGATGTCCTCGACCCAGGATGTGCGCTTCTCGGTCGGCTTCATCGAGGAGGGGCGAAAGCTCGCGAACAAGCTCTGGAACGTCGCGCGGCTGCTCCTGAGCAACGCCTCGGAAGAGGAACCGGACGCGCGTCCGCGCGATCTGGAGGAGCGCTGGATCCTCGCCCGCCTCGACGCGACTCGCGCGCAGCTCGAGGAGCATTGGTCGACGTTCGAGTTCGCGGCGGGGGCAAACGCGCTCTACCGCCTCACGTTCGACGACTTCTGCGACTGGTACGCCGAGGCGGTCAAGCCGCGCCTCTATGCCGAAGACGTGGATGCGCGGGCGACTGCGCTCGCCGCCCTCGAGCGGCTGCTCCGGTTGCTCCATCCGGTGATGCCGCATGTCACCGAGGAGATCTGGTCGCAGCTCCCCGGGCGTGAGACTCGCCTGATCCGCGCCCCCTGGTCGGTGGCGGATACGCGCTTCGCGGGCGAGCTCGACGCGCTCGACCGCGTCCAGGAAGCAGCCGAGATGTTCCGGCGGAGCGCCGTGCGTCCGAAGCTCGAGGGCGAGGAAGCACGCATCTTCGACGCGGTCGTCCGGCCCGATCGAGCCAAGCGAGACGGTGATCCGAAGGCCGAGATCGAGCGGCTCCAGAAGGAGATCTCGCGCGCCGAGGGGATGCTCGCCAACGAGCGTTTCGTCGAACGGGCGCCCGTCGAGGTCATCGAGGCGGAGCGGGAAAAGCTCGCCCGCTACAGGCGTGAGCTCGAGGCTCTCAGCGGCTAACGCACGCCCGGCGACGGCCTGGATCGCCTCGCTGAGCCCCTGGCCCGAGGAGTTCGGCCTCGACCGGATGCGGCAGCTGCTGGAGCGGCTCGGCCATCCGGAACGACCGTACCCGGCTATTCATGTTGTCGGGACGAACGGCAAGTCGACCGCGACGCGTGCGATCGCCGCTCTCTTGCAGGCGGAGGGGAGGCGAGCGGGCGCCTACACCTCGCCGCACGTCAGCGGGTGGTCGGAGCGCATCTGGGTCGAGGGAGTCGAGGCCGACTTCGAGCAGGCAGTCGCTCGAATACGTGCGCATGCGGGAGAGCTCGGCGCCACGCAATTCGAGGCGTTGACCGCGGCGGCCCTCGCCGAATTCGCGGACCGTGGGGTCGAAGTCGCGGTCGTTGAGGCCGGGCTCGGGGGACGGCTCGACGCCACCAACGTTGTCGATGCTCCCGTTGTCCTGCTCACCAACGTGGCGCTGGAGCACACGGACGTGCTCGGCGAGACGCCGGATGAGATCGCGGGCGAGAAGCTGGCAGTTGCGCATGCGGCCAGGATAGTTGTCCGACCGGACAACAGTTACGACCATCTGATACCCAAGAGCGCGGAACTCGTCACAGGAGGTGCACGCGAAGCCGCCGAGGCGTTTCTCGGCCGCCCGATTCAGAGCGACCCGGCGGTCCTGCTCCCCGGCCGCTTCGAGCGCCGCGGCCGCGAGCTCTGGGACGGCGCGCACAACCCGGCCGGAACCGCATGGCTACGCGCAGCGCTCACCGAGCGCTACGACGTCGTCGTCGCCTCGATCCTCGCCGACAAGGACGCCGATGCGATGCTCCGCGATCTCGCCGAGCTCGCTCCGACGCTGATCGCGACGCAGTCAACGAACGAGCGCGCCCTCCCCGCCTCAGCGCTCGCCCGCCTCGCTGCCGGCCACTTTCAAGGCGTCGACGCCGAGCCCGACCCGAAGAATGCTCTTGCGCGCGCGCGAGAATCCACGGATGGACGGATCCTCGTGACCGGCTCGCTGTACCTCCTGGCCGACCTCTCCGCGGACTAGTGGCACGCACCACCACCGCAGGAAGAAAGCGTACGATGACGAAGCTCGGTGAGCGGCTCAGCGTGTTCGCGTTCGTGGCCGCCGTGGTGCTGACGATCGTCGGGCTCGCTTTCGCCGCCGGCTACGTCGTCGGGCAGCTCCTGCTGTGAGGTAAACGGTGAACGACTTCTTCGAGAGCAGCCGCGATTTCTTCGGCTCCGACGCTTGGGACGTCACCCGCAACCTCGGCATCTTCTTCCTCGTCATCTTCTGGCTCGCACTCGCCTACTGGGTCTTCAAGGATGCGAGGCGCCGGATGGACGATCCCTGGCTGGTCGCGGTCGCCACGATCCTCGGGCTGGTGCCGATCGTCGGCGCGCTGATCTACATGCTTTTCCGGCCGCCCGAGTACCTCGAGGATGTTCGCGAGCGCCAGCTCGAGATCAAGGCGATGGAGGAGCGGCTCGCCCGCCGTGAGCTCCACTGTCCGGTCTGTCGAGCTCACGTCGAGGACACCTTCCTCGTCTGTCCCGTCTGCACGACGAAGCTCCGGCAGGCCTGCGTGAACTGCAAGGCGCCGCTCGAGACGCTTTGGCAGGTCTGTCCCTACTGCGAAACGACTGTCGAGACGCCGACGACGATCGAGTTCCCACCGGCTCCTCGGAGGGAACGGCCCAGTCAGTAGAGTCTCGCGCTCGATGGCCGTCGAGCGGACACTCGTGCTCGTCAAACCGGACGCAATGCGGCGCCAGCTCGCGGGCGAGATCGTGGCGCGGCTGGAGCGGCGAGGACTCGAGCTGCGCGCGACGCGGATCGTCACCGTCGACAGGCGGCTCGCCGAGGAGCACTACGCCGAGCACGCCGAGAAGCCCTTCTTCGGCGAGCTCGTCGAGTTCATCACGTCCGGCCCGACACTGGCGCTCGTCGTCGAGGGCGAGGGTGCGATTGCAACCGTCCGCACGACGATGGGCGCGACGAACCCCGCCGACGCGGCGCCGGGAACCGTACGCGGCGATCTGTCGCTCTCGATGCCGGACAACCTCGTTCACGGCTCCGATTCCCCCGAGTCGGCCCAACGGGAAATCGGGCTTTGGTTCGCAGACGAGCCGCGCTGAAGCGCATTGAGCGCCCCGGTCGCGCCGCCCATCCTTCTCGCCTCCCGATCTCCACAGCGGCGCGCAATCCTCGAGCAGCTGGGCATTCCCTTCGAGGTCGTCACTCCTCCGTATGAGGAACGTGACGCTTTCGAGGCGGGATCTGACCCCAGCACGTTCGTCCAGCAACACGCGCGCGGGAAGGCGCGCTCCGTCGCGGGCGACGCGGGCGATCGCCCGGTGCTCGGCGTCGACACGGCCGTCTTCCTCGTCGGGCGGGTTTTCGGAAAGCCGAAGGACTCCGCTGACGCGGAACGGATGCTCGAGGCGCTCGCCGGCAGAACCCACCACGTCGTCTCCGGCCTCTGCCTCCTGACGCGGGCCTGGGAGGAGCTGCACGCCGACACGACAAGCGTCACTTTTCGTCCGCTGACCGCTCGGGACATCGCCTCGTACCTGGCGGCCGACGAGTGGCAGGAGCGCGCCGGCGCCTATGCGATCCAGGGCCTCGGCGCCTCCCTGGTCGAGCGGATCGACGGCGACTACCTCAACGTCGTCGGGTTGCCGGCAGCACTCCTCACCCGACTGCTTGCAGCACGTTTCAGCGGAATTTACGGATTCGGGTAGCTAGAGTGGGCGCTCGGGAGATGGGGATGCTGAGCTATCTCAACGGCTTCGGCGGCCGCGACATGGCGGTGGACCTGGGCACCGCAAACACCCTGGTCTATGTCCGCGGCCGCGGCATCGTGCTGTCGGAGCCGTCGGTCGTCGCCATCGACCACGCGTCAGGCGAGGTGCACGCCGTCGGAGTCGAAGCCAAGCGCATGCTCGGCCGCACTCCGGGAACCATCTCCGCCATCCGCCCGCTCAAGGACGGCGTGATCGCCGACTTCGACGTCACGGAGCAGATGCTTCGGCACTTCATCCAGAAGGTCCACCAGCATCGCTTCGCGCACCCGCGGGTCGTGGTCTGCGTCCCCTCCGGCGTCACCGGCGTCGAGAAGCGCGCAGTCGAGGAGGCGACGCGAAACGCGGGCGCCCGCGACGCGTTCCTGATCGAGGAGCCGATGGCGGCCGCCATCGGGGCCGGGCTCCCTGTCTCCGAGCCGACCGGGAACATGATCGTCGACGTCGGCGGCGGAACGAGCGAGGTCGCCGTCATCTCGCTGGGCGGGATCGTCGTCTCCGTCAGCATGCGCGTCGGCGGAGACGAGATGGACGAAGCGATCATCAGCCACGTCAAGCGTGAGTACAAGCTCCTGATCGGCAACCAGACCGCCGAGGAGATCAAGCTCGAAGTCGGCTCGGCCTTCCCCATGAAGGACGAGGTTCAGGCGGAAGTTCGCGGGCGGGACATGCTCACGGGACTGCCGAAGACCGTGATCATCAGCTCCGAGGAGATCCGCGACGCGCTCGAGGAGCCGGTTGGCCAGATCGTGGACGCGATCAAGTCCACGCTCGACAAGACACCCCCGGAGCTGGCCGCGGACATCATGGACCGGGGAATCGTCCTTGCCGGCGGCGGGGCGCTCCTGAACGGGCTCGACGAACGCCTCCGCCACGAGACTCAGATGCCCGTGCAGCTCGCTGAGTCGCCGTTGACCTGCGTCGCCGTCGGCTCGGGTCGGAGCCTCGAGCTGCTCGAGGTCATGCAGCGGAGCTCCAAGACCGCCAAGAGCCGCAACGGCTACCGGCGCTAGCACCCAAAAAGCGAGCCCTTCCGTGCAGTCTCCTAAACTGATCTCCCGTGCCACGTAACCGCTCTCTGCGGCTGGCGGCACTGGGCTCGACCGTTCAGCGGGCCGCCGCCCCCGCGTATTCCACGGCCCGGGGTCGGAACGCGCTCCGCCGACGGGTTGTCGCCGGCGTGCTCGTAGCCCTGTCGCTCATCCTGATCACGGGCTACTTCCGCGAGTCGGACAACGGGGCCCTCCACGGCGTCCAGGGAGCTACGGCCAGCGTGCTGCGCCCCTTCCAGATCGGCGCGGAACGAGTCGCGCGGCCCTTCCAGGACGGCTACGACTGGGTCGCCGGCTTCTTCCACGCGAAGTCTGAGAACGAGGCGCTGCGAGAACAGCTGCAGGCGCTGCGACAGCAGGCGATCCAAAACACAACTGCCGCACAGGAGAACCGCGAGCTCCGCAACGCGCTGAAGTTCCGCTCGGGCCCGATGTATCCGAGCGGCTACGACCAGGTGGCGGCCGAGGTCATCTCGTACGGAGCGAATCAGTTCCAGCAAGAGCTCGTGATCTCGGCTGGACGCAATGCCGGGATTCGCCTCAACGATCCTGTCACCGACAGCCAAGGCTTCCTCGTCGGACATATCTCCAAGACGACCTCGAAGACCGCCGAGGTCTCGCTCCTGACCGACGGCGACTTCTCTGTCGCCGGCCGCGACGCCTACACCGGGACCTACGGCCTCGTCAGCCACGGCCAGGGAGCCGGCGAAACGCTGATCCTCGACCTCGTGCCGAAGGACAAGGTCATCAGGGAGAACGACCTGATCGTCACCGCCGGACGCCGATCGGCCAGGCTCCCGTCGCTCTATCCGCGCAACATCGCCATCGGAGTCGTCACGAGCGTCGGCCAGACGGATGTGGACATCCACCAGGCCGTCCAGATCGCGCCGCTCGCGGACTTCTCCTCCCTCAACGTGCTCCTCGTGCTCGTCCCGAAGAGTCGCTAGTGGCCTCCGACATCCTCAAGGCCGCCGGCGTGTTCTTCGTCGCCGTGGTCCTCCAGTCGGCGATCGTGTCGTCCATCGAGCCCGGCGGCGGCACGGCCGACCTCGTTCTGGTCACGCTCACCGCGGTCGCGCTGCTTCGCGGGGCCGTCTTCGGAGCGGTCGTCGGCTTCTACGCCGGGTTCCTGCTCGATGCCGCGGACCTCGAGACGCTCGGACTGAGCTCGCTGCTCCTCACGCTGGCCGGATACTGGATCGGGCGCTACGGCGAGACGACGGGGCGTGACCGTGCGCATGCACCGCTCCTCGCGATCGCGGTCGTCACCGTCCTGTTCGCGCTCGGGAGCCTGGCGATGCACTACGTGCTCGCCGACCCCGTGTCCGCGCGCGCCGGCCTCGTCGATGCGCTGCCGGCGGAAATCGTCCTGAACCTGCTCCTGACGATCCCGGTGTACGCGCTCTGCCGCCGGATCTTCGCCCGGCCGAGTGCGCGCCCCGCCGTGGAAGTCGAGCTCGGGACTTAGGGTGCGCCCCCAGGCAATGTCATCCGCACTTCTGCCGGCTGCAAAGCGGACCCACGCTCGAGCCTCAGCCCGCGCCCATATCTCACCGATATGGACGCGGCCTGAGTCCGCAGCCTGGGTCGCTTTTCGCTCGGCAAAAGCACGGCAACATCACCAGGGGGCGCACTAATGGCCACGATCAGCCGCATCCGGCCACCGAGGACACGCTTCCTCCCCAAAGATCCGCGCGTCGAGTCCCCGTACCGGATGACGCCGCAGATCGCGCTGCGGCTGGGCGTGCTCGGAGCGCTCGTCCTCTTCGCCTTCGCCGTGCTCTTCTTCCGCCTCTGGGCGCTCCAGGTGCTCTCCGGCGAGCGCTATCTCGCAGCCGCTCAGAACAACCAGTTGCGCACGATTCGAATCGAGGCGCCGCGGGGGCCGATCTACGACGATCGCGGCCGCACGATCGTCGGGAACAAGCTTGCGAACGTCGTCCGCGTCTGGCCGGCCAGTCTCTCGCGCCGGACACGGCCGCGCGTCTTCGCCAGGCTGAGCACCGTTCTCGGCATCCCGGTGGCGGAGCTTCAAAAGACCTTCCGCGAGCAACATCGGGCTGACCCACTGAAGCCCGTCACGCTGGCCGAGGGTGTTCACAACGACGTCGTTGCGTATGTGAAGGAGCGGATTCAGGAGTTCCCCGGGGTGACGATCGAGCAGACGTACCTGCGCTCCTATCCGTACGGGTCGATCGCCGCCCAGCTGCTCGGCCACGTCGGGTCCGTGACGCCCGAACAGGTCAAGAGCCGCCGCTACCGGAACGGGGATCACGTCGGCCAGAGCGGAGTCGAGGCTGCGTACGACCGGTATCTGCGCGGTCGCGCCGGGCTCGCAAGCCTTCGCGTGGACTCGCTCGGCCGTCCGCGAGGCAGGCCTCGCTACAGCGACTACTTCCAGCAGGGGCTCGCGCTGCGGCTCACGCTCGACGCCAAGCTGCAGCGGGCCGCCGAGAAGGCGCTCGTCTATGGGATCCAGACTGCGCACAACGGCGATCCGCCCGAGTGGGCCGCAAACGGCGGCGCGATCGTGGCGCTCGACCCGCGCGACGGCTCAGTCCGGGCGCTCGCGTCCAATCCGACCTTCGATCCGCGCATGTACGTCGGTAGGCCGAAGCAGAAGGACTTGAAGCCGCTCCTCGACGCGGAGGCGGCGAAAGCGGCCAACTACCCCGGGCTCAACCGCGCGATCGCCGGTCTCTATCCGCCCGGCTCGACCTTCAAGCCGGTAACCGCTCTGGCGGCGATGCGCGAGCGTCTCGTCTCGGCCTATACGCCTCTTTCCTGCGTCGGCTCGATGACGATCGACGGGACGAAGTTCAACAACTGGAACCCGTACGCGAACGAGGCGATGACTATGCCGCACGCAATCGCCGCCTCCTGCGACACCTACTTCTACCAACTGGGCCTCGACTTCTATCGGCTGCCGGCGCAGTACGGGAGCCCGCTGCAGAAGTGGGCCTCGGCCTTCGGTTTCGGCAAGGCGAGCGGCCTCGACGTCGGCGGCGAGGAGCCGGGGCTGCTTCCGACCCCGCAGTGGCGCAAGAAGACGTTCAAGAGCGAGATCGACAAGCTGTGGAAGTCCGGCGACTCGGTGCAGCTGGCGATCGGCCAGAAGGATCTCCTCGTCACGCCGCTCCAGATGGCGCGCTTCTACGCGCTGATCGCAAACGGCGGGAAGCTCGTCACGCCGCACCTGGTGTCGAGCGTCGAGCAGCCGGGGAACCGCGGCGCGACGAGGCGGGTGTTCGCGCCGGCCCCGCGTCAGGTGAACGTGCAGCCGGATGAGCTGCGCGCCATCCGTGGGGGCCTGTACGAGGCAACGCACGCGAGCTATGGCACCTCGTCAGGTGTCTTCGGCAGCTTCCCGGTGCCGATCGCCGGCAAGACGGGAACGGCCGAGAAGTACGTCGAGATCGGCAGCTTCCAGGGCATGAGGGACCAGTCCTGGTGGTGCGGCTACGGGCCGACCGACTCGACTCCCAAGCTCGTCGTCTGCGTGGTGATCGAGAACGGCGGCCACGGCGGAACGGCCGCGGCGCCCGCCGCACTGAAGGTCTTCGAGAACTACTTCGACACGAAGGCAGCGACCCAGCAATACGTCCCCTCGGATTGATGATCGACTGATGGCCGATTACGCAGCCCCACTCACACCACGCGTTCGCCGCCGACGGGCGGAGGCCACCGGCGCGATTGCCTTCCTCCGTCGGCTCGACTGGATCATGCTCGCCGCGGTTGCCGGGCTCCTCGCGTTCGGCCTTTGGGCGATCGACGGAATCACGCGCCTCGACGTTCCCGGGGACCCGGAGTACTACGTGACACGCCAGGCCGTGTTCGCCCTCGTCGGGGTCGTGGGGATGGTCGGCGTCCTCTTCATCGATCCGGACTACTACCGCCGTTACCGCAAGGTCGTCTACGGGCTGATGATCGCCCTGCTACTGGTCGTCATGGGGCTCGGAAGCGACGCGCGTGGATCGACGCGGTGGATCGAGCTCGGCTTCTTCCGATTCCAGCCATCCGAGTTCGGAAAGCTGTTGCTTGCGCTGTTCCTCGCCGGCCTGCTCGCTGCGCGCGCGCGGCAGATCGGCCGGCTGCGGACCACGCTCGTCGCCGTGGGAGCGGCCGCCGTTCCCACTGTGCTCGTGTTCATGCAGCCGGACATCGGGACGGCGCTCTCCTACGGCGCGATCCTTGCGGCCTGCCTGTTCTTCGCGGGGACGCCGTGGCGACACCTCGCCCTGCTCGCTGCGATCGCGGCGGTCATCGGCGCGACGGTGCTCTGGTTCGCTCCGTCCCTCGGCGTCAACATCCTCGCGCCCTACCAGCGCGAGCGGCTCGAGGCCTTCATGCACCCCTCGGAGAACCCGGAGGGAGCCGGCTACAACATCAACCAGTCGATCACTGCAGTGGGCTCAGGTGGCACGGCGGGTCGCGGGGTGGCGGGGGCAACGCAGACGAACCTCGACTACCTCCCTGAGCACCACACGGACTTCGTCTTCGCCTCCCTCGCCGAGCAGCGCGGCTTCGTCGGTGCATCGATTCTCCTCGCACTCTATCTCCTGCTCATCTGGAGGGGGATACGGGTGATCGCGACCGCACGAGATCCGTTCTGCGCGACGGTCGCCGGAGCGATCGTGTTCGCGGTCCTCTTCCAGGTCTTCGTGAACGTCGGGATGACGATCGGGATTGCCCCGATCACCGGCATCCCGCTCCCGTTCGTCAGCGTGGGCGGGTCTTCGATGGTCACGAACCTGCTCGCCGTCGGGATGCTCCAGGCCATCGCTGTTCGACGTCGCTGACCAACGGCTCCCGTGCCGTCCGCTGCTGGTCCTAGCATCGCGGCCATGGCATCGAGGCGCGATCCCCACGAGCTGCTGCTGATCGAAGAAGCTGACGCCTGGTTCGAGTACCTCGCGGCCACCAAGGGCCAAAGTGCGACCCGCTACCTCGAGGTGGAGCCCTGGGCGTGGGCACGTCTCTCCCAGCGGCTTCGGGCGATCCGCACCAGGCGCACCAAGCTCCGGCCGGCGGCGGCGTGAGCCTGTCCGGCCGTTCTGAGGCGGAGAGGCGGCTGCTAGCCTGGAGAGCAGCTTTATGCAGTTTGCACAGTCCATTTCCTCGCAGCGCGCACCTCGCAGTGCGCGCGCAGGAATTACGCGAAAGGATTTCGTTTGCTCCAGTGGTTTCGGCGCCGAAAGCGCCCATCCCAGCCTGAGCCCGCCCAGGAGCGGGCCCAAACCGAACAGCTCGTAGAGACCCCGCCCGCAGAGCCTGGCGACCAGGCTCAGACCAAGAAACGCCGCCGTCGAGGCAGTCGCGGCGGCCGCAATCGGCGCAAGCCGGCCGAGCGCGCGGAAGGGCAACCCACGCGCAAGGAGGAGAAGCCTCGGCGCGCCGAACAGAAGCCGCG
>DATGDB010000082.1:0-32044 GCA_035311205.1 Gaiellaceae bacterium | reverse complement strand
GGTCGGATCGAAGTTGCCTGGGACGGGGTCGCACGCGCGAACCTCGTCGTCCGCGACGTGGTGAAGCCAACGAGCGCGCCGGCGATCGCGGAGTTGAAGGAACTCGGATTGAGGCCGGTGCTGTTGACCGGCGACTCGGTGGAGACCGCGGAGCGTGTGGCGGCGGAGGTCGGGATCGAGACGGTCGTCGCTGAGGTCTATCCCGCCGACAAGATCGCCGAGGTGAAGCGCCTGCAGCAGCAGGGCCGGGTCGTCGCAATGGTCGGCGACGGGATCAACGACGCGCCGGCGCTGGCGCAGGCGGACCTCGGGCTCGCGATCGGAACGGGAACTGACGTGGCGATCGAGGCGAGCGACCTTACGCTGGTCTCCGGCGACCTGCGCGGCGCCGCGGACGCGATTCGCCTCGCGCGACGGACGCTACGGACGATCAAGGTCAATTTGTTCTGGGCTTTCGCGTACAACGTGGCCGCGATCCCGCTGGCGGTCGCCGGTCTGCTGAACCCGATCATCGCGGCAGCCGCCATGGCCGCATCGTCGCTGTTCGTGGTCACGAACAGTCTGCGCCTACGGCGCTTCCACAGCGCCCGGGAGGCGATGTGAAACACGGCTACGACAAGGCGGCGCTGACAAAGCGTCTGCACCGGATCGAAGGACAGGTGCGGGGCATCGAACGCATGGTCGACGACGACCGCTACTGCATCGACATCCTGACCCAGGTCGGCGCCGTCAAGACGGCGCTCGAGAGCATGGCCCTCGAGATCCTGAACGACCACGTTACGCACTGCGTCCACGACGCGCTCGCCTCGGGGGACGCGAGGACGGCGACCGAGAAGAGCGAAGAGCTGCTCGCCGCGGTCGAGCGGTTCACGAAGACGAGGTAGCCATGAGCTCACATGAGCACAACGGCCGCACCGCGTCCGCAGTGCTCCACGTCGGCGACCTCCACTACGCCTCCGAGAAGGCAGTCGTTGAGCGCGTGCTCGGGAACCGCCCTGGCGTTCAGGGCGTAGAGGCGAACCCGGTCGCGCAGACGGCCACAGTCGAGTACGACCCAGAGGCGACGTCGATCGAGGCGCTACAGCAGTGGGTCGAAGCGTGTGGCTACCACTGCGCCGGCCGCTCGGTGCCCGGCCACATATGCGACCCGCTCGCCGAGGAAGGCCGCGACGCGCCGGTACACGATGACGCTGCAGCCGAGCGCGCCGAGTACGCGGACGGCCATGGCCACGGCGGGCATGCAGGCATGTCGATGGCCGAGATGGTGCGCGACATGCGCCACCGCTTCCTCGTCGCGGCGCTGTTCGCGGTCCCGATCGCACTCTGGTCGCCGGTCGGAGAGTTCCTGTTCGGCTCGACGCCGCCGACCCCGTTCGGCATGCGCAACGACCTGTGGCAGTTCTTCCTCAGCCTGCCGGTGATCTTCTACTCGTCCTGGATCTTCTTCCGCGGCGCCTACCTCGCGCTGCGCGCGAGGACGCTCGACATGATGGTGCTGGTAGCTGTCGCGATCGGGACCGGATGGATCTACTCGGTCGCCGCGACCTTCTGGATCGAGGGCGACGTCTTCTACGAGGCCTCCGCCTTCCTCGCAGCCTTCGTCCTGCTCGGACACTGGTTCGAGATGCGCGCTCGCGGCGGCGCCAACGCCGCGATCCGCGCCCTCCTCGATCTCGCTCCGCCGATTGCGGTCGTCATCCATGACGGCCAGGAACACGAGGTGCCGACGGCCGAGGTGCAGGTTGGCGAACTGCTCCTGATCCGGCCCGGCGCAAAGGTGCCGGTCGACGCCGAGGTCGTCGAGGGCGAAAGCTCGGTCGACGAGTCGATGGTCACCGGTGAGTCGCTTCCCGTGAGAAAGAAGCCTGGCGACAGCCTCATCGGCGCGACGATCAACAAGCAGGGGACGCTGCGGGCGGGCGCAACGGCGGTCGGATCCGATACCGCGCTTGCCCAGATCGTCAAGCTCGTCCAGGAGGCGCAGAACTCGAAGGCGCCCGCGCAGCGCCTCGCCGACCGGGCCGCTTTCTGGCTCGTCCTCGTCGCGCTCATCGGCGGTCTCGGCACCTTCCTCGTCTGGTACGGGATCGACCGCAACACGCTGGACGCGCTGCTGTTCGCCATCACCGTCGTCGTCATCACCTGCCCGGACGCGCTCGGCCTTGCGACACCGACCGCGGTCATGGTCGGGACCGGCCTCGGCGCGCGCCGCGGGATCCTGTTCAAGAACGCGATCGCGATCGAGCAGTCCGCCTCGCTCGACACGGTTGTGCTCGACAAGACCGGCACGCTGACGCGCGGCGAGCCGGAGGTCGTCGAGATCAACGGAAACGGGCTCGACGAGAGCAAGCTCCTGCGCTTGGTCGCCGCGGTAGAACGAGAAAGCGAGCATCCACTCGCGGCGGCGATCGTCAAAGCGGCCGAGGAGCGACACATCGATCGACTGCGCGCCGAGCAGTTCGAGTCGGTTGCCGGCCACGGGGCGGTCGCGACTGTCGACGGCCGGCGAGTTCTCGTCGGCAACCGCCGGCTGCTCAAGCGCGAGCACGTATCCCTGAACGGCCTCGCCGTCCGCGCCGACGAGATGGCAGGTGCGGGACGAACAGTCGTTTACGTCGCGGTCGACGGCCAGCCAGCTGGCCTGATCGCAATCGCGGACGCGCCACGCGAGACGGCCTCCGAGGCGGTCGCCGCACTGAAGGAGCTCGGGATCCGTCCCGTCATGCTCACCGGCGACAACCGCCAGACCGCCAATCGAGTCGCGGCTGAGCTCGGGATCGACGACGCACTGGCCGAGGTGCTGCCGGCGGATAAGGCGGCCAAGATCAGCGAGCTCCAAGCTCAGGGCCGGCGGGTGGCGATGGTCGGCGACGGCGTCAACGACGCACCGGCGCTCGCACAGGCGGACGTCGGGATCGCGATCGGGGCCGGCACCGACGTCGCGATCGAGACCGCCGATGTGGTGCTGATTCGCTCCGACCCGCTCGACGTCGCGACCGCCGTGACGATCGGCCGCGGCACTGTCCGCAAGATGCGCCAGAACCTAGGCTGGGCGATCGGCTACAACTCGCTCGCCGTCCCGATCGCGGCCGGCGTCTTCGAACCATGGGGCCTGACGCTCCGCCCTGAGATCGCGGCCATCTCGATGTCCGGGTCAAGCGTGCTTGTAGCCGTCAACGCGCTCGCGCTCAAGCGACTGCGGCTGCCCCGCCGCGACGATCTGGCTAGCTGGGACTAATGCGCATGGTGTGCATGGACAACCGCGTGGCCCTTGCCGCGCGCGATCAGCCAGCGATTGACGGGGAAAGCGGCCATGAACGCGATGACGAGCGAGAACGCGAGGCTGCCCCAGAAGAGGAGGTCCGGGAGCCCGGCCGCCATTGCGCCGGGGATGACGAGGATGATCGCGTTGTCGACGATCTCCATCACGGTGATCGACAACGTGTCCGAGGCGAGGGCGAGCGGAATCGCAACTCCGAATGCAAGTCCGGCCCTGAGCAGAGGCAGCATCGTCAGCGAGTAGCCGAAGAAGAACGCGAGGACGATGGCCAGCAGGATGGTTGGCAGGTTGCCCCAGCCAAGAATGGTTCCGATGACGACTCCGAGCACCTCTCCGATCGCGCAGCCCGTCAGGCAGTGCGAAGTCGCCGAGAAGGCGAGACGGTTCAGCGACGCAGCGGCGTGGGCGCCGTGAGCATGATGAACGTGGGGGGCGTGAGTGTCCTCTGCCATACCCCGGGAGGGTATCAGCAGTCCTTGCGAGCTAAAGCCTGCGGGCGCCGACGTACGTCGAGGCGTACCAGCCGGTCATGCTGGAGATCTTCACGACGTCGCCGGTGTGGGGCGCGTGGATGAAGCTCCCGCCGCCGACGTAGATTCCGGCATGCCCGAGGCCGTTGAAGAAGACGAGGTCCCCCGGCTGCAGCTGGCTGCGGTCGACCGGCGTCCCGTAGCCGAACTGCGCCGCGGCGTTGTGCGGCAGCGAGACCCCCACCTGCGCGAACACGTACATGATGAACCCGGAACAGTCGAAGCCCGAGGGGCTGGCACCGCCGTATACGTAAGGCACCCCCAGGTATCCCATTGCGATGCCCACGACGCCTCCGTATCGCGACGGCGGCGCGGCGGGTAGCGGGCCCGGCGCGGTCGGGGCGCTCGGATCGGAAGCCGCCTCGGCCGGGGCGGCACTCGGTGTGAGCGTCGGCATCAGCGGCTGAGGAGCAGCCGCGCGTGCGCGGGCCTGACGCTCGAGCTCTGCCTGGCGCCGGCGCTCCGCGGCCTGGATCTGCGCGATCTCGTTCTTGATCGACGAGAGCAGGCTCCGGCGCTCTCCGAGCTGGCTCTCGATCGACGCCTTGTGCGCGGCGCGCTCCGAGACGAGCTGCGCCTGGCGTGCCTTCGCCCGCTTGAGCTCGGCGCGATGCTGCTTGACCTGCGACCGGAACGTCTTCACGTTCGCGAGCACCTGCGTGTCTTGCTTGGACACGCTGGAGACCGCTTCAAGGCCGTCAATAAGCTCTTCCAGGCTGTTAGAGCCAACGAGGACGTCCAATGTTGAGTCCGACTCGTCCGCGGTGTAGATAGCGACAACACGGGCGGCGAGGGCCTTCTGGCCATGCTTCAGGTTGCGCTCGGCGATCGTGAGATCGACGCGGTTCTGCTTGAGATCGCCACGAATCGCATCCAGCTTGTCGTTCGCGAGGTTGTACGCCTCGATCGCATGCTCCAACGACCCGTCGAGGCTCTGGATCTGCCCCATGACGCTCTGGGCCTGGGCCTGTTTCGACGCGACGCTGGCCGGTTCGGCGGTCGCTGCGCTGGTCGCGGCAAGCGCAGCGGCCAAAGCGGCGAGCAGGCTGATTGCGTGCTGTTTGCTCAAGAATTTTGACGGCCCGCGGCGGCCGACTGTCTCCAGCGCGCTGGGCGAACGCTGGTCGTGCCTGACAAGTGCGGCACCCTAACAACCTCGCCGGATAGCTGCAAATGGCCTCTGTGTTACCTTCCTGCCCTCGTGCGCGAGCCTGGGAGGGGGGTCCGGACGTTTTGCCTGGCTGTTCTGACCGGAACGGTGGCTCTCGCTACCCTGCCGGGCGCCGGCTCGGCCGAGACCGCGGCGGAACTGCAGCGGAAGGCCGACGCGCTCCGGGCCGAGAACGCAACGTTGGCCGTCGGCTCGCAGTCGGCCGTCGAAAGCCTGGCCGCGATCGAGTCCCGGCTGGCCGAGGCAAGGTCAGAGCTGGCATCGTTCAAGGCGAAAGCCGCGGTTGTGCACGATCGCCGGCAAGCAGTCCTCGAAGAGCTCGGAATCGCGCGCGGCTCGCTCCGAGCGAGCCGCCGGGCGCTTGCCGAGCGGTTGCAAGACCTGTACGAGGAAGGAGACACGGACACGCTCGCGGTCGTCCTCGGCTCCGGCTCGCTCTCGGCGGCTCTCGATGCCGTCGAGACCATCGATCTCGCCGCAAAGCAGGACGAGAACCTCATTGCACGCGCCCGCGCGGCGTCCCGTCGCCTCGCGGGGCTCGAACGGGTCCTGGGCAACCAGCAGCGAGAGCTCGAGCAGCTTGCCGCCGTCAGAGCAGCAGCGGCGGCGTCGCTCGCCGCCGCCCGCTCCGAAAAGTTCCACACCATCGCAACCCTGCAGGCGGCCCGTGGCTCGAACTCGACGCAGATCGCCGACCTGCAGGACCGCGCCCGCATGCTTGCCGCCGTTCGCACTCCGACGACGCCCGAGTTCGTTCCCGGCGCCCCGGTAAGCGGGATGCGGACAATGACTGTTACGGCCACCGGGTACTCGCTCCCGGGAAACACGGCGAGCGGCATGCCCGTCGGCTGGGGCGCGATTGCCGTGGATCCTGCGGTCATTCCGATCGGATCCCGGATCGGCGTTCCCGGCTATGGGCTAGGTGTCGCCGCGGACACGGGCGGCGCGATCCAGGGGGCGAGAATCGACCTCTGGTTCCCGACGATCGAGCAGGCGCAGGCTTGGGGAAGCCGACTGGTCACCATCACGGTTCACTCCTAAGGGTCGGCGCTATCGTCCGACGCGCACCATGGCGACCGACCCCGTAGGTCCTCGCGACTCAGCCACGTCCGACCAACTGAGGGTCATGCTCGTCGACGACCACGACCTGTTTCGGACGGGTCTCCGCAACCTGCTCGAAGAACAGGGCGTGCAGATCGTCGGCGAGGCCTCCGAGGGAGCCACGGCGCTCAATCTCGTCCGCGAGCTCGCCCCCGACGTGGTCGTCATGGATCTGAACATGCCGGGCATGAACGGCATCGAGGCGACGCAGGAGATCGCCCGGCTCGCTCCCCTGACCCGGGTCGTGGTGCTGACGATCTCCGATCAGGACGCAGACGTGATGGACGCGATCCTCGCCGGCGCGTGCGGCTACCTGCTCAAGGACTCCACGATCGAGGATTTGATGCAGGGGATTCGCGCGGCTTCCGTCGGCGAGGCGCTGATCTCGCCGCACATCGCGGCCAAGGTCCTGCAGCGGATCAGGGCCTCAGGCGTCCAGAGGGACTCCGCGGTGCCGGCTCCCGAGCTGTCCGACCGCGAGAACGAGGTTCTCCGGCTGATCGCGAACGGCAAGGACAACGCCCAGATCGCTCAAGAGCTCCACATCAGCCCGAAGACGGTCAAGAACCACATCTCCAACATCCTCATGAAGCTCCAGATCGAGAACCGGATCCAGGCCGCCGTTTACGCCGTCCGGCGCGGGTTGGTCTAGGAATTTCCCTGAAAGTCGTAGGACTTTCAGGGACTCTCAGGCGACTCTGGCTTCCCGTACCCCGGTCTGGAGGACGGCGAGGAGGTCGCGCAGGGAGTCGCGCTCCTGGCGGCGCCGTGCGAGCAGGCGGGCGAGGGCGGAGAGCTCCAGAGCTCGTTCCTCGCTCCTCTCCTCGGCCAGATGCGCGGCGTTCTCGGAGATGTTGCTCTCGAGACGACGGCACTCGGCGTCGAGGGACAGAGCGCACGCGTATCCGTCCGTGAGCGTCGCTTCGACGTGGTCGCGGGTCGGTTGCTGTCCGTGCTCGATCCCGTCGAGGAGGCTGTGGAGGCGGTCGGTAACTGCGGCGAGTTGGTTTCCCATGTCGTTCTCCCGCATCGATTATCAACGAGTGAACAGCAGTTGCCTATAGGCCGAACGGCCCATTTCCGTACGCGACAGGACCTAGAATGAGGCGGGTGCGGCGCGCCCTCGTCTCGATCCTCGCGCTCGCTGCGCTCGCCTCGGGCTCTGCGACGGCGACGACGCACCAGGCGCCGCTCGCGACGCGGCTCGCGCGCGCTCTCTCTGTCCCCCACGTGACAGCTTCGCGCTCAGCGGCTGTCGCGGTTGACCTGGAGACGGGCCAGACGGTCTTCGCGCGTCATCAGACGCTCGCGCTCGTTCCGGCATCGAACGAGAAGCTGGCCGTCGCCTATGCCGCGCTGACCTTGCTGGGGCCGGAGTACCGGCTCGACACGATCGTCTACGGGGAGGGCGCGCAGGCCGGCTCAGCGTGGAAGGGCAACCTCGTGCTCAAGGGGTTCGGTGACCCGACCCTGACGCGCGGCGATCTCCGCCGGCTCGCTCTCCAGGTGCGAGCCGCAGGTGTCCGACGTGTGACGGGCCGGATCGAGGTGGACGAGTCGTACTTCGACTCGCGGAGAACGGGACCGGCGTGGAAGTCCTACTACTACCTGAACGAATCGCCGTCGCTCTCGGCCCTGACGGTCGACCGTGGAAGCTTCCGCGGTTGGCTGACGAGGGAGCCCGCGATTGCCGCAGGCACGTTGTTCCGGTACGCCCTTCGCAGGGTGGGCATCGCCGTCCACGGCCGGACGGCACGCGGCGTCGCCGAGCCGCTGGCCGAGCAGCTTGCCCTCACAGAGTCCGCGCCGCTCTCCCGCATCGTGCGCTACATGAACACGGAGAGCGACAACTTCACGGCGGAGCTTCTGCTCAAGCAGCTCGGGGCCGTCGACGGGGTCGGCGGCACGAGCGCGGCAGGGGCCGCCTCAGTGCGGCGGGTCCTCCACGAAGCGGGCATCCCGCTGGCAGGCGTCAGCATCGTCGACGGATCCGGCCTGTCGCCGCGCAACCGACTGACGGCCGGAGCGCTGATCGGGATCCTCGTCGCCGCGTGGCACGACCCGACTACCCGTCCGGCGTTCATGCAGTCACTCGCCGTCGCCGGCGTCAACGGCACGCTCCGGCACCGGATGCGGGCGCCGCCGGCCCGTGGCGCCGTCCACGCGAAGACCGGGACCACCATGGAATCGTCGGCGCTCTCCGGCTATGTGCGCACGCGATATGCGTTCGCGGTGCTTCAGAACGGCCGGCCGGTTTCCCACTTCTGGGCCCGGCGCGCCCAGGACCGGTTCGCCCAAGTCCTAGCCGGCCAGTAAGGTCGAGAGCTCCTCTTCGGTGACGAGCGGCACGCTTTCCCGCTGTGCCTTGGTCAGCTTCGACGCGCCGGGCTCCTCGCCGACGATGAGCCCGCTCGTCTTCTTCGAGACGGAGTTCGTCACCTTCGCTCCAAGAGCCTCGAGCTCGGCCTGCGCCTGCTCTCGCGTCCAGCGCTCGAGCGTGCCGGTGATCACGTAGGTCCGCCCCGTCAGCGGCCCCTCGGGTGGTCGGTCTTCCTCGCCGGACTCGAAACGCAGTCCGAGCTCACCGAGCTCCTCGACAAGCCGCCGGTTTTCCTCGTCGGAGAACCACTCCACGATCGCCTCGGCACGCTCCGGGCCGATCCCGTCCACCTGGACGACGTCCTCCTGCGCGGCTTCCATCAGCCGGTCGACTGAGCCGAAATGGCGGGTGAGGTTCTGCGCGGTCACCCACCCCACATCGGGGATGTTGAGGCCGAAGAGCACGCGCCGAAACGGGATCGACTTGGAGGCCTGGATCGCGTTGACGACGTTGGAAGCGCTCCGTTCCTGAAAGCCGTCCAGCTCGATGAGCTGCTCCTTCGTAAGGCGGTAGAGGTCGGGCAGCGACCGCAGTAGGCCGAGGTCCCAGAGCCGACGGACGAGCTGCTCGCCCACGCCGTCGATGTCGGCCGCGGCCATCACCCAGTTGTTCAGCGTCTCGAGGCCGCGCGATGGACACGCCCGGTTCGGACAGCGATGCATGGCCTCGCCCTCGGGCCTGACGATCTCGGCTCCGCAGAGCGGGCAGTTTGCCGGCATCTTGAACGGCTTCGTCCCCCGTCGGTGGGCGCCGGCAGGCCCCACGATCTGGGGGATGACGTCTCCGGCCCGCTGGACGATCACGTCGTCACCCTCGCGGATGTCCTTCCGGTTGATGTCCTCCTCGTTGTGGAGCGTTGCTCGCGAGATCGTCACGCCTCCGACCTCCACCGGCTCGAGCATCGCCCACGGATTCAGCGCGCCGGTGCGGCCGACGCGGATCGCGATCTTGTTCAGCCGCGTCGTGGTTGTCATCGGCGCCCACTTGTAGGCACGAGCCCAGCGCGGCCGTTCGTGCAGGGCACCGAGCGTGCGCTGCTGCTCGAACGAGTCCACCTTGACCACGATCCCGTCGATCTCGTAGTCGAGCTCGATTCGCTTCCGCTCCCACTCCGCGCAGCGCTTGGCGACCTCTTGCATCGTCTCCAGCCGCTCGACGTGCGGGTTCGTGCGGAAGCCGTGCTCGCGAAGCCACTCGAGGAGCTCCCACTGCGAAGCCAGGTCGACGCCCTCGCTGTGCCCGATGCCGTAGACCCAGACGGCGAGCGGGCGATCGGCGGTGATCTGGGCGTTCTTTTGCCGGAGCGAGCCGGCTGCCGCGTTCCGCGGGTTGGGCGCGGTCTTCTTGCCCTCGGCCACGAGGCGCTCGTTGAACGCCGTGAACCCCGAGAGCGGGAAGTACACCTCGCCGCGGACCTCGAGCACCGGCGGTGCGTCCCTACCGCGAACGCGCAGGGGGATGGACGGGATCGTGCGGAGATTCGGCGTCACGTCCTCGCCCTGGCGGCCGTCGCCCCTCGTCGCCCCACGCGCAAGGCTCCCGCTCTCGTACACGAGTGAAATCGCCGAGCCGTCGATCTTCGGCTCGATCACCCAAGCGACCTCGTCCGGAGGCACATCGAGCCGCTTACAGACGTCCTGAGCCCATTTCTCGAGCGCCTCCTCCGTCGTCACCTTCTCGAGTGACCCCATGGGCGAAAGGTGCTCCACCTTGGAGAAGCGGTCCGACAGGGGAGCACCAACGTGCCGGATCGGCGAGTCGGGCGTCGCGAGCTCGGGGTGCTCTTCCTCGAGAGCCTTCAGCTCGTCGAACAGGCGGTCGTACTCTGCGTCCGAGACCTCTGGGTCGTCGAGGACGTGGTAGCGGTAGTTGTGATGCTCGATCGCCTCGCGCAGTTCCGCGGCACGGCTTGCGAGGTCGTTTTTTGCCTTTGTCGCCATTACGGTCGATCGTACCGAGGGCGGGATTTTCCCCGCCCGCGTCGAAACGCCGAGTTGACGGGCGGACGATCCTCTCCCCCGCCCACCCCGGGCCCCGGCGGCCAGCTGCAATCCGTCCGGGGCCCTTCAGTAGTGAACGCGTTCGAGGTAGAGGCCCCAAGGGGGCGCGGCAGTGCCGGCGTCGGACCTCGAGCCGCGCCCCCGAATTAGCTCGGCGATCCGGTCCGGCGGTAGTTCGAGCATCGTGCCGACCAGCGCTCGGACCATGTGGCGGAGAAAGCTGTCAGCCGTGATCTCGAGCTCGAGGGCGTTGTCCCGGTCGACAAAGCGCGCTTCGATCACGGTGCGGAGAAACACCTCGTGCTGCGTGTCGGTGGGCGTGAACGCCCGAAAATCGTGCTCGCCGGGGAGCAGCGCAGCCGCTTCGTCGAGGGCACCGCGATCGATCGCGCGCGGGTACCACCACGCCCTACGCGCCTCGAACGGCGACGGCGACCGGCGCCGGTAGATCCGATAACGGTAGCTCCGCGCCTTCGCCGAGTGGCGCGCGTGGAAATCCGCTGGCGCCTCCTCGGCCGCGAGGACCGACACGTCGTCCGGCAGCCCCGTGTTCAGCGCCTCGGGCGCGCGTTCGACGGGCGGGCCTCCTGCCGCCTCGACGCTCGCAACCTGACCGAGAGCATGAACGCCTGTGTCCGTGCGTCCCGCTACCGCGAGGCCGCCCCAGGATCCATAGACGGCATCGAGTGCGTCGTGCAGCACGCCTTCGACCGTCCGCTGCCCGGGCTGAGCGGCCCAGCCGCGGAACCCGGTGCCGTCGTACTCGAGTGTGAGCTTGAGCCGCAAGGCGTGCGTATCATCGCCGCATGGCCGACGAAGACTGGCGCATCGAGGTCAAGCTCGACGACGAGGAGCAGGGCTACTCCCTCACGGAGCGCCTGCGCGCCGGAGACCTCGACGATGAGGCTCGGGCGCGGCTCGGCGAGCGCGTCGTCGTCTCGCGCGACGGCTCTCGGCTCTTCCTCTACACCGCGACCGAGTCGCAGTCACGCGAGGCGGAGCAGGTGATCCGCGACCTCGTCGCGAGTCACGACCTCAGCGCGGAGATCTCGGCGACCCGCTGGCATCCGATCGAGCAGACGTGGCAGGACGCCTCGATCCCGCTGCCCACGTCGCCCGAGTCGATCGAAGAGGAGCGAACGAGCCGCGAGGCGGCGGAGGAACGGGACGCCGAGCGCGCCGGCTGGACCTCACACGTCCGAGTGGAGCTCCCGCATCGCGGGGACGCGGTCGACCTCGCCGACAGGCTCGAGGCCGAAGGAGAGAAAGTGCATCGCCGGTGGCGCTACGTCACGGTCGATGTCGCGACAGAGGACGCCGCTCAGGAGCTTGCGGACCGGCTCGCGGACACCCTGCCCGGGGGCAGCGAGCTGACGATCGAGACGAAGCCGCCCGACCCGGTCTTCGTCTTTCTGGAGTCGCGGGGCGTCTAGCCCGCGGTGACTTCGGTGGGCTCTTCGACCCGCTGCGGCTGTACGACCGGCGCGGGCGGAACGAAGTCGACGAACTCGAGGTAGGCCATGTCCGCGCCATCCCCGGGGCGCGGGCCGATCTTCACGATCCGCAGATAGCCGCCGTTCCGGTCGGCGAACCGCGGCCCCACGTCTGCAAAGAGCCTGTGGACGACCTCCTGCGACCGCAGATAGGCGAGCGCCTGCCGTCGCGCCGCAAGGTCGCCTCGGCGCCCGAGCGTGATCATCTTCTCGGCGATCGGCCGGACCGCCTTGGCCTTCGCTTCGGTCGTCTTGATACGGCCGTGCTCGATCAGCGACCCGGCGAGGTTGGCGTAGAGCGCCTTCCTATGCGCCGGGTCGCGGCCGAGCTTCTTCCCCGAGCGATGGTGGCGCAGGGTTACTCCTCCCCGCGGAGGTTGAGGCCGTGCGTCGCGAGGGTCTCCTTGACCTCTTCGATCGACTTCTTGCCGAAATTCGGGATCGCGGCGAGCTCGCCCTCGGTCTTCGTGACGAGGTCGCCGATCGTCTCGATCCCCACGCGCTTCAGGCAGTTGTACGACCGGACGCCGAGCTCCAGCTCCTCGATCGGGAAGTTCTCCATCCCGTGCGCGAGCGGAGCTTCCGCGGCCGCGTCTTGAGCCGCGGCAGCCTCGCCGAAGCCCTCGATCTTGTCGATGTCCGTGAAGATCGCGAGCTGCCGGATGAGGATCTCCGCAGCCTCGCCGATCGCCTCGCGCGGATCGACGGAGCCGTCGGTCGTGACATCGAGCGTCAGCTTGTCGTAGTCCGTGCGCTGCCCGACGCGGGCGGCCTCGACGTCATAGGAGACGCGACGCACCGGCGAGAACAACGAGTCGATGGGGATGACGCCGATCGTGTGCTCGGGCCCGCGGTTGAGCTCTGCGGGCACGTAACCGCGTCCCCGGCCGATCGTCATCGTCATCTCGAGCGTTCCCTTGTCAGAGAGGTTCGCGATCACGAGATCCGGGTTGAGGATCTCGAGCTCGGCCGGCGCCTCGATGTCTGCGGCGGTCACCGGACCGGAGCCCCGCTTCGTAAGGCGGACCTCGATCTCGGGCGACTCACCGTGGAGCCTGGCGACGAGATTCTTGAGCGACGAGATGATGTCGACGACGTCCTCGCGAACGCCGTCCAGCGTCGTGAACTCGTGCGCGACACCCTCGATCTTGACCGAGGTCACGGCTGCGCCCTCGAGCGAAGAGAGCAGCACGCGCCGCAGCGAGTTGCCGAAGGTGTGGCCAAAGCCGCGGTCGAGCGGCTCGATCACGAAGACCCCCCGGCGCTCGTCCACCTCCTCGTGGACGATCCGCGGGATCTGGAATTCCATCAAGCTGGTTCTGGTTGCCAAAACGCTCCCTTCCGTACGTTCTACTTCGAGTAAAGCTCCACGATCAACTGTTCCTGGACGGGGGTGTCGATCTCCTCACGCTCGGGCCACTTGAGCACCTTCCCCGTCAGGCTTTCGTGGTCAGCCTGAAGCCACGGCGCGACGGAGGCGGTGAGATCGGTGGCGTCGCGAATTACCTGCTCAGCGGGGCTTCCGGGCGACATCGTGACGATGTCGTCGGGCTTGACCTGGAAGCTCGGGATGTTCACGCGCCGGCCGTTCACATGGAAGTGGCGATGCCGCACGAGCTGCCTCGCCTGTGCACGCGAGGCGGCGAAGCCGAGCCGGTAGACGACGTTGTCCAGCCGCGTCTCGAGCAGGCGGAGCAGGTTCTCGCCTGTGATCCCCGAGCCGCGCGCCGCCTTCGTGTAATAGGTGCGGAACTGCTTCTCGAGCAGCCCGTAGTAGCGCCGCGCCTTCTGCTTCTCGCGCAGCTGCAGCAGGTACTCCGACTGCTTGATCCGCCCGCGGCCGTGCTCGCCCGGCGGATAGCTGCGGCGCTCGACCGAGCACTTCTCGGTCAGGCAGCGCTCACCCTTCAGGAAGAGCTTCATGCCCTCGCGACGGCAGAAGCGGCACTTCGGACCCAGCGACCTGGCCACTAGCGGTCACCTCGCGTGGGCATCGTGCTCGTCAGCCGCGAAAAGCCGGTCTGGCAAGGACGCAGGGAGCGCTCGTAGCCGGAGGCTACGGGCGCGACTGAGGACGCCGCCAGAACGAGCTTTGCAGCGCCCTGGCGAGTGCGATGCTCGCGTGAGGGGGCCGCCATTAAACGCGCCTCCGCTTCTTCTGCCGGACGCCGTTGTGCGCCTGGGGCGTCACGTCCTTGACGCCGAGGATCTCGAGGCCGGCGGCCTGGAGCGACCTGATCGCGGTCTCGCGGCCCGAGCCGGGGCCTTTCACGAAGACCTCGACCTTCTGGAGTCCGTGCTCCATTCCCTTGCGCGCGCAGGCGTCTGCGGTGACCTGCGCGGCGAACGGAGTCGACTTTCGCGAGCCCTTGAACCCTGCCGACCCGGCCGACTCCCACACGATCACCGCCCCGTCCTTGTCCGTGAGCGTGACGATCGTGTTGTTGAACGACGTCTTGATATGCGCCTGACCGATGGCGATGTTCTTCTTGACCCGGCGACGCGTCCGGCCCCGGGTCGCTTGTCGGCGAGGAGGAGCCATCAGGTCTTGGTGGCGGTCCTCTTGCCGCGGCCGACGGTCTTCTTCGGCCCCTTCCGAGTCCGGGCGTTCGTCTTCGTCCGCTGGCCGTTCACCGGCAGGCTCCGCCGGTGCCTCAGCCCGCGGTAGGCGCCGATCTCGGAGAGGCGCTTGATCGCCTGGCTACGCTCACGGCGCAGGTCGCCCTCGACCTGCAGGTTGCCGTCGATGTACTCGCGAAGCTTCGTGATCTCGGGATCGGTGAGGTCGCGGATCTTTTCGGACGGCGACAGCCCCGTCGCCTCGCAGACCTTCAACGCAGTCGCGCGGCCGATGCCGAAAATGTAGGTGAGCCCGATCTCGAGGCTCTTTTCACGCGGAAGGTTGACGCCGGCGATTCGTGCCATTAGTGGGTCTCCTTAGCCCTGCCGTTGCTTGTGTCGCGGGTTCGTGCAAATGACCATGGTGCGACCATGCCGCTTGATCACGCGGCAGCGCTCACACATGGGCTTTACGGACGGACGGACTTTCATTGCTCTTCCTGCTACTCCCTGACCGAAATTGCGCCCATCTCAGGGCGCAGTGACTGGAACAAGACGATTCCACAGCACAGCTCGGCTCTGCGCCGCGGGACGGTTATGGTAGCAAAGGGGCTTGAACAGGCGCCGCAGTGAGGATTCGGGGGCCTTCTTCCGTCACCGCCATGGTGTGCTCGAAATGGGCCGCAAGTGAGCCGTCGGCGGTCGCGATCGTCCACTGATCCGGCCCCACGACGATGTCGTAACCGCCTGCGGTGATCATCGGCTCGATCGCCAGGGTCATCCCAGCGGCGAGCGTGGGGCCGCGCCCAGACTCGCCGAAGTTCGGGATCTGGGGATCCTCGTGCATGTCGCGGCCGACCCCGTGTCCGACGAGGCTCCGAACGACCGAGAATCCGGCTTCCTCCGTCACGCGCTGAACTGCGTGTGAGATGTCGGTCAACCGCCCGCCGGCCTGGGCGTGCTCGATGCCCGCCCGCAGCGCCGCCTCACCAACCTCGAGCAACTGTTCGGCCTCGGAATCGACCTCGCCGATCGGGAACGTGTACGCGGAGTCCGCCACGAAGCCGTCGAGCGTGACGCCGACGTCGACCGAGAGGATGTCGCCCGCCGCGAGCTCATAGCCGTTCGGGATCCCGTGCACGACGATCTCGTTCGGCGACGTGCAGATCGAGGCCGGGTACGGATACGGGCCGCGATAGCCCTTGAAGGTCGGAACCCCGCCGCGGGAGCGAATGTACTCGTCGGCGATGCGATCGAGCTCCCCGGTCGCTGTCCCGGGCTGAGCGTGCTTGCCGAGCAGCGCGAGCGTCTCCGCGACGACCTCCCCGGCCCGCGCCATGACCTCGAGCTCTTGAGCCGACTTGCGCATGATCATGATCGTGCGGCTGCTTGTTCCAGCGCCTTTTGAATCTCCGAAAACACCTCGTTCACGGACCGGTCGGCGTGGATGCCGACCAGATTGCCCTGGAGCCTGTAGTGCTCGACGAGCGGCTCCGTCAGCTCATGGTAGAGGCCGAGGCGCCGAGCGATCACGTCAGGCGCGTCGTCGGTTCGCCCTTCGAGCGCGGCGCGCCTGAGCAGCCGCTCTGTGGCGATCTCATCAGGAAGCTGAAACTCGAAGACGACCGACGGCCTCCGGCCGATCTCGTCGAGCATCTCGTCGAGCGCATCGGCCTGCGCGGCGGTCCTGGGGAAGCCGTCGAGGATGAACCCATCCTCCGCATTGGGCTCGCTCAGTCGTTCGCGGATGAGCTCGATCATGAGCTCGTCGGGAACGAGCTGCCCGCTCTCGACGATGGGCCTGACGCGCTGCCCGAGCTCCGTGCCCTGCTTGATCGCGGCGCGGAGCATGTCGCCCGTCGCGATGTGCGGGATGCCGTACTCGGCCTCGATCCGCTTTGCCTGCGTCCCTTTTCCCGAGCCCTGCGGGCCCAGCAACAGCATGTTCACGCTATTTGAGGAAGCCCTCGTAGGAGCGCATCATCATCTGCGACTCCATCTGCCGCATCGTGTCGAGCGCGACACCGACGGCGATCAGCACGGACGTGCCGCCGAGCGCTCCCGCCAGCGCCTGGGAGACGTTCGTGTAAGCGATGACGATGCTCGGCAGCGTCGCGATGAGCGCCAGGTAGATCGCGCCGGGAAGCGTGAGCCGCGTAAGGACGCGATCCAGGTACTGCGCGGTGGGCGGGCCGGGCCGAATCCCCGGAATGTAGCCGCCGTGCTTTCGCAGGTTGTCGGCCTGGTCGACCGGGTTGAACTGCACCGCCGTGTAGAAGAACGTGAAGATCACGATCATCACCCCCTGCAGCAGCAGGTACGGCCAGTCCGTATACGAGAAGTACTTGTTGATGAAGCTCTGGGTCTGCGGGAAGTACTGCGCGATCGTCGGCGGGAAGGCCATTACGGCGGCGGCGAAGATGACCGGAATGACGCCGGCCATGTTCACGCGCAGCGGCATGTAGGTCGAGCCGCCCGTCGTCATGCGCCGGCCGACCATGCGCTTCGCGTACTGAATCGGGATCCGGCGCTGCCCCTCCTGGATGAAGACGACGGCGACGACGACTCCAACCGCCATCAGCGGGAAGAAGAGCCGCTCGAAGACACCGCCCTCCACCCACGCTCGCACGCCCAGCGGAAGCCCGGTAAGGATCGAGGCAAAGATCAGGATCGAGATTCCGTTGCCGATCCCGCGCTTCGTGATCAGCTCGCCCATCCACATCAGCAGCGTCGTGCCCGCGGTCAGCGTCAAGACGATCATCGCGCCGCGGCCGAAGTTCGCGTCGAGGGCGCCCTGCCGCTGGAAGAGGAAGGCGAAGCCTGTGGCCTGCGCTGCGGCGAGTACGACGGTGAGGTAGCGCGTGTACTGGTTGATCTTGGCGTAGCCGGCCTCACCCTCCTTCTGGAGCTGCTCGAGCCGCGGGATGACCACGGTCAGAAGCTGGAGGATGATCGACGCGGTGACGTACGGCATGATCCCGAGCGCGAAAACCGCGAACTGCGAGAGCGCGCCTCCGGAGAACAGGTTCAGGAGCGCGAGCACCGTGCCACCCGCCGACGAGTTGAAATAGTTCTCGACCGTCGACGAGTTGACGCCCGGGGCCGGGATCCACGACCCGAGGCGATAGAACAGCAAGATGAGCGCTGTGAAGAGCACCCGGTGGCGCAGCTCCGGGACGCGCCAGGCGTTGGTAAGCCAGGAGAACATCTACTCGGTGTCCTCGGAGGACTCGGCTGCCGGTTCGGCCTCCGGCTCCGCATCGGACGCCGCGACTGGGGCCCGCCGCTGCTTGCGGGCCTTCTTGACCTTCGGCTCCTTCAGTGCCGTCACGGATCCGCCTGCGCCCTCGATCTTCTCCCGCGCAGTTGCCGAAAAGGCGTGCGCCGTGACGCTCAACTTCTTCGAAACCTCGCCCTGCCCGAGGATCTTGACCTCGGTACGGGCGTTCCTGATCAGCCCAGCCTCGGCCAGCACCTCCGGCGTCACCTCGGCGCCGGCGTCGAACCGGTCGAGATCGCGCACGTTCACAGCAGCCATGTGCGTGCGGTGCGGGCCGATCGGCATCGCGTCCTTGGAGTACGGCCCGCGCTGCTTGCCGAGCCGCATGTAGATCGGCATCTGGCCGCCCTCGAAGCCGGCCCGCATCTTGTGCGACCCGGAGCGCGCCTTCTGACCCTTGATGCCGCGGCCTGAGTAGCGGCCCTTGCCCGAGCCCGGGCCGCGGCCCACCCGCTTCCGATCCTTGCGCGGGGATGCAGGCTTGAGGTTGGAAAGGTTGAGCTGCTCGGCCATGACCCTGGGTTACTGGTCGCCCTCGACTCGGACGAGGTGGCGAACCTTCCTCAGCATACCGGCGACCTCCGGGCTCTCCGGGCGCTCGACGGAACGGCCGATCTTCCCGAGGCCGAGCGCGCGCAGCGTGCCGCGATGGCGCTCGCTCTGGCCGATCTGGCTCCGGACCTGGGTGATCTTCAGCGTCTTAGCCATCCGACGGCTCCTCCGCCGCAGCCGCTACGGCGACGTGCTCCGGCTCTGCTTCCGACGGGGCCTCTTCCTCCTGGGCCGGCTGCTGCTTCGGGATAGGCAGGACCTCGCTGATCGTCTTGCCGCGCGCCCGAGCGACCTCCTCCGGCCGGCGCAGGCTCTGGAGGCCCTGCACCGTGGCTTTGAGCATGTTCACGGGATTGGTCGTGCCGAGGCTCTTCGCGAGGATGTCCCGGACGCCGCCCAGCTCGAGCACCGCACGAACGCCGCCGCCGGCGATGACGCCGGTTCCCTCGCTCGCCGGCCGGAGCAGCACCCGTGCAGCCCCGAAGCGCCCGAGGATCTCGTGAGTGATCGTCGTTCCGTGCTTGGGGACCGTGAAGAGGTTCTTCTTGGCGTCTTCGACCGCCTTAGAGATCGCCAGGGGGACCTCCCGGGCCTTGCCGTAGCCCACGCCGACGCGATCGACCTCATCGCCGACGACGACCAGCGCCGTGAACGAGAAGCGCCGGCCGCCCTTGACGACCTTCGCAACCCGGTTAATCTCGACTACGCGCTCCTTGAGCTCGCGCGTCTCAGCGAAATCGCTCAACGGTCACCTCCTGTGCAGGGCGTGTTGACTGGCTGCGCAGCCGGCTGGCAAGGACGCAGGGAGCGTTCGTACCGGAAGGTACGGGCGCGACTGAGGACGCCGCCAGCGGCGTTCCTGCGCACCCCAGGCAGCGCGTTCTGTGCAGGTGGGGGCCGTCACTAAAACTGGAGTCCTCCCTCGCGGGCGGCATCGGCTAGCGCCTTCACCCGTCCGTGGTACAGGTAGCCGCCGCGATCGAAGACGGCGGTCTTCACACCGGCGGTCTTTGCCTTGTCCGCCAGCAGCTTTCCGACTTCGGCCGCCTGCTCGGTCTTCGCGCCCTTCGCGTCGCGGACGTCGAGCCAGCTCGCCGCGGCGAGCGTCTTGCCGGCACCGTCGTCGACCAGCTGCGCGGCGATGCCGCGGTTGGAGCGAAAGACGACCAGGCGCGGGCGCTCAGCGGTGCCGGAGACAAGCTTGCGCACACGCTTGTGACGCCGGGTGCGGGCCTGTCGCGTCGTGAGCTGGCTCATGCTCGCTTGCCTACCTTGCGCCTCACGTACTCGCCCTGGTATCGAATGCCCTTGCCCTTGTACGGCTCAGGCGGGCGGACCGCACGCACTTCGGCGGCGGTCTGGCCGACCTGCTGCTTGTCGATGCCCTTGACGAGCACCTCCGTCTGGCTCGGAACCTCGAACGTGATTCCCGCCGGAGGCTCGACCACGACCGGATGCGAGAAGCCGACCTGCAGCTCCAGCGCCTGCCCGCGCAGCGCCGCGCGGTAGCCGACACCCTGGATCTCGAGCCGCTTCTCGAAGCCCTTCGTAACGCCGTCGACCATGTTCGCGACGAGCGAACGGGTGAGGCCATGTAGAGCGCGATCGTCGCCTCGGTCCGTGGGCCGCGTAATCTGCAGCGCCCCGTCGGTCTGCTCGATCTTCATCCGAGGGGAGACGCGCTGGGTCAGCTCACCGAGCGGGCCGTTGACCATGACACGGCCAGGGTCGAGCGACACCGACACGCCGGCGGGGATCTCGATGGGCTTTCTTCCGATTCGGCTCATTCGCTCTTTCTAATTACACCGAAGCCAGACTGAAGCCTGGCACCGGACTCACCAAACAAAACAGATGACCTCGCCGCCAATGCCCTCGCGCTCGGCGGTCTTGCTCGTGACGAGGCCCTTGGACGTGGACATGATCGCCGTGCCCATTCCACCGAGCACGCGCGGGAGGCGATCCTTCCGAGCGTAGACGCGGCGGCCCGGCTTCGAGACGCGCTTCAAGTCCGTGAGGATGCGCTCGCGGTTCGAGCCGTACTTGAGCTCGATCAGGAGCGTGTCGAAGCTCTCGCCCGAGCGCACGCTGTAGTCCGTGATGTAGCCCTCCTCCTTGAGCAGCCGCGCGATCTCCACCTTCAGGCGGGAGGTCGGCATCTCGGTGTGCTCGTGCAGCGCCTTGTTGGCGTTGCGGATACGGGTGAGCATGTCGGCGATCGGATCGGTCTGCATTCAGCTCACCAGCTCGATTTGGTCATGCCCGGGATCTGTCCCTGGTGCGCTAGGTCGCGCAGGCAGATCCGGCAGAGGCCGAACTTGCGGTAGACGGAGCGCGGGCGTCCGCAGCGGCGGCAGCGGGAGTACCGCCGCACCTTGAACCGCGGCGTCTGCTCCTGCTTGTGGACGAGTGCCTTCTTGGCCATTCGTACTTATGTCTCCCTTCTGTCCTCGGCGAACGGGAGCCCGAGCGACCGGAGCAGGGCAAAGGCCTGCTCGTCGTCCGGCGCCGACGTCGTGATCGCGACGTCGAGGCCACGGATCCCGGCGATGTCGTCGTAGTTGATCTCGGGGAAGATGATCTGCTCGCGAATCCCGATCGAGTAGTTGCCGCGGCCGTCGAACGACCGAGGGTTCAGCCCGCGGAAGTCGCGAATGCGCGGGAGCGCGATCGACACCAGCCGATCGAGGAACTCGTACATGCGGTCGCCGCGCAGCGTCACTCGGGCGCCGATCGGCATGCCCTCGCGGATCTTGAAGCCGGCGATCGACCTCCGGGCGCGACGGACCTGCGCCCGCTGCCCGGCAATGGTCGTCAGCTCCTCGATTGCTGAATCTAGGGCCTTCGGCTCGGTCTTCGCGTCGCCGACGCCCATGTTCAGCGTGATCTTCTCGACGCGCGGGACCTGCATGACGGTCTTCAGCCCGAGCTCCTCCTGGAGCTGAGCCCGGACCTCTTCCACGAAGCGCTGCTTCAGGCGCGGCCGCTCGCGGGTCTCTGTCGTTGCCGTCGCCATTACTTGTCGATCTCCTGGCGGCAGTCGTCGCGCTTGCAGACTCGCACGCGCCGATGGCCGCCCTTGACGTCCTTCTCCACCGTTCCGACGCGGGTCGGCCGGTTGCAGACGGGGCAGACGAGCATCACGTTCGAGACCGGGAGCGGCGCCGCCTTCTCGATCACGCCGCCCGGCTGGATCTGCGGCGCGCCCATGCGGCTGGGGTTGCGCATCGGGCGCGGCTTCGTGTGCCGCTTGATGACGTTCAGGTTCTCGACGATGACACGGCCCTCATTCGGGCGGGCCTCGAGGATCCGGCCCCGCTTCCCGCGGTCCTTGCCGCTCAGCACCTGGACGAGATCGCCCTTCTTCACTTTCAGTGTCTGACTCATCACAAAACCTCTGGGGCGAGCGAAACGATCTTCATGAAGTTCTTCTCGCGCAGCTCACGCGCGACGGGGCCGAAGATGCGCGTCCCGCGGGGGTTGCTCTGGGCGTCGATGATCACGGCGGCGTTCTCGTCGAACGCAATCGAAGTGCCGTCGTTGCGGCCGTAGGGCTTCTTCGTGCGGACGACAACCGCCCGGACGACCTCGCCCTTGCGCACGGCGCCTTGCGGCGTCGCGGTCTTCACGGTGCCGACGATGACGTCGCCCACACGCGCATAGCGGCGATGTGAGCCGCCGAGCACGCGGATGCAGAGCAGCTCGCGCGCTCCGGTGTTGTCCGCCACCCTGACTCTCGACTCCTGCTGGATCATTTCGCTGCCTCAACGACCTCCGCCAGGCGCCAGTTCTTCGTCTTCGACAGCGGCCGCGTCTCGACGATGCGGACAATGTCGCCGGCCTTCGCCTGGTTCTGCTCGTCGTGCACGTGGAAGCGCTGCGAGCGCCGCACGACCTTCTTGTAGCGCGTGTGCGACCTCACGACCTCGACGCGGACGACGATCGTCTTGTCCATCGCCGCCGACACGACGACGCCGCGGCGCTCTTGCCGCCGGCCGCGCTCGTGCTCCGGCTTCGGGAGCCGCGTGATCGGCTTGCGCTCGCCTGTCTGCTCACGCTTTGCCTTCGGACGCTGCCGGCGCTCCGCGCGGGGCACGCGCTTCCGCTTTTTCTTCGCGGGAGCTGCGGCGACCGGTGCCTCCTCGGCGCTCTCGACGGGCTCTGCCTCGGGCTCAGGGGCCGGCTCCGGTGTGTCGGGTTCGGGCACGGGGGGACCAGGCTCCTCTGGCGGAGCCTCGGGCTCCGGCTCGGGCGGCGTCTCGACCGACGCCTCCGCCTCGACTGGGGTCTCTTCGGCGGTCTCTTCTTGTTCGTTGCGCTCTTCGTCTGCCATGTCTAGCTAGCCGTCTCGCGTTCGTTGAGGACGGTGAGGATCCGCGCGATCTCGCGCTTTGCGAGCTTCAGACGAGCCGGGTTCTCCAGCGCGCCTGTCGCTGACTGAAATCGCAGGTTGAAGAGCTCCTGGCGCCGATCGGCCAACGCGTTCTCCAACTCCTCATCCGTCATGTCTCTTGCCTGCTTAGCCTTCAAAGAGACTCGCCTCCTAGCGTGTGGGAACCCATGGTTCCCCCACGGACCGCCTCTTTCACGTTCGTGCTTTGGTCTCTTCGTCGTGAGCCTGCGCTCGGGCAAAGCCCGGCTCCGGCGGCCACTCGCACTTCACCAAAAATGGTCATCGAACTAGCCTTCAAAGAGGTTCGCCTCTCTTTTCACGAACTTGGTCTTCACGGGCAGCTTCGTTCCGGCGAGGCGCAGGGCTTCCTTGGCCAGCGGCTCGGGAACGCCCGCCAACTCGAACATCACGCGGCCCGGCTTGACGACCGAGACCCAGTGCTCCGGTGAGCCCTTGCCCGAGCCCATTCGCGTCTCGGCCGGCTTCTGGGAGACGGGCTTGTCCGGAAAGACGTTGATCCAGACCTTCCCGCCGCGCTTGATCTTGCGCGTCATCGCGATTCGGGCAGCCTCGATCTGGCGGTTGGTGACCCAACCGTCCTCGAGCGCCTTGATGCCGTAGTCGCCGAACTGGACACTGGTCTGGCCCTTCGACACGCCCCTACGGCGGCCGCGCTGGTACTTGCGGTACTTGGTTTTCTTGGGGAGCAGCACTAGCTCTCACCTTCCTGCTGCTGCTGCTCAGCAGGCTGCTCCGGCGCCTCAGTGGGAGGCTCGGCAGCGGTGTCTGGGGTCGTGGGCGCCTCGGCCTGCGCTTCGGGCTCGGGGCTCGGGCGCTCCGCGCCGCCACGACCGCGGCCACCGCGTCGGCCGCCGCCACGGCGCTCGCGCACCGGGCCGAGCCCTTCACGGTCGGCACTCGCCCTGCGCGCGCCCTCGCGGGACGCGCTCAGACCCTCGGTGCGGCCACCTCGCCGACGGGCCTGGTCCTGGTCCCCGAGGCGCGCGTCTCGGCGTCCTTCGACCGTCTCAAAGCCTTCGGGCATGATCTCGCCCTTGTTGATCCAGACCTTCACGCCGATCCGGCCGAAGGTCGTCTTCGCCTCGACGAAGCCGTAGTCGATGTCCGCGCGGATCGTATGCAGCGGCACGCGGCCCTCGGAGTAGGTCTCCGAACGGCTCATCTCGGCGCCGCCGAGTCGCCCGGAGCAGGTGATCTTGACCCCGTGGGCGCCGGAGCGGATCGCCGATGCGAGCGAGCGCTTCATCGCGCGCCGGAAGGCAACGCGGTTCGCCAGCTGCTCCGCGATCGACTGCGCAACGAGCTTGGCGTCCAGCTCGGGGCGCTTGATCTCGTTGATGTTGATGTGGACGTTCTTGTGCGTGAGCGCGTGGAGGTCGCGGCGCAGCGCGTCGACCTCGGCACCGGACTTGCCGATCACGATGCCGGGGCGCGCCGTATAGATGTCGACCGTGATCCGCTGCTTGTCCTTGCGGATCAGGATGTCGGACAGGCCGGCATGGGCCAGCTTCCCGAGGATGTGCTCGCGGATCTTGACGTCCTCGAGGATCGCGTCGGAGAAGTCCTTGTCGTTCGTGTACCAGTTGGACTTCCAGTCGTGGATGACGCCGACGCGCATCCCGCCCGGGTGGATCTTCTGTCCCATTAGTGCTCCTTCCAGTAATGCCGCCGGCATTCTGGGTCGCGAGCACCAAGCCAGGAGCCGCACTCCGACGAGCAAAGGTTGGAGAACCTTTGTGAGGAGGAGGGTGGGCCCTGGCGCCGCGTGATCGCGGGCCAGAAGCCGGCATGTATTGCTGGATGGGGCACTAACTCTCCTCTTCATTCGCGGAAGAAGCCTCCGGCTTCTTCCGCGAGGGGGTTGGCTTCTCTGCCTCGGCGCCTGCGCCTGCCGCCTTCGAGGCGGTCCGGCGGCGTCTTGGCCTCTTTGGCTCCTCCGGCGGCGCTTGCGGCGTCTCGACTGCAGCCTCCACGGGCTGCAGCTTGAGCGTCACATGGCACGTGCGCTTCTTCACACGCGCCACGCGGCCGCGGGCGCGCGGACGAAAGCGCTTGATCGTCGGGCCCTCATCGACGTAGGCCGCTGTGATGACGAGCTCGTCGCCGAGCAGGTTGTGATTCGCCTCGGCGTTGGCGACGGCGGAGGCGAGCACCTTCTCGATCTCCCTGGCCGCAGCACGGGGAGTGAACGCGAGCACAGACCGCGCCTCGGGCACGGTCCGGCCGCGGAGGTGCTCCACGACGAGGCGCGCCTTGCGCGGCGTGATGCGCAGCCACTTCGCCTGGGCGCGCACCTCCTGCTGCTCCTCTTCGGTTCTCGCGCGCGGCACTAGTGGCCCTTCCAGTAATGCCGCCGGAATTCTGGGTCGCGAGCCGAAGGCGCCGACTCGTCGGCGCCGACCAGCAGAGGTCGTGCCGGCTTCGCCGGCGCGACCGTCCCAAGCCAGGAGCCGCACTCCGACGAGCCAAGGTCTGAAGACCTTGGTGAGGAGGAGGGTGGGCCCTGGCGCCGCGTGATCGCGGGCCAGAAGCCGGCATGTATTGCTGGGAGGGGCACTAGCGCCTCACCTCGGTCTTTCGGTCACCGGAGTGGCCGCGGAACGTTCGCGTCGGCGCGAACTCGCCGAGCTTGTGGCCGACCATCTGCTCGGTGACGAAGACCGGGACGTGCTTGCGCCCGTCGTGCACCGCGATCGTGTGCCCGACCATCTCGGGGAAGATCGTCGAGGTGCGCGACCAGGTCCGGACCATGTTCTTGGATCCGGAGTCGTTCATCGCCTCGATGCGGCTCATCAGCCGCTCCTCGACGTACGGGCCCTTGCGGGACGATCTCGACACTTAGCGCTTCTCCTTGCCCCGGCGTCGCTGCCGGATGATCAGGCGATCGGATTCCTTGTGCTTGCGGCGGGTTCGCTTGCCGAGCGTCGGTACGCCCCACGGCGTGACCGGGTGCCGACCGCCCTTCGACTTGCCCTCGCCACCGCCATGCGGATGGTCGACAGGGTTCATCGCCGAGCCGCGCACCGTCGGACGCTTCCCCCGCCAGCGGCTGCGCCCCGCCTTGCCGCCGGTGATGTTCTCGTGGTCGACGTTGCCGACTTGACCCACCGTGGCGCGGCAGGCGAGAGTCACGCGCCGCAGCTCGCCGGAGGGTAGCCGAAGGACCGCGTAACCCGCGTCCTTCCCTACGAGCTGGATGCCAGAGCCGGCGCTGCGCGCCAGCTTGCCGCCCTGGCCGGGCTTCAGCTCGACATTGTGGACGAGAGTGCCGGTGGGGATGTTCTGCAACGGCAGTGCGTTCCCGGGCCTGATGTCCGCCGTCGGACCGGACTCGACCGTCGCGCCGACCCTCAGTCGCGCCGGTGCGAGGACGTACGACTTCGCACCGTCCGCGTAGTGCAGCAGCGCGATGTTGGCGGAGCGGTTGGGGTCGTATTCGATCGCGGCAACCTTCGCCGGAACACCATCCTTCGTGCGCTTGAAGTCGACGACGCGATAACGGCGCTTGTGGCCGCCGCCCTTGTGGCGCGTCGTGATCCGGCCCTCGTTGTTCCGGCCGCCCTTCTTCCGGACCGGCTCGAGCAGGCTCTTCTCGGGCTCCGCCTTCGTCACTTCGGCGAAGTCGGACACGGTCATGAATCGACGTCCCGGGCTAGTTGGCTTGAATTTCCTTGTTGGCATCTATGTCACGTCTTTCCTCGCGGAAAATGCGCCAGCATTTTTCGCGATTAAACCTGTGCCCCCTCGAAGATCTCGATCGTCTCGCCCTCGCGGAGCTGGACGATGGCCTTCTTCCAGCCCGGCCGGCGGCCGCGGACAAGCCCGCGGCGCTTCGGCTTCGGCCGCACCTGGATGATGTTGACCGCCTGGACCTTGACGCCGAAGAGCTCCTCGACGGCCTGGCGAACCTGGGTCTTGTGCGCGTCGGGGTGGACCCGGAACGAGTACTTGCGGTCCTCGATCAGGCTGTAGCTCTTCTCGGAGACCACCGGGCTGAGAAGCACTTCGTTGGGATGGAGACTCACTGCCGAACCTCCAAGTTTGCAGCGTGTCGACTTGTCATTTCAGACGGCCGCGCAGGCAAAGCCCGCACGGCCTGAATGAGACATCGCAAGCGACGTCTCATGCGGCTCCCCTCCTCTGAACGTCCTCGAGCGCGCCTTCGCTGACCAGCAGCGTCCGTGCCCAAACGATGGCTGCGACCTCGAGCTCGCCCGGGGTGATCACGAGCACGCGGTCGAGGTTCCGGAACGACTTGATCACAGCCTCCTCGTCCTCCTGGACGACGAGCAGAACCGGCCGCTCCTTGCCCCAAGCGTCGAGGAACGCAGCTGCGGTTTTCGTGGAAGGCTCCGAGAACGCCGACCCCTCGATCACCCCGAGGGACCGTCCCTGGACGTGGCTCGAGAGGGCAGCGCGGAATGCCGCCTTGCGGGCCTTCCGATTGACCTTGACGTCGAAATTCGTGCGCGGCATGAACGCGACGCCGCCGCCGGTCCACTGAGGCGCCCGGGTCGTTCCCGCGCGTGCACGGCCCGTACCCTTCTGGCGCCACGGCTTCCCGCGCCCGCCGGCGACGAGACCGCGGCTCTTGACTGCGCGCGTTCCGCCGCGCTGAGCGTTCAGCTCCGCGCGCACGGCCTCGTGGACGAGGTGCGGCTTGATATCCGCGCCGAAGACCGCCTCCTCGAGAGTGGCGTCCTTCGAGCGCTTCCCGCCCGCGTCGAGAATCGGGGCCTTAGGCGCCGCCACGGATCTCCTCCCGCACCTCGACGATCGCGTTCTTGGGGCCGGGGACCGCGCCCTTGACGAGCAGCAGGTTCTCCTCGGGGTCAACGGAGTGCACCCGGAGCCCAACCTGGGTCACCCGCTTCGCGCCCATGTGGCCCGCCATGCGCATGCCCTTGAACACGCGCGACGGAGTGGCGGAGGCGCCGATCGAGCCGGGCTTGCGGATGTTGTGGGACCCGTGCGAAGTCGGACCGCGGCTGAAGTTGTGCCGCTTGATCGTTCCGGCGAAGCCCTTTCCGATCGAGACGCCGGAGACCTTCACCCGGTCGCCGGCCTCGAAGCTCTCGACGGTGACCGTCTCGCCCGGAGTGAGCTCGCTCGGACCACGGATCTCGATCAGCCGTCGATGTGGGCCGACGCCGTGCTTGCTCAGGTAGCCGAGCTTCGGCTTCGTCAGCTTGCGCTCCGGGACCTCGTCGTAGGCGAGCTGGACGGCGTCGTAGCCATCCGAGTCCTGGGTCCGCACGGCGACCACCGGGCAGGGCCCGGCCTGGATCACCGTGACAGGGGTGACGGCGCCGGTCTCCTCGTCGAAGACCTGCGTCATCCCGAGCTTTCTCCCCACGATCCCTTTCATGGCGTCACAGCTTGATCTCGATGTCGACTCCGGCCGGCAGGTCGAGCCGCATCAGCGAGTCGACCGTCTTCGGCGTCGGGCTGTGGATGTCGATCAGACGCTTGTGCGTCCGGATCTCGAAGTGCTCCCGCGAGTCCTTGTCCTTGAACGGGCCGCGAATGACGGTGTAGATGTTCCGCTCCGTCGGCAGGGGAACAGGCCCGGTGATGGTCGCGCCGGTGCGCGTCGCCGTCTCGACGATCGACGCCGCCGAGCGGTCGAGCGCCTGATGGTCATAGCCCTTCAGGCGGATTCGGATCTTCGACTGCGGCACCGGCGCTCTCTTCCTTTCCCTTCGGTTTCCTGGCTTCTCGTCGTCTGACTAGGGGGCCGTAGGCCTTACGTGACGATCTCGGTGACGACGCCCGCACCCACGGTGCGGCCGCCCTCGCGGATTGCGAACCGGAGGCCCTGATCCATCGCGATCGGCTGGATCAGGTCGATCTCCATGTTCGTGTTGTCGCCCGGCATGACCATCTCCTGGCCCTCCGGGAGCTGGATCGAGCCGGTCACGTCCGTCGTGCGGAAGTAGAACTGCGGCCGGTAGCCGTTGAAGAACGGCGTGTGGCGGCCCCCCTCGTCCTTCGACAGGACGTAGACCTCGGCCTTGAAGTGCGTGTGCGGGGTGATCGACCGCGGCTTCGCGACGACCTGGCCGCGCTCGACGTCCTCGCGCTTCGTACCACGGAGGAGAACACCGGCGTTGTCGCCGGCCTGGGCGAAGTCGAGCGTCTTGTTGAACATCTCGAGCCCGGTGACGACGGTCTTCATCGTCTCCTCCTTGATGCCGATGATCTCGACCTCCTCGCCCGAGTTGATCTGGCCTTGCTCGATCCGCCCGGTGACGACCGTGCCGCGGCCGGTGATCGTGAAGACGTCCTCGATCGGCATCAGGAACGGCTTGTCCGTGTCGCGGACCGGCTCCGGGATGTAGGAGTCGACCTGCTCCATCAGCTCGAGGATCTTGGGCGTCCACTCAGGATCACCCTCGAGCGCCTTCAGAGCCGAGCCCGTGATGACCGGGATCTCGTCCCCGGGGAACTCGTAGGCCGAGAGCAGCTCGCGCACCTCCATCTCCACGAGCTCGAGCAGCTCGGGGTCGTCGACCATGTCGGCCTTGTTCAGGAAGACCACGATCGACGGGACCTCGACCTGCCGGGCGAGCAGGATGTGCTCGCGAGTCTGCGGCATCGGGCCGTCAGCCGCGGACACGACCAGGATCGCGCCGTCCATCTGGGCGGCGCCCGTGATCATGTTCTTGATGTAGTCGGCGTGACCCGGGCAGTCGACGTGGGCGTAGTGACGGTTCGCCGTCTCGTACTCGACGTGCGCCGTGTTGATCGTGATGCCGCGCTGCTTCTCCTCGGGGGCGTTGTCGATCGACTCGAACGAGCGGACAGCCGTGTTGCCGCCCTGCTCCGCGAGGACCTTCGTGATCGCCGCAGTGAGGGTCGTCTTGCCGTGGTCGATGTGACCGATCGTGCCGACGTTGACGTGCGGCTTGTTGCGCTCGAACTTCTGCTTACCCAACTCCTCTACCTCCTAGGCGCTCTGCGAGTCGACGAGCTCGCTGGCGATCGACTGAGGGACTTCCTCATATCGCTCGAATTGCATGGTGAAAGTCGCCCGGCCCTGCGTCGTCGAGCGCAGGTCGGTTGCGTATCCGAACATTGCGGCGAGGGGCACCCGGGCCTTGATGACCTGGGCATTCCCCCGCGGTTCCAGGTTCTCGATTCGGCCGCGGCGCGAGTTGAGGTCGCCCATGACGTCGCCGAGGTAGTCCTCGGGCGTCACGACCTCGACGGCCATGACCGGTTCGAGCAGTTTGGGCTTCGCCCGCTTCATGCCCTCCTTGAAGGCCATCGAGCCGGCGACCTTGAAGGCCATCTCGCTCGAGTCGACGTCGTGGTAGGAGCCGTCGACGAGCTCGACCCGGACGTCCACGACCGGGTAGCCGGCCAGTACACCCGACTCCATCGCCTCCTGGATCCCGAGATCGACGGCCGGGATGAACTCGCGCGGAATGCGCCCGCCGACGATCTTGTCGAGGAACTCGTAGCCCTCGCCCGGCTCGGACGGCTCCAGGTTGATGATCGCGTGGCCGAACTGTCCCCGCCCGCCGGTCTGGCGGACGAAGCGGCCCACGATCTTCTCGACGCGCCGGTCGACCGTCTCCCGGTAAGCAACCTGCGGGCGGCCGACGTTGGCATCGACGTTGAACTCGCGCGTCAGGCGGTCGACGATGATCTCGAGGTGCAGCTCGCCCATCCCGGCGATCAGCGTCTGCCCGGTCTCCTCGTCGCTCCGGACACGGAAGGTCGGATCCTCCTCGGCGAGCCGTTGGAGCGCGGTTGAAAGCTTGTCCTGGTCGCCCTTCGTCTTCGGCTCGACGGCGACGGAGATCACCGGGTCCGGGAAGGTCATCGACTCCAGGACGATCGGCGCCGTGTCGATGGCGAGGGTCTCACCGGTCGTCGTCTGCTTCAGCCCGACGATCGCCGCGATTTCGCCGGCGCCAATGTTCTCGCGCTCCTCGCGGTGATTCGCGTGCATCTGGAGAATTCGGCCCATGCGCTCGGTCTTGCCGGAGGTCGTGTTCATGACGCGATCGCCGGACTTGACCTGCCCGGAATAGACCCGGATGTAGGTCAGCTTCCCGACGTACGGGTCCGACATGACCTTGAAGGCCAGAGCGGAGAACGGCTCATCGAGAGCCGCGCGGCGTGAGAGCTCGTGGTCGGTCCTTGGGTCGAGGCCGTGCACCGGCGGCACGTCGAGCGGGCTGGGCAGGTAGTCGACGACTGCGTCGAGCAGCGGCTGGACGCCCTTGTTCTTGAATGCGGACCCGAGGAGCACCGGCGTGACGCTGATGTCGAGCGTCGTCGCGCGAACCGCGCGCCGCAGCATCTCCGGCGTCACGGCCGACTCGTCCTCGAGATAGGTCTCGAGCAGCTCCTCGTCGTGATCGGCGACCGCGTCGATCAGCTGGTGGTGATACTCGTTCGCCTGCTCATCGAGCTCCGGCGGGATCTCGCCGACCACCGTGTTCGTCCCCAGGTCGTCCGACCAGGTGAGCGAGCGCATCTCGATGAGGTCGACGACGCCGCGGAAGTTCTCCTCTTGACCAATCGGAAGCTGGACGGGCACGGCGCGGGCGCCGAGGCGATCGACCATCGACTGCACGGACGCGAAGAAGTCCGCGCCGACGCGGTCCATCTTGTTGATGAACGCGATGCGCGGAACGCCGTAGCGGTCGGCCTGCCGCCAGACGGTCTCGGACTGCGGCTCGACGCCGGCGACGCCGTCGAAAACGGCGATTGCGCCGTCGAGCACGCGGAGGCTCCGCTCGACCTCGACCGTAAAGTCCACGTGCCCGGGCGTATCGATGATGTTCACACGAAAATCGCGCCAGAACGCAGTCGTGGCAGCAGACGTGATCGTGATGCCGCGCTCCTGCTCCTGCGCCATCCAGTCCATCGTCGCGGCGCCCTCGTGGACCTCGCCCATCTTGTGGGTGCGGCCCGTGTAGTAGAGGATCCGCTCGGTCGTCGTTGTCTTACCCGCGTCGATGTGGGCCATGATCCCGATGTTCCGGACGTGATCGAGTGCGACTGCTGTCTCTTTTTCCTTCGTGCTCAAAGTGTTTGCCTCTCCTCGTCTACCAGCGGTAGTGCGCAAAGGCCTTGTTGGCCTGCGCCATCCGGTAGACGTCGTCTTTCCGCTTGAACGCTCCACCCTGCTGGTTGAGCGCGTCGAGAATCTCGTTGGCGAGCTTGACCGACATGCCCTTCTCGCGGCGGTCGCGCGCGAAGGTGACGAGCCAGCGCACGGCGAGCGTGCGGGCCCGGCGCTGCGGCACCTCCACCGGCACCTGGTAGTT